>WGSN01000001.1:0-223131 GCA_014871645.1 Collinsella sp.
GCCCCCGGATCCCCTGCGTTTACGGCCTTGAGGTCGGCTCGCGGAGAAGGACGTGGTTGATGGGAGTACGTGTCCCCTTCGCTGTTTCGCGCTTCGCGCGAAAGGCGCGCTACTTTGGGATGGGTGGGGAATGTGGTTGTTGCGGCAACTGGTCCCCATCATAAATTACCCTTGGCATACTTGCGCGAAAACCTGCCCGTGCTACACTTGCAAGTGCTGTTTCAGGGCGGGGTGAAATTCCCCACTGGCGGTAAATCGGGCGGTGCCAAAGGGGTGCCGCGGAGCAGGCGAGGCGTCTGCGACCGAGCCGATGAGTCCGCGACCCGTGTGTGCGTTGGTTCGCATGCCGGCTGAACTGGTGAGATCCCAGTACCAACGGTTAGAGTCCGGATGAAAGAGGCAGGTGATCTTATGTCTGAACAGTCGCAGCATATCCATTTTGAGAACACGAATAGGTGGAGCACCAAACAGCTCGTTACCATGGCGTTGATGTGCGCCTTGGGAGCACTGTTTATGTATGTACAGCTGCCCATTCTTCCCTCGGCGCCGTTTTTGACGTATGACCCGTCGTTGGTGCCGGCGATGGTGTGTGGGTTTGCATATGGCCCCGGTGCCGGTACCGCTGTTGCCGCTATGGCGATCGTTATCCATGCGCTTACCACGGGCGACTGGGTCGGCGCGCTTATGAACTTGGTTGCCACGATGGGCTATATTCTGCCTGCGGCTATCGTTTATCAGAAGATGCACACCTACAAGGGTGCCGTGATTGGCCTGGCGCTCGGCGTCATTGCCGCTACGGCGCTGTCCATGGTCGCGAACCTGACCATCGGCGTTTGGTTCTGGTATGGCTCGGTCGATGTGATCGCCCCGCTCATGATTCCCGCCGTGCTGCCGTTCAACCTCATCAAGACCGTGCTCAACTCGGTGTTGACGCTGGCGGTGTACAAGGCGGTCTCTAATCTCATCACGCCCAAGAAGGACCAGGTCAAAGGCCGCGCATGATTGAGTGTCGGGGCGTTTCCTTTAGCTATGACGGTGCTGTACCGGCGCTCGATGGCATCGATCTGAACATCGAGGATGGCGAGTTTTTCTGCATCCTTGGCGGAAACGGGTCGGGCAAGTCGACGTTTGCCAAGCATTTGAACGCGCTGCTGCAGCCCGATGCGGGAACGGTGTGCGTCAACGGCATGGACGCGTCCGATCCCGAGCTGGTCTACGACATCCGCTCGACTGCGGGCATGGTGTTCCAGAATCCCGACGACCAGCTTGTGGCGACGCTTGTCGAGGACGATGTTGCGTTTGGTCCCGAAAACCTTGGCGTGCCATCGGCGCAAATTGCGCAGCGCGTACGTGAGGCGCTGAAGGGCGTGGGCCTGGTGGGCTTTGAGCGCCACGAGACCCATGCGCTCTCGGGCGGACAAAAGCAGCGCGTGGCGCTCGCCGGCGTACTTGCCATGGAGCCGCGCGTGCTTATCTTGGACGAGGCCTCCTCGATGCTCGATCCGCGCGGACGCAAGGGCCTTATGAAGGCCTGTCATGCGCTCCACGATCGCGGCATGACTATCGTGATGATTACGCACTTTATGGAAGAGGCCGCCGAGGCCGATCGTGTCGCGGTGTTTCGGGCGGGGCACGTTGCCATGCTCGGTACGCCAGAGGAAATCTTGACGCGGGCGAATGAACTCGTTCAGCTCAACCTTGACATGCCAGAGTCGTGCCGTTTGGGCATGGCACTTCGTGCGAAGGGCGTGTCCGTTTGCGCGCAGGTGCGTGAGGCGGATATGGTCGCCGAGATTACGCAGGCTTATGCCGAGCGGAGTGGGGCAGGCACCGCGGGGCAGTCTTCCGCATCCCAGTTGGAAATCGCTGACGGCGCTGTTCCGGTAGACAACGAGGACAACGCGTCGGAGCCCGTCATCGAACTATCCCATGTTTCGTACAGTTATTCGCTCAGTCCGCGCGAGCGCCACCGCTGGCACAAGCGCTCGGCCACTGCGGACAAATCGAACAAACAGGCTCTCTGGGGAAACGACCCAAGCAGCCCGTGGGCGCTGCGCGATGTATCGCTGACGGTGCGTCGCGGCGAGTTCCTGGGCTTGGCAGGTCATACCGGTTCGGGTAAGTCGACGCTGGTCCAGCATCTCAACGGTTTGATGCGCCCCCAGGAGGGATCCGTTCGCGCGCTGGGGCTCGATCTGTCAAACAAGAAAGACGCCGCCGCGGTTAAGGCCAAGGTCGGCGTGGTGTTTCAATATCCTGAGCGTCAGCTGTTTGCCGAAACCGTGGCGCAGGACGTGGCGTTTGGTCCGCATAACCTTGGCTTGCCGCAAGATGAAGTCGACCGTCGTGTCGAGTCATCGCTCTCACGCGTGGGCCTCGACCTTTCCACGGTCGGCGACAAGAGCCCCTTTGAGCTTTCGGGCGGTCAGCAACGGCGCGTGGCATTCGCCGGCGTGCTCGCCATGGAGCCCGAGGTCCTGGTGCTCGATGAACCCATGGCAGGGCTCGATCCGGCTGCGCGCAGGGATTTCCTAGGGCTCATCGATCGACTCCATCGCGAGGGCCTGACCGTTGTCATGGTTTCGCATAGTATGGATGACCTAGCCAATTGCTGCGACCGCATCGTCGTAATGAACGAAGGTGCGGTGTTTGCCGAGGGAACCCCCGCGCAGGTGTTTGCGCATGCCGATGAGCTCAAGTCGATCGGCTTGGGCGTTCCCGCCGCCCAGCGTATGGCGCTGGCGCTTACGGAGGCGGGCGTGCCGCTGCGTCGCGGCGGCCTCTATACGGTTGAGTCGCTGGCAGACGAGTTGGCAGATTTGCTGATCGGTCGCTCAGACGGCTCTTCTAACGTCTCGGACATTGCTAAAACCAAGACGGTCGCGCGAGAGGAGGGCTGCTAATGGAGGCGTTTTCGTTTGGCAGCTACTATCCCGGCGATAGTGCGATCCATCGCCTGGATCCGCGCACCAAGCTGCTCCTGGGCTTTGTGTTTCTGATCACGACGCTCACCGTCAGTGGCTTCCGCGGACTGGCCCCGGTCGCAATTTTCGTTGTGCTGACCTATGCCGTGTCTCGGGTGCCGGTTCGTCGCGTTCTGTCGTCGATGGCGCCGCTGCTGGCAATCGTCGTCGTGGTCGCGGTGCTCAACTTGTTTACCGATCAGAGTGGGCGCATCCTGTGGCAGCTCGGCTTTCTGCAGATAAGCGAGGGCTCACTGCGTTCTGCCGCCTTTATGGCGTGCCGCCTGAGCTTGATGATGGCCGGCATGAGCGCCATTACACTCACCACGCCGACGCTCGACCTCACCGCGGGCTTTGAGCGCCTGCTCGCGCCGTTTGCGCGTGTGGGACTTCCTGCGCACGAGCTCGGCATGATCATGGGTATCGCTCTACGCTTTATGCCGCAGTTTGCCACTGAGATGAAGCAGACGGCCGATGCACAGGCAAGCCGCGGCGCGCGCGTGACGGGCGGTCCGCTCGGCGGCGTGCGTATGCTCGGCAGTGTGGCGATTCCGCTGTTCACGGGCGTGTTCCGCCATGCCGAGACGCTGTCTGCCGCCATGGATGCACGCTGCTATCACGGCGAGCAGGGCCGCACGCGCCTGCATGCGCTTGCATTTGGCCGCGGCGATGCGTTGGCGGCGGTGGTGACGGCGTTGCTGTTCATCTGCGTCATCGTCATCAATCTTCAACTTGTTTAGGCGCGATTCGGGCGCAAGAAAGGGGTCCCTATGACCGACAACGACCGCACAGCTCAGCTTGAGCGCGCCTGTTCGTATCTCAGGCGCATTCCGGCGTGGTATCTGGCTACGACCGATGCAAGTGACGGGCATCAGCCTCGCGTGAGGCCGTTTTCGTTTGCCATGGTCGATGACGGTAAGTTGTGGTTTTGCACGTCGCGTGACAAGGACGTGTGGGCGGAGCTGAGTGCGAATCCCAAGTTTGAGGTATCGGGCTGGAAGCCGGGGGAATGTTGGATCGTATTGACCGGCGAAGCCGCACTTGAGGACGACGCAGTTGCGAGCGACAAGGTGCGTCAAGCGGGTTTTAAGCACATGGTGGGCATTGGCGAGGAACACGAGAGTGCCAACGACGGCCGCCTTGCTTTCTTTTCGGTCCGCAATATTGCCGCGCGCTTCTGTGATATCGACGGCAGCGAGGAGCGCCTGGAGCTCTAGCTCGCACAAACCAGGTTCCCAAACTAACTAGTACAGGAGGAAACGTGGACGGATTGAATACGGTGTTGGAGTATCTGACGTCGGTGCCGGCATGGTATTTGGCGACGAGCGTTGACGGACAGCCTCATGTGCGTCCGTTTTCGTTTGCGCAGATCCAGGACGGCAAGCTGTGGTTTGTAACAGCGCGCACCAAAGATGTGTGGCAAGAGCTGCTGCAAAACCAGCGCTTTGAGGCCACGAGTTGGTGGCCGGGCCATGGCTGGCTCATCTTGCGCGGGCGTGCCGGCTTGGATGACCGGGCTTTAGACGAAATGCGCGAAGCCGGGTGGAAGCATCTAGAGCACCTGGGCGAGCACTATGAGGGGCCTAACGACCCCACGCTCGTCTTCTTTAGCGTCGAGGATCCCGAGGCTTTTATCTGCAATCACGGCGAATGGGTGCCGGTCGAGCTCTAGCCAGCTGGCTCATCCTAACAACTTGGTTTTCGCATGGGCGGGCCCCGTATTGCCCGGCGCCGTTAGGAGCGCCGGTCAATACGGGGCCCGCTCCATTTGTCAATTCTTTCAAGCGAATGTGTCGGGAATGTTTCAATGCATGAATATGCAAGCCATTTACGTGTTCATGCATCTTTTGGTGCTAAAGTTTCAACCTACTTCATAATGACCGCTGCGAAATGCGCATCGGTGCATAAATCGCAGACAAGGAGTCTGATATGTCTTTGAAGGTTGGAATCGTCGGTGCGGCTGGATATGCCGGCGCCGAGCTCATTCGCCTCATGCTCGGTCATCCCGAGTTTGAACTTGTTGCCATTACGTCCAACGCCGATGCCGGCCGGCCGCTGTCTTCGGTCTATCCGAGCTTTGCCGGCGTGAGCGATCTGGTTTTTACCACGCACGACGCCCCCGAGCTCAAGAGCTGCGATGCGGTTTTTCTTGCCGTGCCGCACACGGCTGCCATGGCACAGGTGCCCGCGCTCCTTGCCGCAGGCGTTTCCTGCTTCGATTTGTCTGCCGACTACCGTCTGAGCGATCCGGCCGTGTTCGAGGCGTGGTATGCCGCCGCGCATACGAGCCCCGAGCTGCTCAAGACGCGTGCTTTCGGCCTCCCCGAGCTGTTCTGCCAGGACTTAGAGACCGCTGCTTCCAGCCATGCCGACGGCAAACCCGTGCTGGTCGCCTGCGCCGGTTGCTATCCCACCGCAACGAGCCTTGCTGCCGCTCCTGCCGTGCGTGCGGGCTGGGTGGCCGAGAACGGTCCCGTGATCGTCGATGCCATCAGCGGTGTAACGGGTGCCGGCAAGTCCTGCAACGCTCGTACGCATTTTTGCAGCGCCGACGAGAACTTGGAGGCCTATGGCGTAGGCAAGCATCGTCATACGCCCGAGATTGAGCAAATCCTTGGCCTGACCGATCGCATCGTCTTTACCCCGCATCTGGCACCGCTCAAGCGTGGCCTGCTCTCCACGGTGACGCTGCCGCTCACGCCGCAGGCCATCGACTCCCTGGCTCTTGAGGACGTTGTCGACTATTACAAGCAGTTCTATGCCGGTCGCACCTTTGTGCGCGTGCTCGATGCCGGCCAGCAGCCCAAGACGGCTTCGGTCGTCGGCACCAACGCCGCCCAGATTGGCCTTGCGTTCAACAAGCGCGCGGGCGTGCTGGTGGCGACGGGCGCCATCGACAATCTGTGCAAGGGCGCTGCGGGCCAAGCGGTCCAGTGCGCCAATATCGTCTTTGGCTTTGACGAGCGACGAGGCTTGCCCACAGTGGCGTGCCCGGTGTAGCACATTCGATTGTTAACGATTTGGTAGTCGGGCATCGAGTGGGGCGCCACTCTTAAGCTGGTCTCATGATCACGACTGGCATGGCGCACCAACCGATGTCCGTTTTTTGTTTGACATAAGGAGTCATAAAGACGATGAATACCGAGCTGTTTGATATCAAGATTCGCGCCGTCGAGGGTGGCGTTACGGCAGCGGCCGGCTTTAAGGCCGCAGGCATCCATGCGGGATTTCGGAAGAATCCCGAGCGTCTGGATTACGCGCTCGTCGTGCCCGATAAGCCCTGTCCCGGTGCCGGCGTGTTTACTACCAATCGCTTTTGCGCGGCGCCCGTGCAGGTGAGCCGCGCCAACCTGGGCGGTGCGGACAAGGGCTACGGTATCATCGCCGGCGTTTCGATCAACTCTGGCAATGCCAACGCCGCCACGGGTGAGACCGGCCTTGCATGCGCGCGCGAGACATGCAGCATCGCATCGCAGGTCATCGGCTGCGAGCCCCAGCAGATTCTGGTTGCCTCCACGGGTGTGATTGGCCAGATTCTGCCGATCGACACGTTTGAGACCGCCATTCCTGCTGCCTACGAGGCACTTTCCGCCCACGGTGGCGCCGATGCCGCTCGCGCCATCATGACGACCGACACGCACTCCAAGGAGTACGCCGTGTCCTACGTCAGCGAGGCTGCGGGTCATGCGAGCAATGTCTATACGGTAGGCGGAATGTGCAAGGGCTCGGGCATGATCATGCCCAACATGGCCACCATGATTGCAGTTATCACCACCGATGCCCCCGTCGAGCCTGCGGCACTTCATGCTCTGCTGCTCTCGACCGTCAAGCAGACCTTTAACAAGGTAACGGTCGATTCCGACACCTCGACCAACGACACCTGCATCATGCTTGCTTCCGGCGTCGCTGCCGCAGATGCCGAGCCTATCGTCGAGGGCTCC
This sequence comes from Collinsella sp., assembly GCA_014871645.1. Taxonomy (GTDB): domain Bacteria; phylum Actinomycetota; class Coriobacteriia; order Coriobacteriales; family Coriobacteriaceae; genus Collinsella. The sequence goes on from WGSN01000001.1 coordinate 6,905, forward strand.
GATGCCTTCGACGAGTTGGCATTTGCCGTGCACGAGGTGTGCGAGAGCCTGGCGCGCAATATCGCCGCCGATGGTGAGGGCGCATCCAAGCTTGTTACGGTCAACGTTACCGGCGCCGTGAACGACGAGGAAGCCGATATCGCCGCCCGTGCCGTTGCCAACTCGCCGCTCGTTAAGACCTGCATCGCCGGCCACGACTGCAACTGGGGCCGTGTTGCTATGGCGCTTGGCAAGTGCGGCGTGAAGTTTAATCAGGAAGACGTTTCCATCGACATGATGGGCATGCCCGTCTGTCGCGACGGTCTGACTGTTCCCTTTGACGAGGACGAGGCTCTACGACGTTTCGAGGCGCCCGAGATCGTGATCTCGGCCGACCTGGGTGCAGGCGACGCGGCAACGACCGTGTGGACCTGCGACCTCACGCATGAATACATCTCCATCAACGGCGACTACCGTTCCTAGATTCCAGGCACGCTGCGCATCTTGCCGCGATTGCGGACAGCGGAGCACGGCGCGATAACGATACGAAAGACGAGGCAGATTATGAAATTCGCATGCGATTGTCGTTCGAGCGAATCCAACGAAGCAACCGCGCAGCTGCTGTTCGAAGCGCTGCCGTGGATTAAGAACCTGACCGGTAAGACGGTCGTTATCAAGTACGGTGGTGCAGCCATGGTCGACGAGCAGCTGCGCCGCGACGTGATGAGCGACATCGTTTTGCTCAAGATCATCGGTATGCGCCCCGTCATCGTGCATGGCGGCGGCAAGGCTATCAACGAGGCGCTGAGCCATTACGATATTCCCGTCGAGTTTAAGAACGGCCAGCGCGTGACCACGCCGGCGACTATGGATATCGTGCGCGAGGTGCTGGGCGGCAAGGTTAACCAGGAGCTGGTTGCTGCCATCAACCACCACGGCAACCTGGCCGTGGGCGTGTCGGGCAGCGATGCCGGCACGCTCATCGCCGAGCCGCTCGACCCCGAGCTCGGTCGCGTGGGCAAAGTGACGCACGTCAACACCGACTATATCGAGCGCTTACTCGATAGCGAGTACATCCCCGTCATCGCTACCGTCGCGGCGGGGGAGGACGGCGGTTTCTTCAACATCAACGCCGACACCGCCGCCGGTGCCGTTGCCGCGGCGCTCCACGCGCATAAGGCGATCTTTTTGACCGATGTCGATGGCCTGTACAAGGACTTTAGCGACAAGGACTCGCTTATTTCCAACCTAACGCTCGACGAGGTTAACGAAATGCTCTACGGCGGCGAGGTCGATAAGGGCATGATTCCCAAGCTGCGTGCGGCCGTCGATGCGCTTACCGGCGGCGTATTTCGTGCCCACATCATTAACGGTACTACGCCGCATTCGCTGCTCCTGGAGCTGCTGACCGATGCCGGCGTCGGCACCGTGATTCATTCCACCGAGACGGCTTACGAGTTCGATACGCATCCGCATCCGCTTTCGACGTTTGCTGCGCGTCTGACCGAGAACCTTGACGAGGTCGAGAAGCTTCAGACGGTCTAGCTGACCCGCAGCCGCCCCATTCCTGCACCCATAGCCCTGCGCCGTCTGGCGCCCAACGAAAGGCATCCCATGTCACTTGCAGCTCAGCAATCGCTTGAATCCCATTACGTTATGCATACCTTTGGCCGCTCTCCGGTCGAGTTTGTCGAGGGTCACGGCATGAAGCTCACCGGCGACGATGGCCGTGAGTACCTCGACTTTCTTGCCGGCATCGGCGTGTGCAGCCTAGGTCATGGCGACCCGGCTGTGCTCTCGGCGCTCGAGGCACAGACCAAAAAGCTCATACATGTCTCCAATTACTTCTACATCGAGCAGCGCGGACAGGTCGCGGCGCTGCTGTCCAAGCTTGCTAACGACGACGTAGATGGTGCGCGCGTGCTTGCCGATGCCATTGTCGCCGGCGATGAGACCACGGCAGCTGCTCTTGGTGCCCCGGCTGCGGATGAGCAGGTTTGGGAGACCTTCTTTGCCAACTCTGGCGCCGAGGCCAACGAAGGCTCGATGAAACTCGCGCGCCTGTACGCCAAGCGTGCCGGTAATGGCGGCAACACCATCGTGTGCATGCGCGGCGGCTTCCACGGCCGTACGCTCGAGACCATTGCCGCCACCATGCAGGATTGGCTGCAGGACAGCTTCCGCCCGCTGCCGGGTGGCTTTGTGGCCTGCACGCCCAACGATGTCGATGAACTGCGTGCGATCTTTAAGCAGCTGGGCAGTGAAATTTGCGCCGTGATGCTCGAGCCGATCCAAGGTGAGAGTGGCGTGCACCCTATGACCGAGGAGTTTATGGCGGCAGCGCGCGACCTGGCACACGAAGTGGGCGCCGTGCTTATCGCCGACGAGGTCCAGTGCGGTATCTTCCGCACGGGTAAGCCGTTTGCGTTCCAGACTTATGGCGTGGAGCCTGACATTATGAGCCTTGCCAAGGGCATTGCTGATGGCGTGCCCATGGGTGCCGTCGTGGCAAAGAAGGAGAGTGCCGACGTGTTTAAGCCGGGCGACCACGGCTCGACCTTTGGCGGTAGCTGCTTGGCCATCGCGGCGTGCGCCGCGACGCTCTCCGCGCTCGTGCGCGGCGATTATGCCGACCATGCTGCCAAGGTAGGCGCCTATATGGAGGCAAAGCTCGCCAAGCTGCCGCACGTGACCGAGGTGCGTGGCCGCGGCTTGATGCTCGGCTGTGATTTGGATGATGCCGTGGGCGACGCGCATGATGTTGTTGCCCGCGCGCTGGCCGCCGGTGCCGTGATCAACGCTACAGGTGCGCATACGCTGCGTTTCCTGCCGCCACTTGTCTGCGAAGAAGCCGACGTGGACAGCCTGATCGAGATCCTGTCGGGTGTCTTGGGCTAACGCAGCGTAATAACTCAATTTGGACCGGGTTCCGGACTGCTGGGTGTGTCATATGCGGCATGATTTGGCGATCCGGAGCCCGTTTTGTTGCTGATTTGCGATGGTCAAAAGTCCCTCTGGTCAAAAAATGCCAAATATGAGTACGGGCACTAATTCTGTAGCATATAAATTAGACACAATTTGACGAATTGGACCGCATATGTCCAGTTTTGCTGTCAGAAAACATGCTCATCTGGACCGTTAGCCGTTGCTTTGATGTCAGATTTGCCCTTTGGGACCTCGAAAATGCTGTTACAAAAGAGGTAGCAGTACTCATATTTGGCATTTTTTGACCACTGCCCTTGAAACGAGTGAGCTGTGGGGTTCGAATCCCCCTGCGATGGGCGCAAACAAAAACGGTCCCCTTGCGAGGACCGTTTCCAATTCGGTGGTGGGCGATGAGGGATGTCCGCGTGCGGCTGACGCCGCCCGCTTTCGCTTCGGGCCTACGGCCCTCGCGTGCTGCGCTGGAAAACGCTTCGCGTTTCCTCAGCTCCGCACCCTGGCGGGTTCGAATCCCATGCGCTGGGCCCAAACAAAAACGGTCCCCTTGCGAGGACCGTTTCCAATATCAGTGGTGGGCGATGAGGGATTCGAACCCCCAGCCTTGTGCGTGTAAAGCACCTGCGCTAACCGTTGCGCCAATCGCCCGTGCGGAGAGAGTATAGCAAAACAATCGCCTCATTCACCTCATATCCATTAAAGGTAACTCGCGCGTGTCACAGCGGAGCTGATTCAGTTGAGATTGCCTGAACATTCCGCCCCTCTTTACGCCCTCGGGTATACTCAAAAGCTACTGATTCGATTTGATGCCCAGCAACAGCAGAGGGGATAGTATATGTGCGGTTTTGTCGGTTTTGTCGGTGGGACGGATAACCAATCCGAGGTGCTCACCAAGATGATGGACCGCATCGTCCATCGCGGTCCCGACATGGGCGGTCAGTTTATCGACGGCCGCGTTGCCCTCGGCTTCCGCCGCCTGTCGATCCTCGACCTGACCGAGGCCGGCGCCCAACCTATGGCCAACGAGGACGGTAGCGTCGTCATTGTCTTCAACGGTGAGATCTACAACTTCCAAGAACTCCGTTCCGAGCTCGAAGCCAAGGGCTACAAGTTCCATTGCGGCGCCGACACCGAGAGCCTCCTGCACGGCTACGAGGAGTGGGGCGAGGCTGTCCTCGATCGCCTGCGCGGTATGTACGCCTTCGTCATCTGGGACAAAAAGAAGAACAAGCTTTTTGGCGCCCGTGACATCTTTGGCATCAAGCCGCTTTACTACTATCCCATGGCCGATGCGGGCGACGGCGCTCCGGGCGTGCTCTTTGGTTCCGAGATCAAGAGCTTCCTGGACTACCCGCACTTCCACAAGGCGGTCAACAAAAAGGCCCTGCGTCCGTACATGACGCTGCAGTATTCGGCAACCGAGGAGACCTTCTTCGAGGGTGTCTACAAGCTGCCGCCGGCGCACTACTTTACCGTCGATATCCCGACCGGCAAGATGAACATCGAGCGCTACTGGGATTGCGATTACTCTGCCGTCGAGAAGCCGTTCGAGGAGTACGTCGACGAGCTGGACGAGGTCGTGCACGAGAGCGTCGAGGCCCATCGCATCGCCGACGTCAAGGTCGCGTCGTTCCTCTCCGGTGGCGTCGACTCCAGCTACATTGCCGCTTGCCTCATGCCCGACAAGACCTTCTCGGTGGGCTTTGACTACAAGAACTTCAACGAGACCAACTACGCCAAGGAGCTTTCCGATAAGCTCGGCGTCGAGAACGTTCGCAAGATGATTACCGCCGACGAGTTCTTCGGTGCGCTCGAGGACATCCAGTATCACATGGACGAGCCGCAGTCCAACCTGTCTTCCGTGCCGCTGTGGTTCTTGGCCGAGATGGCCCGCAAGGACGTTACCGTCGTGCTTTCGGGCGAAGGCGCCGACGAACTCTTTGGCGGCTACGCCTACTACGAGGATACGGTCCCGGTGCGCAAGTACAAAAAGATGGTGCCGCTGCCCATCCGTCGCGCGCTCGGTAACCTGGCGCTGCATATGCCGTACTTCAAGGGACATAACTTCCTGGTCAAGGGTGCCGAGATCCCCGAGAAGTCGTTCCTGGGACAGGCTCTGGTATGGCCGGAGCGCGAGGTCGACGGCGTGCTCAAGCCCGAGTACAACACCGGCGACGGCGCCTTTGAGCTCGCTGCACCCATCTACGCACGCGTGAAGGGTCAGCCCGAACTGGTCAAGAAGCAGTACCTGGACATGAACATGTGGCTCCCGGGCGACATTCTGCTCAAGGCCGACAAGATGTGCATGGCGCACTCGCTGGAGCTGCGCGTGCCCTTCCTGGACCGCAAAGTCATGGAGTTCGCCGAGCACATTCCCGATCGCTACCGCATCAACGAGAACGGCAACAAGCAGGTACTCCGCCACGCTGCCAACAAGTCGCTGCCCGATGAGTGGGCCACCCGTCCCAAGGTGGGCTTCCCGGTGCCGATTGTCTACTGGCTGCGCGAGCAAAAGTGGTACGACTATGTCAAGGAGTACTTCACCGCGCCGTGGGCAAGCGAGTTCTTCAATACCGACGAGCTCATGCACCTGCTCGATCTGCACTTTGCGGGCAAGGGCGATTTCCAGCGCAAGATCTATACGCCGCTCGTGTTCTTGGTGTGGTACAAGCGCTTCTTTATCGACGAGGACCAGCCCGCTGTTCAGGCTGCCTAGTCTCGGCCTACGAATGCCTGCGCGTAACGGCTCCTCCGGGAGCCGTTTTTGCGCGAGCACGTTTCAGTTACTATGAAAACCGTCCCTGCCAAATGGCTGAGAAAGGTGAAAGATGCACCATTCGGATTCCGCGACCGTGACCACGGTCGATACGCTTGCCAAGCTTCTCGATATGTGCGGCGAGCTGCGCGCATCAGAGCAGGTTGATGAGCGTGCCGTGACCGGCTGCTCGTTTGATTCGCGCGCGGTCTCGGCAGGTGACGTGTTCTTCTGCAAAGGTGCTGCCTTTAAGCCCGCGTTTTTGAGCATGGCGCTCGATGCGGGCGCCGTCGCATTTGTGTGCGAGGAGTCACTGGTCGAGTCTCTGGAGCCGCTGGCGCAGGAGAGCGGTGCTGCGATGCTGGTTGTTGATAGCGTTCGCACGGCCATGGCCCTGTTGCCGCCGGAGGTCTACGACCGTCCCGACCACGACGTCAAGATCGTGGGTATCACCGGTACCAAGGGAAAGACCACGGCCGCTTTTATGCTCCAGTCGATTATCAAAGCGGCGGGCGAGTCCTGCGGCATGATCGGCTCGGTGAGTACCGACGATGGCATCGAGTGCTACGAGAGCACCAATACTACGCCCGAGGCCCCCGAGGTCTGGCGCCATATCGCCAACTGCCGCACGTCCGGTCGCCAGTCCATGGTCATGGAGGTCTCGAGCCAGGCGCTCAAGTATCAACGCGTCGAGAATCTGCCGTTTGACGTGGCGTGCTTCCTCAACATCGGCCGCGACCACATCTCGCCGATCGAACACCCCACGTTTGAGGATTATTTTGAGAGCAAACTCAGGATCTTTGACCAGGCAAAGACCGCCGTGGTGAATCTAGGCACCGAAGAGGTTGACCGTGTGCTAGAGGCAGCGTCGACGGCCGATCGCTTGGTGACCGTTGGGGTCGAGCATCCCGAGGCGAGCCTGTGGGCAAGCGACGTACGCATGGTCGGCTTTAGCATCGAGTTCAACTTGCATGGCCTGTGTGCCGACGAGTCCGAGACGGGGGAGAAGGTCCTGCTGGGCATCGCGGGCGACTTTAACGTGGAAAACGCGCTGGTCGCTATCGCCGCTGCGCGCGAGATCGGCATCGGTATCGAGGCTATCAAGAAGGGCCTCTCCAAACTGCGTGTGCCGGGCCGTATGGAGGTCGTGGAGTCGAAGGACGGCCGCGTGATCTGCGTCGTCGACTATGCGCACAACCAGCTTTCGTTCCGTTCGCTTTTCTCGTCGGTCAAGCGCGCGTTTCCCGCTAGCCCCGTCATTGCGCTGTTTGGCGCCGCCGGCGGCAAGGCGCAGGAGCGCCGCGAGCAATTGCCACGCGAGGCCGCACCGTATTCCGACCTGATGATCTTTACGAACGAGGATCCAGCTCACGAGGACCCGATGAAGGTCTGTCGCGAGCTTGCCGAGCATGTTCCCGACGATACGCCGAACAAGATCATCCTCGATCGCGAAGCCGCTGTGCATGCGGCGTTCAAGGCGGCGCGCGAGGAGTACGTCAACCCCGATGCTCCCACCATTGTCTTGCTGCTGGCAAAGGGTGACGAGGAGCTCATGCACGTGGGCGACGAGTTCGTGCCCATCGAGAGCGACCTTTCGCTGGCCAATCGCCTGATCGATGTTACCCAGTTTGACTAATGAACCATGATGGCGGCGGCGCCCTGAGTGCGCTGTCGCCATAAGCGTGTTCCCTCAATCAAAACATGCCGTCCAAGTCCAAACCCTTCTACGTAAACGGAGTAACCATGTCCCACAATACCCTGCCGACCGTCGCCGAGCTTTCGGGCGAGATGCGCGAGCGCTTGGCCAAGGTCAAGTACGTCTTTACCGACCTGGATGCCACGATGCTTGCACCCGGCTCGTGCGTGCTGCGCGACAACGACGGCAACCCCTCGACCAAACTCGTCGAGGCCGTCGTGGCGCTCGCTCGCGCTGGTATTCAGGTGGTTCCCACCTCGGGCCGCAACCGTACCATGATCCACGAGGACGCGCGCGTGCTCGGCCTCAACTCCTACATTGGTGAGATGGGCGGCCTGGTCATGTACGACCTCAAAGCCAACGATTGGGAGTATCTGACCGGCGACATGCCGTACGACCCCGCCTGTGGCCTTACTCCGCACCAGGTGATCGAGCAGACCGGCGTGTGCGAGAAGATCCTTGCCCGCTGGCCGCACAAGATCGAGTACCACAACGACATGTCGACCGGCTACAAATACCGCGAGGTCACCGTCGGCATGCGCGGCGATGTGCCCGACGATGAGGTTCAGGCCATCCTGGACGAGGCCGGCTGCGGTCTGATTTGGGCTTGCAACGGCCACCTGACTCACCTGTCCAAGCCGACGACGCTCGAGCTCGATCGCGTCGAGGACGGTCGCGCATTCAACATCAACCCCGCGGGCCTCAACAAGGGCGTTGCCATTGCGCGCTTCTGCGAGCACCTAGGGATCGAGCGCGAGGAGACGCTCGCGCTCGGCGACTCCGAGTCCGACTTCTACATGGCCGATCACGTGGGCACGTTCTGCTTGGTCGAGAATGGCCTGACGAGCGCCGGCGCGCCCGAGTTCCTGACTGCTTGCGAGAACGCTTTCGTTACGCGCGGCAAAATTGTCGACGGTTGGGCGGCGACGGCAGAGCTGCTGGTCGCGGCGCGTTCGTAGCGCGGCGTCGCTGCACTTGGACATGTCTTTTCGAGAGAGACTGGTGAGGTAATGTCCGATATCGAGAATCCGGCAGGCGACACGCGCCCGATTGGCGTGTTCGATTCTGGTTTGGGCGGTCTGACGGTTGCGCGCGCGATTGCGACGGCGCTGCCGCACGAGTCCGTCTACTACTTTGGCGACACCAAGCGCTGCCCCTACGGCACACGCACCGAGGATGAGGTGCGCTCGTTTGCGTTGCAAGCGGGTCGTTGGCTTTCGAAGCACGACGTCAAGATTATGGTCATCGCCTGCAACACGGCGACCGCTGCGGCCTTGCGTCTGGCCCAGCAGGTGCTCGACGTTCCCGTGATCGGTGTGATCGCGCCGGGTGCCCGTGCGGCAATCAACAGCACGCGTACGCGTCGCGTGGGCGTGCTCGCCACCAACCTCACCATTCGCTCGGGCGCCTACACGCGCGCCATTCAGGACCTGGATGCCGGCGTCGATGTATACGGCTGTCCTGCCTCGAGCTTTGTCGAGGTTGTCGAACACGAGCTCGCCTCGGGTGCACATCTGCAGGAACAGTGGCTTGAGAACGAGGACATTTTCGATACGCCTGCCGTGCGTGCGCTGGTGGGTGCCACGGTTGAGCCGCTGCGCGACCACGGTATCGATACCGTGGTGCTTGGCTGTACGCATTTCCCGCTGTTGGTGGGACCTATCCGCCATGCGCTGGGGCCTGGGGTGCGCGTCGTGAGTTCCGCCGAGGAGACCACGCGCGAGCTGACCGATATCCTCACGCGCCGCGAGCAGCTGGCGGGCGACGCCGCCGAGCCGCAGCATCGTTTTGCCACGACGGCCGATAACATTGCCGAGTTTGCGGTGGCGGGCAGCTTTATCTTTGGTCAGCCGCTCAAGAGCATCGAACATATCGATATCGATGAACTGAAATAGATGTAAGGCAGCCGCCAAAGCCTTCGCCACATCTTTTGCCGAAAGGAAATTACTATGGAGTACATGCAGGTCAACCGCGCCAACGGCCGCGCCGCCAACGAGTTGCGCCCCGTTAAGCTCACCCGTGGCGTCATGAAGCACGCCCACGGCTCGTGTTTGGCCGAGTTCGGTGACACGCGCGTGCTGTGCGCCGCCACTATCGAGGAGGGCGTGCCGGGCTGGCGAAAGGGAGCTAAGGCCGGCTGGGTGACCGCGGAATACGCCATGCTGCCGGCGTCGACCGGCAAGCGCTGCAAGCGCGAGCACGCCAACCGCAAGGGCCGCTCTATGGAGATCGAGCGCCTCATTGGCCGCAGCCTGCGTACCGTCGTCAACATGAAGGCGCTCGGCGAGTACACCGTCACCGTTGACTGCGATGTGATTCAGGCCGATGGCGGCACGCGTACAGCGAGCATCACCGGCGCCTGGGTGGCGCTGCGCGACGCCCTCGCCATGTGGGTCGAGGCGGGCAAGATCGAGCGCATCCCGCTTATCGGCCAGGTGGCTGCCATCTCCATGGGCGTTGTCGACGGCAATACGCTGCTTGACCTCGATTATTCCGAGGACAGCCATGCCGAGGTCGACATGAACCTCGTCGCCACCGACACCGGCGAGATGATCGAGCTCCAGGGCACCGGCGAGCAGGCGCCCTTTGACCGCAAACGCCTCAACGCCCTGCTTGACCTGGGCGACAAGGGTATCGCCGAGCTCATCGAGCTTCAGCGCCAAGCCATCGCCTAACCTGCCAAAAGGGACAGGTTTATTTTGGTAGGTTTTATCTGCTGAAATGCTGCGTTGAAAGGTCCGATCGCCTGAGAGGGGAGAGGTCAAGTGCCCAAACGCCCCTCACGCGGCTTGCTATAGAGACAAGGAGGCCAGTCATGGCACTTGAGAAGATTGACATCGACACCCTCGACCCGGCGGCGACCATCGTCGTGGCAACCGGCAACGCCCATAAGCTCACCGAGATCGAGGCCATTTTGGGCAAGGTCATGCCCGAGGTACGCTTTGTGGCGCTCGGCCAGCTGGGCGATTTTGAGGATCCCGAGGAAAACGGCACGACGTTTTTGGAGAACGCCATCATCAAGGCCCAAGCCGCGGTTGAGGAGACGGGCCTTATGGCCATTGCCGACGATTCGGGCTTGGTCGTCGACGCACTGGACGGTGAGCCCGGTGTGTATAGCGCGCGCTATGCGGGCGTGCACGGCGACGATGCCGCCAACAACGCCAAGCTTCTCGTTAACCTGGAAGGCGTGGCAGATGAGGACCGCACCGCGCGCTTTATGAGCGTCGTCGCGCTCATCGACACGGACGGTCTGGTTACCTATGGCGAGGGCGCCTGCGAGGGCGTTATCGCGCACGAGGGCCGCGGCGATCACGGCTTTGGCTACGACCCGCTGTTCCTGCCGGTCGACACGCCGGGCAAGACCATGGCCGAGCTGACGGCGGACGAGAAGAACGCCATCAGCCATCGTTTCCACGCGCTCGAGCATCTGTCCGCCAAGCTGACGGGCGAGGAGTAGGCCATGCGTGCGGTGGTGCAGCGCGTGCTCAACGCCGGCGTGACGGTCGACGGCGAGTGCGTGGGCCGCATTGGACGCGGCTATCTGGTGCTGCTGGGCGTGGGCCACGGCGACACGCGCGCCGAGGCCGACAAGCTGTGGGGCAAGCTCCGCGGCCTGCGTATCAACGAGGACGAGAACGGCAAGACCAACTTGGCGCTTGCCGATATCGACGGCGAGGTGCTCGTGGTGTCGCAGTTCACACTGTTCGCTGACTGCCGCCACGGCCGCCGTCCGTCGTTTACGGATGCCGGCGCACCCGATGTTGCCAACGAGCTCTACGAGTACTTCCTGACGCTTGTGCACGAGGACGTTGAGCATGTGGCGCACGGTATCTTTGGCGCCGACATGAAGGTCGACCTGGTCAACGACGGCCCATTCACCATCGTCTTGGACACCGACAACCTTTAGGTTACGCGGTTTTACCAAACCGCGTAACAACTGGTCATGCGAGGTTGTCGTCTGGTACGTATTTGGGACGGGGCTTATTTAGCTACTTGCGTATGGTGGCAGCAGGGTGCTATAGTATTAGAGTTTTGTCTATCTTAGGGGTATTATCCCCTTTTTGAATTGCACCTTCTGGAGGCCCTGTTCATGGAAGAGATGGAAGTCAATCACGTCGACGACATCCACGAGAAGCTGACCGATATGGTGGGCGATCGCGTCAAGGTGAAGGCCAACATGGGTCGCACCCGCGTCGTCGAGCGCATGGGCACCATCAAGAGCGTCCACCCGGCCGTCTTCATTGTCGAGGTCGACGAGCGTCGCGGCCGCAAGTCGCGTCAGTCCTACCAGTATATCGATGTCCTCACCGGCCAGGTCGAGTTGTTCGACCCCGAGAGCGGCGAGCACATCTTTACCCCGCTCGGCAATCAGCTCGAGGAGCATTAACGGTGACCGATCGGTCCCTGACTCTTTCCGCACCGGCAAAGATTAACCTCTACCTGGGGGTTCATACCGAGCGCGATGACCGCGGCTACCACAGGGTCGATTCCCTGATGGCAGCCGTCGGTCTTTCCGATACCGTGACGGTCACGCCGGCGCAGGCGCTGACCGTCCAGACGGTTCCGGCATCAGACTTTCCCATGCAAAAGAATACGGCGTATCGGGCTGCGGTTGCTATGGCCGAGCATTATGCTCGCGAGGCAAACATCTGCGTGACGATTGAGAAGCGCATTCCATTGTGCGCCGGCTTGGGCGGCCCTTCGACGGATGCGGCCGCGGTCATTGTCGCCTTGGCGGAGCTCTGGGGCATTGATCGCACCGACCCAGCGCTCGACGATATTGCGCGAGGCATTGGTGCTGACGTCCCGTTCTTTTTGCACGCGAGTCCTGCGTTCTACGTAGGTGGGGGAGACGTGCTGGCAACTGAGTACCCCGCGCTGCCCGCGACGCCCGTCGTGCTGGTCAAGCCGCGCGAGGCAAGTGTTTCGACAATTGAAGCCTATCGACGTTTTGACGAGGCCTCGGTGCCTGCGGACAAGCCCGGCGCGATAGCTTCTGCCTTGCGTGCTGGTGATGCCGAGACGGCATATGCACTCATCCATAACAACCTTGGTGTCATTTCCGCACAGATGGAGTCGCAGATTCAAACGGTCCTCGACTGGCTGCGTAAACAGGACGGAACCGTTGCTGTAGATGTGTGCGGATCGGGTGCCTGCTCGTTTGCCATTTGCGACACCGCTGCCATGGCCGAAAGGCTTGCCGATGCTGCCCAGCAAAATGGCTGGTGGGCCTGCGCGACTGAGCTTATTCCCAACACGGTTCAAATCGACGCGCCAAAGAAATAAAAATTTCTCTAGCACGCGGCGAAAATCTTTGTTACTATAGTCGAGCTAACGGGTTGTGGCTCAGTTTGGTAGAGCACTGCGTTCGGGACGCAGGGGTCGCTGGTTCAAATCCAGTCAACCCGACCAGAGCATGAGGAGGGACCGCTTCTTGCGGTCCCTTTTTTTAGCTAGTGTTGTGATACCGCGATACCCGCGGTATACTCATTCGAGCTTGTCTCGCTGTATTGTGGAGGTCTACATGTTTGGACTGAGGGCTCCTGAGCTCATCATTATTCTCGTCGTTGTCCTGATTATCTTCGGGCCCAAGAACCTGCCGAAGCTCGGCAAGTCCCTCGGCTCTACCGTCAAGAATATCCGCGAGGGTATGGAGGGCGACGATAAGGCCGAGACCAAGCAGGCCGAGGAGGTCGTGGTCGAGCAGTCCGAGGAGGACAAGGAGATCGCTGAGCTCGAGGCCAAGCTCGCTGCTGCCAAGAAGAAGCAGGCAGAGGACAGCGACGCGGACGCAGAGTAGTCCCATCCCTTTGGGGTGAGCACCTGACCGGCTTGCCCGCAGGCTAGCCGGTCTTTTTCGTTTTGTTGACAGTTGATTGTTTGATCAGAGTTGGGGAGATATCCGTATGGACGCAAGCCAGATCGTACTGACCGCTGAGGGCCGCCAGAAGCTCGTCGAGGAGCTCGCCTGGCGTGAGGGCGATTACGCCAAGGAGATCGTCGAGGACATCAAGGAAGCCCGCGCGTTCGGCGACCTTTCGGAGAACTCCGAGTACGATGCCGCCAAGGACAAGCAGGCCCAGAATGCTGCTCGTATCGCCGAGATCCAGGCCATTCTTGCCAACGCTCAGGTTGCTGCCACCACGGGCGATCTGACCGTCTCCATCGGTTCCACCGTTTCGCTGATTGATCCCAACGGCGAGGTCATGGAAGTCACGCTCGTTGGTACCACCGAGACCAACTCGCTCGAGCACAAGATTTCCAACGAGTCTCCGGTCGGTCACGCCATCATCGGTCACGGCGAGGGCGACTCCGTCGAGGTCGTTACGCCTTCCGGCAAGACTCGCGTCTACACCATCGCCAAGATCGCACGCTAGACCACGGTCCCGCGTAAAGGTATGTTTTCGCTCCCTGGGACCGAATCCTGGGGAGCGTTTTAGTTTGAGGAGCTAACTTATGGCAGAGAACCAGAACGCCGCCGATCAGGCATCGACGCTCAACGACGAGCGCGCCACCCGCCTGGCCAAGCGCGCCGCCCTGTTCGAGGCGGGCCAGAACCCCTATCCTGAGCACTCTGAGCTTGAGGACTACGTCGCCGATATCGAGGCTAAGTATGCCGAGCTTGCCGATGGCGAGGACACCGAGGACGTCGTGAAGATTGCCGGCCGCGTGGTCGCCAAGCGCGGTCAGGGCAAGATTATGTTCATCGTCGTGCGCGATGCGACTGCCGAGATTCAGCTGTTCTGCCGCATCAACGACATGGACGAGGCTGCCTGGAATACGCTCAAGGCCCTCGACCTGGGCGACATCCTGGGCGTGACCGGCGTGGTCGTGCGCACCCAGCGCGGCCAGCTTTCCGTTGCCCCTAAGAGCGCGACCCTGCTTGCCAAGGCCGTTCGTCCGCTGCCCGAGAAGTTCCACGGTCTTTCCGACAAGGAGACCCGCTATCGCCAGCGCTATGTCGACCTGATCGCCAACGACGACGTTCGCGAGACCTTCCGTAAGCGTTCGCAGATTCTCTCTACCTTCCGTCGCTTTATGGAGTCCGACGGCTACATGGAGGTAGAGACCCCCATCCTGCAGACCATCCAGGGCGGCGCTACTGCCAAGCCGTTCATCACTCACTTCAACGCGCTCGATCAGGAGTGCTACCTGCGTATTGCCACCGAGCTGCACCTCAAGCGCTGCATCGTCGGTGGTTTTGAGCGCGTGTTCGAGATCGGCCGCATCTTCCGTAACGAGGGCATGGACCTTACCCACAACCCCGAGTTCACCACGATGGAGGCCTACCGTGCCTTCTCCGACCTCGAGGGCATGAAGGCACTCGCCCAAGGTGTCATCAAGGCTGCCAACAAGGCCATCGGCAACCCCGAGGTCATCGAGTACCAGGGCCAGACCATCGACATTTCTGGTGAGTGGGCCAGCCGTCCCATGACCGACATCGTCTCCGACGTGCTCGGCAAGCAGGTCACCATCGACACGCCGGTCGAGGAGCTTGCTGCCGCCGCGCGCGAGAAGGGCCTGGAGATCAAGCCCGAGTGGACCGCCGGCAAGATTATCGCCGAGATTTACGATGAGCTGGGCGAGGACACCATCGTCAACCCGACCTTCGTGTGCGATTACCCCATCGAGGTCAGCCCGCTCGCTAAGCGTTTTGAGGACGACCCGCGTTTGACTCACCGCTTTGAGCTGGTCATCGCCGGCCACGAGTACGCCAACGCATTCTCCGAGCTCAACGACCCGGTCGACCAGGCTGAGCGCTTTGCTGCCCAAATGGCCGAGAAGGCCGGCGGCGACGATGAGGCCATGGAGTATGACGAGGACTACGTGCGCGCCCTCGAGTACGGTATGCCTCCTGCGGGCGGTATCGGCATCGGTATCGACCGCGTGGTCATGCTGCTCACCAACCAGGCTTCCATCCGCGACGTGCTGCTGTTCCCGCACATGAAGCCCGAGAAGGGTTTCCAGTCCGGTGCCGCTGCCGCCAAGGCTGCCGAGGCCGGCAACGCCGCGAGTCCGTTCGTTAAGTCGCTTAAGCCCACGCTCGATTACTCCAAGATCGCCGTTGAGCCGCTGTTTGAGGAGTTCGTCGACTTTGATACCTTCTCCAAGAGCGATTTCCGCGCTGTGAAGGTCAAGGCATGCGAGGCCGTCAAGAAGTCCAAGAAGCTGCTGAACTTTACGCTCGACGACGGTACCGGTACCGACCGCACTATCCTCTCCGGTATTCACGCTTATTACGAGCCCGAGGACCTGGTCGGCAAGACCTTGCTCGCCATCACCAACCTGCCTCCGCGCAAGATGATGGGTATTCCCAGCTGCGGCATGCTGATCAGCGCTGTCCACGAGGAGGAGGGCGAGGAGCGTCTCAATCTGATCCAGCTCGACGCTTCCATCCCCGCCGGCGCAAAGATGTACTAACTTGTTACGCGGTTCTACGAACCGCGTAACGGCTCGACGCTGCGCGGGCCGCATTTGGACAATCTGACGTTCAACTTCAAGGGCGCGACCTAGGTGGTTACGCGGGTTTACCAACCCGCGTAACCAGTTGACGCTGCGCGCCGCCCAGGGCGACAATTTGTCATTCAAAAGGCAAGGCATGACCAGAAGGTCTATGCCTTGCCTTTTTCATGCCAACTTGTTCGCCCTGGACGTCGCTCGCTGTCCGTCCTCTACCTGCGGCGTTGACTTGGTTGGCACTTAGGGACGTTCCTTTTCTGCCGGCACTTGGGGACAGTCCTAGTCGTTGGGGATCTACCGACGCATTGGGGGTTTGCGCCTTCCATGCATGACAGCCGTCTCTTTTATGTTTCCTTTAGCCGTTGCTGCCTAGGATGGGGGTTAGTCGGTAGGAAGGGAGCGTCTATATGGACGACGCGAGCGAGCGTTCAATCGAAGAGGACATGCTCGATCAGTTCAATTACTTTGATGATGAGGACGAGGAGCTGATCGACCGTCGCGAGCCAGCGCCGCTTGATTCCTTTGATCTGGTCGATGAAGAGACTGATGAGGTTGAGGACGAATCAACGGAGCCCCCACAGCCTTCGCGCCTTGACTCGCTGCTTTCGAGAGCCCCCATGCACCACGGCGTTCGTGCCGGCGCGCTCCATATGAAAACTGACTGGCACCAGATCGTGACGGCAGGCGATGAGCTTGCCGTCGATGCGCCGCTCACCGATAAATCATCCATCATCTGCCGCACCGGCATGCTTATGCTGGCAAGCGGAACGGGTGCCTGGCGCGTGCGCGATACCATGAATCGTGTTGCCGCCGTACTCGGTGTCACCATCCACGTTGACTTAAGTCTTCTGTCGTTTGAGTGCACCTGCATCGAAGATGGCCACTGCTTTAACGAGGTTGTCAGCCTGCCCACAACGGGAGTCAATACCCATCGCATTTGGATGATGGAGAGTTTCCTCAAGGAAATCGAGACCTATGGTCGTCGCTTCACGGTGCACGAGTATCACGAGATGCTCAAGACCGTTGAGAGTTCAAAACCTGATTACGCGCCTTGGCAACAGGGCCTTGCGGCGGCCTGCGCCTGTGGCGCCTTTGTCTTTTTACTTGGTGGCGGTCCTATTGAGATGGCATGCGCGTTCGTGGGCGCGGGTGTCGGCAACTTTGCCCGCTCCCATATTCTCAAGCAAGGCCTTGGTCAGTTCAGCGCGCTGACGACCGGTGTTGCGCTCGCTTGCGTTTCGTATCTGCTGGCATTGCTCGGCCTTGGCCAGGTCATACCGGGGGCAATGTCGCACCAAGAAGGCTATATCGGCGCCATGCTCTTTGTGATTCCCGGCTTTCCGCTCATTACGGCGGGCCTCGACATCGCCAAGCTCGACATGCGAAGCGGTATCGAGCGCCTTTCATATGCCGTATCGATTATTGTGATGGCGACGCTCGTAGGTTGGATGGTTGCCGAGTGTGTTGGCCTGGCGCCGGACGACTTTGCCCCACTGGGCCTTTCGCCGCTTGCCCTTACGCTCCTGCGCGTGGTGATGAGCTTCATTGGCGTATTCGGCTTCTCGGTGATGTTCAACAGCCCGGTAAAGATGGCCGCGGCAGCTGGGTTGATCGGCGCCGTGTCCAATACCCTGCGTCTGACCCTTGTCGATGCGCCGACGATGATTCCCTTCCTGGGCCTCAGCACGGGAATGCCTCCCGAGGCAGCAGCGTTTATCGGCGCGCTGGTATCGGGTCTGCTGGCAAGCTTGGCCGAAGTCAAGCTCACCTACCCGCGCATCGCCCTCACGGTGCCTTCGATTGTCATTATGGTGCCGGGCTTGTATCTGTATCGCTCGATGTATTACATGTGCACCTTCGACACGGTCAATATGCTCGGCTGGTTTGTGCGCGCAGTGCTCATCGTAGCGTTTCTGCCCGTTGGACTGGGTGTGGCGCGTACGCTCACCGACCCTCGCTGGCGCCACACCAGCTAATTGGTACAAGGGGGACAGGTTACTTTGCACCAAATGAGTTGCGGTGAAATAGGGACTAAATTGCTGCTTAAAGGGTCAAAACAGTCCGTATTCCACCGCAACTTATGGGGTCGGGGGATTATCGGTGCCCTGCATCTTCATAAACTCAACGCTTACGAAGCGCATGCGTTTCGTGCTAGGCTGGTTCCACCACATAAGTAGTCGCAGACGCGCGTACCACGGGCGGGCGAGATGAAGTTCCAACAGCTCCATCTTGCCCGCCCGTTTTTGTTGCGTGGCGCCGCGGTACAACACAGAGAGGAATCTGCCCTTTATGCCTATCAACAAACGAGAGAGCCTGCTGTTCACCTTTATCATGTGCTTTTGCATGGTGCTCTGGATGAGCATCTACAACGTTGCCCTGCAGCACGGGGCCATCAACGGCGAGGTCGTTGCCACTGCGTGGCTCGGCTTCCCCGTTGCCTACATTTTTGCCATGTGCTGCGACTGGTTCGTCGCCAGCCCGCTCGCCAAGGGTTTCGCCTTTAAGTACTTGGTCACGCCGGGCAAGAGCTCGCCACTTGCCATGACGCTCGCCGTCAGCTCCTGCATGGTCGTTCCCATGGTCATCATCATGTCGCTGTACGGTGCCTGTGAGGGTCTGACGCACATGCCCGGCGGCATCCTTGCGAACCTGTATTCCGTGCCCGCGATCTGGATGATCAACATCCCGCATAATTTTGTGATGGCGCTGCCGTGGAACCTTTTGGTAGCCGGTCCGATTTCCCGCTTCGTCTTCCGTCGCGCCTTCCCTGTGGGGACGGTTTTCGAGGAGGAGCATGCCGAGCTCTTGGAGCAGGCTATGGCTCCTGAGTGCGAGTAGCTCGCTTAGGGATCTGCTGAGCGCGGGCGACTTGCTTGGTTGGAGCCCTAAGCGTGGATAGCTCTCTCGGCGACATCGCGGGCGTGAGCGGTGCGCATGACCGGAGGGCCCGTGCTGCTCCGTTGCCCGACGTGCTAGCGCGCAGAACAATCTGTTGGTGCATTCGGCGGCTGCTGAAGCGTTTCGGCAGCCGCTTTTTATACGGAGTTTAAATACAACAGTCTGTTGTATTACGTAGAGTGGTATATCTCTAGCGGAAAAATGCGAGAGACGGAGCATTATGGCGTTGCTAGTAGGACTGGACGTAGGGTCGACGACGACCAAAGTTTACGCGATGCACGAGGATATGACCGAGGCGTGGTGGGGATATCGCCGCCACGGGGCGTGTCAGACGGCGAGCGTGCGCGCCATGCTCGGCGAGCTCGCCGAGCGCTTTCCCCATGAGTCACTGCGCGTTGCGGTGACCGGCTCGGGTGCGCGCGATATCGCGACCGCGCTGGGCGCCTCGTACGTTCAGGAGGTGGTCGCCAACGCGCTCGCGATCAGCAGGTTCTATCCGCAGACGCGCTGCGCCATCGAGCTGGGCGGCCAAGACGCCAAGATGATCTTCTTCCGCACCAACGATAAGGGAGACATCGAGGTTGCCGACATGCGCATGAACGGCTCGTGCGCAGGCGGTACCGGTGCATTTATCGACGAGATGACAAAGCTCATGGGGGTCGGCACCGAATCGGGCGAGTTCGAGCAGCTCGCAAGCCGGGGAACGACCGTCCACGAGGTCTCGGGCCGCTGCGGCGTGTACGCAAAGACCGATATCCAGCCGCTGCTCAACGAGGGCATTCCTACCACCGACCTGGCGCTTTCGGCGCTTCACGCGGTCGCCCGCCAAACGATCGGCGGTCTGGCCCAGGGTATCGACATTGAGCCGCCGGTAATCTTCGAGGGCGGTACGCTCGCCTACAACCCCACACTGGTCCGCGTGTTCCGGGAGCAACTGAATCTATCGGACGATCAGGTTATCGTCCCGCGCGATCCGCAGATCATGGTCGCGCGCGGTGCCGCCCTGTCGCTGACCGACATGTTCGCATCGTCCCAACCGATCGACCTTCCCGACGCTTTTGTCCGGCTGGATAAGCTCGAGACGGTCGCGCCCGCAAGCGGGGAGGGACGTCTTGCCCAGCCCTTTTTTGCCACACCTGCCGAGCAGGCGGATTTTACGGCACGCCATGGCAAAGAGACGCCGGCAAAGGGTCCGGATGCGTATGCGCCCGGAGAGACGGTGCGTGTGGCGCTCGGTATCGATTCGGGGAGCACGACGACCAAGTTCGCCCTGGTCGATGAGGCGGGTGAGCTTGTCGATTCGTTCTACGCGTCTAATAACGGCAGACCGCTCGACGTCGCCCAACAGGGTCTTGTCAGCTTGAAGAACCGCTGGGAGACAGCGGGAGTCACGCTTGCGATCGATGCCGTGGGCACCACGGGATACGGCGAGGAGCTTTTCGCGCGCGCGTTCCACGCCGACTACCATACGGTCGAGACGGTCGCGCACGCCCGCGCCGCGTGCGCATGCGTTCCCGATGCGACCTTCGTGCTCGACATCGGCGGACAGGATATGAAGGCCATCTGGCTCAACCACGGCGTGCTGACCGATATCGTCGTCAACGAGGCGTGCTCTGCGGGCTGCGGCTCGTTCCTCGAGGGTTTTGCCAAAAACCTCGGAATAGCCGTTGAGGATATCGCGACCGAGGCATTTTCGTCCAAAGCCCCCGCCGTTCTCGGCAGCCGCTGCACGGTGTTCATGAACAGCAGCGTCGTTTCCGAGCAGCGGCGCGGTAAGGGTCCGGGCGACATCATGGCCGGTCTCTGCCGTTCGATTATCGAGAACGTGTTCACCAAGGTCATTCGCGTTTCAAATCTCAACCGTCTGGGCGACAAAGTCGTCGTCCAGGGCGGCACGTTCCGAAACGACGCGGTGCTGCGCGCATTCGAGCAGTATCTGGGCAAACCCGTCACGCGTGCGCCCCACCCGGGGCTGATGGGCGCTATCGGTATCGCCCTGCTCGCGCGCGAGGAATGCCGCAAGGGCGACGCCGGCACGTCGTTTATCGGGCTCGATGCCGTGGAGCGCTTCGAGCATCGCGAGTTCGGCGGCGTTACCTGCCGTCGGTGCAACAACCGCTGCCAGCGCGCGGTCGTGGCATTTGGCGACGGCTCGCTTTACGTCACGGGCAATCGCTGCCCGCGCGGCGGCGCCATCTCATGGGATGAGCTCGTGCGCGAGGTTCCCGCGGCGGAGGAGCTGCGTCCGCAGGGTGCTTGCGAGGCACAGGCACCCGGCACGGGGCGCGACCGGACCGCGGCTGCCCCCAATCTCTTTGTCGACCGCGAGAAGCTGCTGTTCGAGTCGTACCCCACGGTTCCCGTCAGCGGGGGGCGCGATGTCACGATCGGCATTCCCCGTGTGCTCGAGTTCTGGGACACCATGCCGTTCTGGTCGACGTTCTTCAGCACGCTCGGCTTTAAGGTGCGCGTCTCGGGACGCAGCACCAAGGCGATGTACGAGCGCGGTCTGGCGCACGTCACATCCGACACCGTGTGCTTCCCGGCCAAGCTCGTCCACGGGCACATCCGCAATCTCGTCGACGCCGGCGTCGACCGCATCTTCATGCCCATCATCACGACGGTGCCCACCGAAAACACCGCCTCTACCAGCGAGTGGATGTGCGCCGTCGTAAAGGGATACCCCTACGTGATGCGCAATTCCGATAACCCGGAGGAGCGTTTCGGCGTTCCGTTCGATACGCCGCTGTTCCACTGGTACGACGAGGGCGACCGAAACCGCCAGCTCAAGGCGTGGTGCAAGGAGACCTTCGATATCGATGCCGACCTGGTTGCCAAGGCGACCGAGCAGGCGGACCGCGCGCAGGAGACGTTTGAGAACCAGCTGCAGCTGCGCGGCAGGCAGGTGCTCGAGAACGTGCACGAGGACGGCGGCTACGCGGTGGTGATCGCTTCGCGCCCGTACCACAACGACCCGCTGGTCAACCACGGGCTGCCCAAGCTCTTCTCTGAGCGCGGCATCCCCGTGCTGACGCCCGATGCGGTGCCGGGGGTCTGCAACGTCGATCTTTCCAACAGCCGCATCGACATCGTGAACAACTACCATGCGCGCATGCTGTCGTGCGCGGTCATCGTCGCATCGACGCCCGAGCTCGAGCTCGTGCAGATGGGCAGCTTCGGCTGCGGCCACGATGCGTATCTCACCGACGAGATCGCGCGCATGATGGGCGAGATGGGCTCCAAGGTTCCGATGATGATCAAGCTCGATGAGAGCGACGTCGCCGGTCCCATGGGCATTCGCGTGCGTTCGTTTATCGAGTCGGTCAACCGTCGTCGCGCGGAGGAGCGTGCCAAGGGCGCCCGGGTGCACGCGGTCCATCCGCTCGACGACCCGTATAAGGTCAAGTACACCAAGCGCGACCGGCACGACAAGATCGCGCTGGTCCCCAACACCTCCCATGCGTTCTGCAGGCTCATGACCGCGGCGATGCGCAATCAGGGCGTGCGCGCCGAGGCCCTTGATATCGGGCGCGAGGATGCCATCCGCCTGGGCAAACGCTATGTGCACAACGACATCTGCTTCCCCGCGCAAATCGTGATCGGCGAGGCGCTCGCGGCACTTGAGAGCGGTAAGTACGACCCGCACGACGTCGCCGTGGTGACTGGCAAGTATATCGGCGACTGCCGCCTGACGCACTACATGCCCCTGCTGCGCCGCGCGCTCGACGACGCGGGATACGACTATGTCCCGGTGCTCACCAACGACGACGTCGATGCCCACAATGCGCATCCGGGCTTCAAGCTCGGCCTTGGCCCGAGCATCCAGATCGCCTACGGTCTTCCCATGATCGATGCCCTCGAGGCCATGCTTAGGCGCATCCGTCCCTACGAGCTCGAGAAGGGCGCGGCGGACGCTGCGTTCGACCGCGCGCTCGATGAGGTTATCGAGGGCATGGAGCGCTCCGGGCTGAGAGGCCAGGCGACGGGCTTCAAACGCGCGCTTGCGATCATGGACGCCGTTCCGTACGACCGCTCGAACCCGCATCCGACCGTTCTCATCGTGGGCGAGTACCTGCTCAATTTCCATCTCGGCGCCAACCACGAGATCGAGCGCTACCTCGAGGACAACGGGCTCGAGGTCATCGAGGCGCGCATGACCGACGTGATCCGCAAGACCTATTTCTACAAGCATGCGCAGTCGCGCGAGTTCCACGTCGACCTGTCGCTGCCCGAAAAGGCCTGGTACGCCACGGCGGACAACCTGTTCGAGCTCGCGCACGACCGTTGCGACCGCCTGGGCGCGGCGAGCCCGCTCTACGAGCCGCCGACGCGCATGCCCGAGCTCGTGCGCGCGAGCGATAAGATCCTGCACCATACGTTCGATGCGGGCGAGGGCGTGCTGATTCCGGCGGAGATTCTCGAGCACGCCAAGCGCGGCTGCCACAACTTCGTGATCCTGCAGCCGTTCGGGTGTCTGCCCAACCATGTCGTGGGGCGCGGGCTCATCCATGCGCTCAAGGAGCAGTATCCCACGGCGCAGTTCCTGCCGCTCGACTACGATCCCGACGTGAGCTTCGCCAACGTGGAGAACCGTCTTCAGATGCTCATCATGAACGCCAAGGCGCAGGGGTGCGGTGAGGCGCATGGCGAGACCGCGTAAGGACGCCGATGCGCCCGATGCACGCACCCGTATCATCGAGGCGTTTTGGGAGCTCATCGAGAACAACAGCATCTTCGAGCTGTCGGTTGGCGAGGTGACCCGCGCCGCCCAGTGCAATCGCGGAACGTTTTACTACTATTTTCACGATTTCGATGAACTCGTCGCCATCGCCATAGCCCAGCTGCTGCAGGATAACGAGCTCATCACCGATGCCCTCTGGCATTTTTCGAGCGAGGGCGACCTTTCGGCGTTCGACCGGCGCGACGTCCGCTGCCTGCTGCGGCGCATCGTCATCACCATGAGGGCGGGTGCCGCCGAGCAGGTCGTGCAGGGCATCCATACGATCATCATCGACCGCGTGAGAGAGATCGTCCACCCCGACGGAGAAGAGCTCAAGGCAGATTCGAGCTTTGCGGTGGGCTTTCTGGTCTCGGGCATCATGGGCTTTGTGATGGCGGTCGGCTTTGCCCGGGAGGGCGGCGAGGAGATAGACCTCGAGCAGCCGGGGGACAGCGCGTGCGCGTACCTGAGGGCGGTCGCCATGCAGACGGTGGAAACGGTCGCGCAAGTCGAGGGCGTCGATACATCCGAGCTGCTCGAACGCGTCTCCAAGGAGGCCGATGCCTATCGCGCATCGCGTGCGACGAGTCCCGACGTGGTGAAAGACGCCTAGGGTTTCTCTTGCGGGGCGCCTGTCGCGCATCGCGCGGTGAGTCCCGCGATGCGGTCATAACCTGCATTCATGTGAGCCGGGTTTATAGATATTCCTCCAGCTGTTAACATAGACAACCTGTGGGTAAAGAGACAAAAGCGCCGCCGACGGGCGGGCGTTTTGATTTCGATGAACTCATGTAAGGAAACGAGCATGTTAGATAGATTTACCGATCGAGCGCGCAAGGTCATGTCGATGGCCAAACAGGAGGCGCTCGATCTGCACTCAAATAAGGTGGGCACCGAGCACCTGCTGCTCGCACTCGCCAAGGAGGACGAGGGCATCGCTGCCGAGGCGCTGCGCTCGCTTGATATCTCCTACGACGACATCATGGACACCCTCAAGGAGGTCCAGACCACGGTTCCCGAGCCCAGCGAGGAGACCGAGGCTGCCAAGCTTGCCTTTACGCCGCTCGTCATTAGCGTGATGGAGCGCTCCTTCCGCGTGGCACGTGAGAACAACCAGACCTACGTGTCGACCGAGCACTTGCTGATTGGCATCGTCGAAGAGGGTAACGGCATGGCCATGGACATCCTCATGCGCCTGGGTGTGTCGTCCGCCTCCATCAAAAAGGCTATCGAGAAACTTACCGCCAAGGACCAGGACAAGAAGCGTCCGCTCGCCGGCGCCGGTGCCGGGCGTCCCGGTGCGGGCCTGCCGTTCTTTAGCGGCTCGGACGCGTCGCAGCAAAAGGGGAGCGGCACCGATACGCTTAAGCAGTTCGCCACCAACCTTACGCAGAAGGCGCGCGACGGCGAGCTCGACCCTGTAATTGGTCGCGAAAAGGAAGTCCAGCGTATGATGGAGATCCTTTCGCGTCGCACCAAGAACAATCCGCTTATCTTGGGCGACCCCGGCGTGGGCAAGACGGCCATCGTCGAGGGTCTGGCTCAGCAGATTGCAGCTGGCAACGTGCCCGAGAACCTTATGAACCAGAACATCTGGACGCTCGACCTGCCGGGCCTCGTTGCGGGCGCCAAGTATCGCGGTGAGTTTGAGGAGCGCCTCAAGAACGTGATCCAGGAGGCCACCGAAGCTGACGACGTCATCCTGTTTATTGACGAGATGCACACCATCATCGGTGCCGGCTCTGCCGAGGGCTCCATCGACGCGAGCTCCATGCTCAAGCCCGTGCTCGCGCGCGGTGCCTTCCAGATTATCGGCGCCACCACGGCCGAGGAATTCCGCAAGTACCTCACCAAGGACCCGGCCTTCGAGCGTCGCTTCCAGACCATCGATGTCGAGGAGCCGAGCGTCGAGGACACGGTCAAGATCCTGACCGCGCTCAAGCCGCGCTACGAGGAGCACCACCATGTGCGCTATACGCAGGGTGCTATCGAGGCCGCCGCGAACCTCTCCGACCGCTACATCCAGGATCGCTTCCTGCCCGATAAGGCCATCGACCTCATTGACGAGGCCGGCGCCCGCGCCCGCATCGCCGCCAACCGCGCGCCCGAGCCGGTGCGCGAGGCCGAGCATCGCGTGGAGGAGCTTAAGGCCGCCGCGCAGGAGGCCACCGAGAGCGACGACATGAACAAGGCCGCCGAGATCACCGAGCAGCAAAAGGCTGCCGAGATTGAGCTCGCCGAGGCCAAGGCTGCCTGGACCGCCGAGCTCGACGCCAGCCCGCTCACCATCGATGTCTCCCAGATTGCCGACATCGTGTCCGTGACCTCGGGCGTGCCGGTGTCCTCGCTCACCGAGAGCGAGAGCCGCCGCCTGCTGCAGGCCGAAAGCGTGCTCAAGACGCGCATCATCGGTCAGGACGAGGCCGTCGAGGCCGTTGCCAAGGCCGTGCGCCGCAGCCGCTCGCCGCTCAAGGACCCGCGTCGCCCCGGCGGCAGCTTTATCTTCCTGGGCCCCACCGGCACGGGCAAAACCGAGCTCGCCAAGACGCTCGCCGAGTATCTCTTTGGCAGCAAGGACGCGCTCATCAGCTTCGATATGTCGGAGTTTGGCAGTGAGTTCGAGGTCTCCAAGCTCATCGGTAGCCCCCCGGGCTATGTGGGCCATGACGAGGGCGGCCAGCTCACCAAGGCCGTTCGTCGTCACCCGTACTCGGTCGTGCTGTTCGACGAGATCGAGAAAGCGCACCCCGATATCTTCAACATCTTGCTGCAGGTGCTGGAGGAGGGCCGCCTGACCGATAGCCAGGGCAAGACGGTCGACTTCCGCAACACCGTGATCATCATGACGTCCAACGTGGGCGCCCGCGAGATTGCGCAGGATGCGAGCGTTGGCTTTGGCACCACCGGCGAGCAGGGTCTCACGTCGAGTGAGATCCGTGGTCGCGCGATGGGCGAGCTCAAGCGCCTGTTCCGCCCCGAGCTGCTCAACCGTATCGACGACATTGTGGTGTTCCAGAAGCTCTCGGGCGAGAATCTCACCAAGATCGCGCACCTGCTGGTGGACGACCTGCGTCAGCGTTTGATTGCCAACGGCATGAACATCAAGCTCACCGATGCGGCCTATGACAAGATCGTGGCCGAGGGCACCGACCTCACCAACGGTGCGCGTCCGCTGCGCCGTGCTATTCAAAAGCTCATCGAGGACCCGCTGTCCGAGGAGCTTCTGGCCGGCGAGTGGGGCGAGGGCGATACCGTCCTGTGCGACGTGGCCGATGGCAAGTTTGTCTTTAGCCACGGCACGGGCGAGATCCCGGCACCGCGTCCGGCGGGCACGCTCGGTGGCGATACCGCTCCGGCGGCACCGCACACCGGCAACGCCGCGCCCGTGAGCGGCGGCGTGACCTCGGGCCCCGGCGGCATGATGCAAGCCGGTTCCGGCGCGCTGTAGGGCGTGGCGACAATTTGATACGCGCAATCGAGGCGCTCCGGAAAGGGCGCCTCGATTTGTAGAGCTGCGGAAGTTGTGACCGTTACGCTATACGGTCCACCGTTAGCCGATGATGCGAGGGCGCTCGGCGTTTTCGACTGGTTTATGCACGCAAAGTCTGGGAATATACAAGTCGCATGTCTTACTGTCTAACCAGTTGCGCCAAGGAGGCACCATGGACTACAAGATTACCGGCTACGAGCCCGCCCAGCTGTTCCATTTCTTTGAGGAGGTCAGCGCGATCCCCCGTGGGTCTGGCAACGAGAAGGGCATCAGCGATTTCCTGGTTGCGTTTGCCAAGGAGCGCGGTCTCGATGTGTACCAGGACGAGGTCTACAACGTCATCATTCGCAAGCCCGCATCTGCCAGTGCCGAGAATGCCCCGACCGTGATGCTGCAGGGCCACATCGATATGGTGTGCGACAAGTTGGGCTCCGTTGAGCACGACTTTACGACCGATGGTATCGACCTGGTCGTCAAGGACGGCGTCCTCACCGCTAACGGCACCACTCTGGGCGCCGACAACGGTATTGCCGTCGCGCTTATGCTTACCGTGCTCAACGACGATTCGATTACCCATCCGGCCCTCGAGTGCGTGTTCACCACCGACGAGGAGACTGGCCTGGTCGGCGCCGAGACGCTCGACAAGTCCCAGATTAGCGCCCGCACCATGATCAACCTTGACTCCGAGGAAGAGGGCGTTGCCACCGTCAGCTGTGCCGGCGGCGTCGTCGTTACCTACACCTGCCCGATCGCGCGCGAGCACAAGACCGGTAGCACCCTCACGCTCGACATCTCCGGCCTGCTGGGCGGCCACTCCGGCAGCGATATCAACCTGGAGCGCGGCAACGGCAACCTCATCATGGCCCGCATCATCGACCGCCTGATGGTTGCCGGCGAGCCCGCCATCGTTAGCTTTAACGGCGGCACCAAGGACAACGCCATCAACCGTGAGTGCAAGGCTGTTCTGGTCTACGCCGACCACGCTGCCGCCGATGCCGCGGCCCAGATCGCAAAGGGCATCATCGCCGACGTCACTGCCGAGCTCGAGGTCTTCGACCCCGGCTTTACTTGCACCGTCGAGATTGCCGACGACGCCGAGGTTGAGGCCATGGACCAGAAGTCCGCGCTTGCCCTCATCCGCGCCCTGCGCCTTGCCCCTAACGGCGTGATTCGCCGCAACGTCGCCACCGACGGCTCCGTCGAGGTTTCCTCCAACATCGGCGTGGTCGCCACCTCCGATGACGAGGTCAAGATTATGCTGTCCCCGCGCTCTTCGATCACCTCGCTGCAGAACGAGTTCAAGGACCGTCTGCAGACGCTGGCCGATGTCTTGGGCTTCGACGCCAAGTTTGAGTTTGAGTATCCCGGCTGGAGCTATGCCGAGCATTCGCCGGTCCGCGAAGTCTTTGTCGAGAGCTATCGAGAGCTCTTTGGCTCCGAGCTGCGCATCGAGTCCATTCACGCCGGCCTTGAGTGCGGCCTGTTTGCCGAGGCTCTGCACGGCCTGGACGCCATCGCCGTGGGCCCGACGCTCTCCGATGTCCATACCCCGGACGAGAGCATGGAGCTCGCTTCTGCCGAGCGCTTCTACGAGCTGCTCATCGACGTCCTCAAGCGCCTCGCTGCGTAAAGGTTGCGCTAGCAGCAGTCCGAGTCACGTGCTAGCGGATTGCAAATGACATTATGAGAGGGGGCACCCGGTCTTTTGCGACGGGTGCCCCCTCTCTTTTGTTTGATAATTGCGAAATTACGGCCACCTAGTCCATTTCTGCCCTGATGAGGTCGAGGGCGCGCTGGCAGTTTTCGCGGACGGGGCCGAGCATATGCTCGCGCAGGTCCGCCATGCCGGGCAGGTCGGCGTATTCGTCCATGACCTCTTCCATGCAAATGGGTACCTCGTAGGCGAGGTCCATCATGGTCGCAAAGCAAAACTTCTCGGATAGCCCGGCATCGGTGAGCGTCGCCTCCAGCGTGGGGTCGCCCATACCGTGGTATCGGCGGATAGCGCCTGGACCGATGCACCCCACACGATTTTCGCCGCCAACGCTCATGGCAAGGCGCGCCCGGCGGCGCATGCGCTCATACGCCAAACCCGACGCGACATCGTACATTCGAGCCATCATGGCTGCGCCGTCGTTTCCAAGGAGCAGGGAATAGTTTTTCGCGTGCGCATCCGGTGCGCCGATGATGGCGTTAAAGAAAAGTATCTGCGTAAACAGATACAGGTTAAGTTGATGGTGGCTCGTATTTACGAGGAGCTCTTGAATGTCGCGTGTGGTCGGGCCGCCGTCTGCCGTGTACTTTTGGGCGGGCATCACCCCAAGTGCCTGACAGAGGTCTTCTTGATGTAGGCGCCTGATCGTTCCGTCTTTGACTTTCACGCGGTCATAGCGCTCAACAATGAGGGCAGGTTCGTCCTCAAACATACGATATTCGACGTTTGCCGTTGCGATGCCGGCGCGCTGGGCGCTTTTCATGCAGACAAACTCATTGAGAGCCTCGAGTTTAAATCCGATAACGCCATTTTTGAAAATATGCGTCGTGGGCGAGGAGCCCATGCATTCGCACCAGCGGTCGTTTATGAACGCGAGCGCGAACTTGCCCTGGTTGCCTCCAAGTGACCAACTTTCATCTAGACCCATCCACGATGCATCGCGGTCATCTCTGATCGACTTGAGACGAAGAGCAATTTCGTGGTCGTCTATAGGGCGGTATTCGCCAGCGCGATGCAGGACGGCGTCGGCATCTTCTTCGGCACAAAACTGCACTCCGCCCGGACAGTCGAGTCCGATATGGCTGAGCAACGCAACGGGATTGTTGGGCCTAACGTCGAATTCGGCGGCAATCGCTTTTCGTTGGTCCTCGCTGTCGGGTAGAAGGCCAAACAGGTACGGATTCATGACCTGTTGTCCGTATGTGCGATTCGATACGGGTATGTTGGTCGATAGGGCTGGCCCGTCATAGTCATGATCGTAGGTAAAGCTGATAAGACCGTTCTCATCTTGCGTGAGCGTTCCCGCAGGCACGCCGCAAATAATAGTCCGAAGCATTTTTCTGGCCATTGGCTATCTCCCTTCGGGCTTGGTTTGGGCAGATGCGCTTGCGGCAATCGAGACTCCGAGATTAGACATGGCGAAATCGGCGAAGGCCTTGTCGTAGAGCTCGGACGTAAAGGGGGCGTCTGCAAGAACCGGAATGACGGCGCAGCGACGATGGCTATGAGAGGGACGTTGAGCGTGATGGCACCTGGGGGTGCTACAAGGTTGCAAATCGGCATGCGGGGCGTCGACTGGTCGCTCGTTTTTCGCTTCGCCGATATCCCCTTGAGCGGCGAGTGCCAGTCCAAGAGCATTGAAAATCGTCAGCAACTTGTCGAGCCGAATACCCGTGGCGTCGCCCAGCTCGAGCGATGCGAGCAGGCGCTCCGAAACACCGGCCTTTTTAGCGAGGGTCGCACGGGTGATTCCCTGAGCCTCGCGTGCCTGGCGCACGTAGATGCCAGCTTGGCGCGGTGTGGCGATAGGAAGGGTATCCACGGCGATCTCCTAACGTGCAGACTTTTGCATATCAGTATGACATGCAAAAGTCTGCACGAAAAGGCCTCATGCAAAACTCTGCATGAGGCCTTGTACGAGCGTTGAGTTTTGAGCGATTGTGTTTGGCGTTACAGCACCAAAATCCCCAGATGCTCAAGCAAAATCTTGAGGCCGATGAGGATGAGCACAACGCCGCCCACGATGGTGGCGGGCTTTTCGTAGCGCGCGCCAAAGATGCGGCCAATCGCCACGCCGGCAACGGAGAAGATGAAGGTCGTGATGCCTATGAGCGACACGGCGGGAACGATGTCGACGGAAAGCGCGGCGAACGAGATGCCCACGGCCAGGGCGTCAATCGAGGTGGCGATGGCGAGGATCAGGTACTCGCCCAGGTCAATCTTTTCGGCATCCTTGCCGTCGCCTTCATCCTCGTCTTCGGTAAAGGCCTCCCACAACATTTTGCCGCCGATAAAGGCGAGCAGGATAAAGGCGATCCAATGGTCGATGGGTCCGATGATGCCCATGAATTGACTGCCGAGCGCCCATCCGATCACGGGCATGCCGGCCTGAAAGCCGCCAAAGAACAAGCCGAGCACCACGGCAACTTTAAGGTTGATCTTCTTCATGCCAAGGCCCTTGCAGATGGAAACGGCAAAGGCGTCCATCGAAAGGCCAACGGCGAGCAATACGAGCTCTGCGAGTCCCATAGTCTGGCTCCCTCTCTGCGGGCGGGCCCGCGTGTACCTCTTGGGGGAGTAACAAAAAAGACCCGTGGCGTACGCGTTGCGCGCACAGCCACGAGTCTCGTTCATTAAGGCAAGCCAGGCCGCATCGGCCAGTGTGTTGACTTGCCGCGCCACCGGAGGCGAACCCGATCACGCGACTACTCCCTCATTTATGCGAATCCCGATGCTACCACATAAGCAGCTCATTTGGATTGGGGCTCTCAGCTGTGTTCGCTCATTCTGTAAGCATCGGATTTTGCGGGCGTCACAGGGGCAAACCGTGAGAAACTTATTGACGTTTATGGAGCGTATACGATGGGAGCGATGCCTTGGATAAGAACGAGCTGCAAAAGCGTATGGAACAGGCCATTCGCCTGACGGCACCTGGCCAGCCGATCCGCACCGCCCTCGACATGATCATTGCTGGTCACCTGGGCGCCCTTATCTGTGTCGGCGACACCGAAAACGTGCTCGCCGCCGGTAACGACGGCTTCCCGCTCAACATTTCGTTTACCTCGAACCGCCTGTTCGAGCTTTCCAAGATGGACGGCGCCATCGTTATCGATGGCGACCTCACCCAGATCCTGCGCGCCAACTTCCACCTCAATCCCGATCCCTCGCTCGCCACGAGTGAGACGGGCATGCGTCACCGTACTGCCGCTCGCATGTCGGTGCTCACCGATGCCATCGTGATCTCGGTTTCGGCTCGCCGTGCCGTCGTTAACGTGTACGTTCACGGCAAGAGCTACGAGATTCAGCCCGTCACCACCATCATGAGCTCGGTCAACCAGCTCGTCGCCACGCTTCAGACCACCCGTCAGTCGCTCGATCGCTCCTTGCTGCGCCTGACGGCCCTTGAGCTCGACGACTACGTTACGCTCGCCGACATCACCGGCATCTTCTCGAGTTTCGAGATCATGCAACAGGCAAAGACCGAGCTTAAGGATTGCATCGTCAAGCTGGGTAACCAGGGCAAGCTCGTGCAGATGCAGCTCGAGCAGCTCGCGGGCTCCAGCATGGATACCGAATACGACCTGATGATCCGCGACTACGCAAGCGATTCCTCCGAGGCAAACGCCGAGAAGATTCGCGCCGAGCTCGCTCGCATGACGCCTAAGGACCTGTCCGACCCGCAGCATGTGGCGGCGGTTCTGGGTTACGACGACCTGGACGAGGACTCCGTCATGACACCGCTGGGCCTGCGCACGCTTTCGCGCGTGTCCGTCGTGCGCGACGGCGTGGCCGAGAAGATCGTCGACGAGTATGGCTCGCTGCAGGAGCTCATGGACGACATCAGCGAGGATCCGGAGCGCTTGGGCGACTTTGGCGTCAACAACCCTGCCATTCTTGCGGACTCGCTGTACCGCATGAAGGGCACCAAACAGGGGAACGCATAATGGCGCCCGTATGCGCCGTGGTCGTTGCCGGCGGCAGCGGCCAGCGCTTTGGAAATCCCGGCGGCAAGCAGCTCGTTAACGTGGCGGGCCGTCCGCTCATGAGCTGGTCCATCCGCGCGTTCGATCGTAGCGATAAGGTCGGCCACATCGTCGTGGTTTGTCCTGCCGAGCGCCGTGCCGAGATGCGCCGCCTGGCCATCGACCCGTTTGACTATGACACGCCCATCAGCTTTGCCGATGCCGGCGATACCCGTCAGGATTCCACCCGTGCCGGCGTGCATGCGGCTCCGGCGGGCTTTGAATACGTTGCCATTCACGATGGCGCTCGTCCGCTCATTACGACCGAGGCCATCGACCACGCTATCGACGTGCTCGTGAGCGACCGTGCCCTCGATGGTGTCGTGTGCGGCCAGCCTGCCATCGACACGCTCAAGATCGTCGATGGCGACAACATCGTCGAGACGCCGCCGCGTGAGCTGTAC
Organism: Collinsella sp.; assembly: GCA_014871645.1. Classification (GTDB taxonomy): domain Bacteria; phylum Actinomycetota; class Coriobacteriia; order Coriobacteriales; family Coriobacteriaceae; genus Collinsella. The sequence goes on from WGSN01000001.1 coordinate 39,983, forward strand.
TGGGCCGCGCAGACGCCGCAGATCTTTAGTGTCGACGCCATGAAGCGCGCCCATGCCGCGGCGATTGCCGAGGGCTTTATCGGTACGGACGATTCGTCACTGGTCGAGCGCATGGGAGGACGCGTCCGCTGCGTCCAGAGCCCGCGCGATAACCTTAAGGTGACGGTGCCCGAGGACCTGCGTCCCGTAACCGCGATTCTGCTCGGCCGCATGGCCGAGGGAGAGGACCTTCCCCATGTTCAGTAACCTGCGCATTGGCCATGGCTACGACGTTCACCGTCTGGTGGAGGGGCGTCGATGTATCATCGGCGGTGTCGATATTCCCTACGAGCGCGGTCTGCTGGGCCACTCGGATGCCGATGTGCTCGCGCACGCCTTGGCCGACGCCATTCTGGGCGCCTGCCGCGGGGGAGACATCGGCAAGCTATTCCCCGATACCGACCCCGCCTATGAGGGTGCTGATTCGATGGTGCTGCTCGCTCGCGTGATGGGCTATGCGCGCGAGCTGGGCTTCGAGTTTGTCGATGCCGATTGCACCATTGCCTGTCAGCAACCCAAGATCACCCCGCACCGCGATGCCATGCGCGCCAACCTTGCCCATGCCCTGGGCGTTGACGTCGAAAACGTGGGCGTCGCCGCCACTACGACCGAAAAGCTCGGTTGGGAAGGCCAGGGCGAGGGAATCGGCGCCTGGGCCGTCTGCCTGCTACAGAAAACCGTTAAGGAGTAACGAATGCGTATCTATAACAGCGCTACCCATAAAAAGGAAGAGTTTCAGCCCATCGAGTCCGGCAAGGTCCGCATGTACGTGTGCGGCCCCACGGTCTACGACAACATCCACATCGGCAATGCCCGCACGTTCATCAGCTTTGACGTGATTCGTCGCTGGCTCATCGCGAGCGGCTACGAGGTCACGTTTGCCCAGAACCTCACCGATGTCGATGACAAGATCATCAAGCGCGCCAACGAGCAAGGCCGTACGGCTGCCGAGGTTGCGACGGAGTTCTCCGACAAGTTCATCGGCGTCATGCGCGCTGCCAACGTGCTCGATCCCGATGTGCGTCCCCGCGCCACCAAAGAGATTGGTCCCATGATCGCCATGATCAAGACGCTTATCGAGCAGGGCCACGCTTACGCGGCCGATAACGGCGATGTGTACTTTGCCGTGCGCAGCGATCCCAACTACGGCCAGGTCTCGGGCCGCAACATCGATGACCTTATGGTCGGTGCGCGCATCGAGGAGAACGAGGACAAGAACGACCCGCTCGACTTTGCCCTGTGGAAGGCCGCCAAGCCCGGCGAGCCCAGCTGGCCGAGCCCCTGGGGCGAGGGCCGTCCCGGTTGGCACACCGAGTGCGCCGCCATGGTGCACCGCTATCTGGGCACTCCGATCGACATTCACGGCGGCGGCTCCGACTTGGCCTTCCCGCATCACGAGAACGAGTGCGCCCAGGCCACCTGCGCCTGGCACCAGGGTTTCTCCAACACCTGGATGCACACGGGCATGCTGCTGGTAGACGGCGAGAAGATGTCCAAGTCGCTCGGTAACTTCTTTACGCTGGCCGAGGTGCTCGAGCAGCACTCTGCCGCGGCCCTGCGCCTGCTGATGCTGCAGACGAGCTATCGCTCACCGCTCGACTTCTCCTGGGAGCGCCTGGAGGGCGCCGAGAATTCGCTCACACGTATCGCCGGTACGGTCGAGAACCTGCGTTGGGCTGCGAACCACGCGACGGCCGATGCCGATGAGGCTGCCGCCGAGGCGTTTGCCGCCAAGGCCGCCGAGACTCGTGCCGCCTTTAAGGAGTGCATGGACGACGACTTTAACACCGCCGGTGCCATGGGTGCCGTCTTTGGCTTTGTCACCGAGTGCAATCAGTATCTGGAGCAGGCGGGCGATGCTGCCGACAAGGCCGCAGTCCTGGCTGCCGCCGATACGCTGGCCGAGCTGCTCGATGCGTTTGGCGTTGAACTTCCCGAGCCCAAGGTCGAGCTGCCGCTGGGTCTGCTGGGCGTTGCCGCCGGCTTGGTTGCCTACACGGGCGACGATGTGGACGAGGCCGCTGCCAAGATTCTCGAGGCTCGTGCCGAGGCCCGTGCCGCCAAGAACTGGGATCTGGCAGATGCCATCCGCGACCAGCTCAAGGACCTCGGGCTGACGATCGAGGATACTGCTGCGGGCACTCGTATTAAGAGTCTCTAGTATTTGTCGACCGTTCGAGGTGCGGCAGATTGCCTTGAAAGAGGAGGGCATAGACCTGGTGGTCATGCCCGACGATTGAAAGGCAAGGTGCCGTGGCTCGGACGGTCGATTCTTGTTCGTTATCTATTTAAGGAGGTCGCTTTATGGCCGACAATCGCAAGCGTGCGCCTCGTGGCGGCAAGCAAGCTGCTTCTGGCTCGCGTCCGATTCGCCGCAATGACCGCGCTGCCGCTCCCAAGGGCCAGCGCGATCGCACCCAGGCCGCACGTCCGCAGCGCGATCGCAACCGCGACGCTGTCCAGGCTCCCAAGGGCGAGTTTATCGAAGGTCGTCGTGCTGCCGCCGAGGCGCTACGCACTGGTTTTCCCGTCAAGTGCGCACTTATTGCCGAGGGCGGGGAGCGCGATGCCGCCTTGTCGCGCCTGGTCGACGACCTCAACGCCGCGGGTGTCCGCATTAAGTATGTGCCGCGCGCGCAGCTCGATGCCCTGTCGAGCCATGGCGCTCACCAGGGCATTGCGCTCGAGGTGGGCAACTTTCCCTATGCCGATGTCGCCGATATCCTCGACCGCGCGGGCGACGGTCCGGCGCTTGTCATCGTACTCGACCATGTGACCGACGACGGCAACTTTGGCGCCATCGTGCGCTCCGCCGAGGTTGTGGGCGCGGCCGGCGTCGTCATTGCCAACAAGCGTGCCGCTGGCGTGACCGTGGGCAGCTACAAAACTTCAGCCGGCGCCGTCATGCATCTGCCTATCGCGCAGGTGCCCAACATCGCCCGTGCGCTCGACGATCTTAAGGCCGCTGGCTTTTGGGTGGGCGGTGCCTCCGAGCACGCCGAAGGCAGTTGCTGGGATGCTCCCTTCGAGGGTCGCGTGGCGCTCGTCATGGGCTCCGAGGGCGACGGTATCTCGCGCCTGGTGCTCGAGAAATGCGACTTTTTGACCAAGCTTCCCCAGCGCGGCATGACTGAGAGCCTCAATGTTGCCCAGGCGACCACGGCGCTGTGCTTTGAGTGGCTGCGCCGCAACGCCGGCGAGCTCATGGGGGAGGAGTAGCGCATGTCCAAAAAGAACCGTGCCAAGTCCAAAGCCAAGCGCTTTGGCGAGGGCTCGGCCAAGCCGATTGTTTCGGCCGCGACCTATGGCGTGGGCGGCAATGCGTTTGCGCAGGCTATCGCCGACCCAGTCTCGACGGTGCACTCCAATAAGCCCGAGCTGTTGGTGGTCGACGGTTACAACGTGATCCACTGCACGCCGCGCTACGAAAAGCTCGTGTACGACCATTCCGACGATCCGTATTCCAGCGACGTTCACGATATGGCGCGCACCGCCCTCATCAACGACGTCGCCGCCTTTGCCCAGGGCCGCTACGAGGCCGTGATCGTGTTCGACGGCGCGGGCAATATCTCCAACGAGCGTCCCAACCTGCCTGCTCGCGGCGTGCGCATCGAGTTCTCGCCGACGGGCGTATCGGCCGATACCGTGGTGCAGAAGCTCTGCATCGAGGCACGCGAGGAAGGCCGCGCGTGCTCCGTGGTGTCGAGCGACGGCACGATCCAGGCCGTCGTCATGGGCAAGGGCGTTACGCGCATCTCGAGCCGTATGCTGGTGGACGAGATCAAACAGATCGATAACGACGTTCACGAGGCAGAGGAAGCTCCGCAGATCAAGATGACCCTGGGCAGTCGCCTGAGCCCCGAGGCCCTGGCAAAGCTCAAGGCCCTTCGCGGGAGGTAGGTAGACCTTCAATGGGGGCTGCTTTCTCGATTGACCAACCAACTGGTTTGTAATCAGTGGGTTGCAGGCCGGCCTCGCCAAAACGAATAGTTTTTGGTTCTGGCGAGCAGATAAAACTATTCGTTCTGACGAAGGGTTTTGAGATGTGGTCGGTCAAAGGGTCTGTTGCGCCTCGTCCGCAATTCCTTTATTCTTAACTGGCTTCGCGTGAAAGCGCCAAGTGTGCCAGTGTGGCGCAACGGTAGCGCAACTGATTTGTAATCAGTGGGTTGCAGGTTCGATTCCTGTCACTGGCTCCATGAGAGTTTCGGGCTCTGTTCCTTATGGGACAGAGCCCGTTTCTTTTTAGGTGGTGTGCCATTGGGTCAGCGCCCATTCCGTTTTCGGTTTGTCTCAATCTGTAACACGAAGAGGCTGAAAACCCTCCTTATAGTTACAGATTGAGACAATGCCAAGGGATGGCCGATAACATCTCGATCTGTAACACGAAGAGGCTGAAAACCGTTCTAGCTGTTACAGAATGAGACGTAAGCTGGGGTCTCTGCGTAATATCTCGATTTGTAACAGATAGGGGAGAAAAAATTCTCTAGATGTTACAGATCGAGATAAAGGCCGGACTGGTCCCAGTCATCCTGGTCGAGCGTGGCTTATCGGACATACGAGCGTGGATAATCTCCCGCTTAGTGAATGAGCGTGGATAATCTCCCACTTTGGGCCCAGTGGCACGCCAAAAGTGGGAGATTATCCACGCTCGATTTCAAACGGGAGATAATCCACGCTCGAATCTGTCTGGGAAGTCCGATCTCGACCTATATATAGGTGCAAATGAGTCGTTATCGAAGTAATATTCTGCAGGCTCACTCCACTACGCCAAAGTGTTCCCTCGGGAAATGTCACCGCTATATGCAAATTCACCGTCCTTCATATCCAAACTCAGCAAAACCGCAGGTCAAAAGCATATAGATACGCCCGGCACCGTGTATCTAGAGGTTTTCGTTGACAGCTCCCAAGGTGGCATCGTATTATCTTCTTCGTTCGCGGGGGCGGCGGTCCAAAAGACCAAAGGACCTGCGGATACTTGAACGATTGGGAGTTTGCCCGAGTGGTTAATGGGGACGGGCTGTAAACCCGTTGGCTCTGCCTACATAGGTTCGAATCCTATAGCTCCCACCCGTCAAGTGCCTGTATAGCTCAGTCGGTAGAGCACTTCGTTGGTAACGAAGAGGTCACCAGTTCAAGTCTGGTTGCAGGCTCCATCCGGCGGTGTAGCTCAGTTGGTTAGAGCACACGGTTCATACCCGTGGCGTCACTGGTTCGAATCCAGTCACCGCTACCATAGGTAACACGGTGGCTTCTCAATAGTATGTTGAGAGGCCACTATGGTATAAAGGCAAAGTCCCGTCCGGGGACGACCTGTTAAGAGGAGGGCTTTATGGCCAAAGAGAAGTTTGAGCGCACTAAGCCGCATGTTAACATCGGCACCATTGGTCACGTCGACCACGGCAAGACCACGCTGACCGCTGCCATCACCAAGGTTCTCTCCGAGACCGAGGGCTGCAAGGCTGACTTCACTGCGTTCGAGAACATCGACAAGGCTCCCGAGGAGCGCGAGCGCGGCATTACGATCTCCGTCTCCCACGTCGAGTACGAGACTGCTGCCCGTCACTACGCTCACGTTGACTGCCCGGGCCACGCTGACTACGTCAAGAACATGATCTCCGGTGCTGCTCAGATGGACGGCGCTATCCTGGTCATCGCCGCTACCGACGGCCCCATGGCTCAGACCCGCGAGCACATCCTGCTCGCCCGTCAGGTCGGCGTTCCTTACATTGTCGTCTTCCTGAACAAGTGCGACATGGTCGACGATGACGAGCTCATCGACCTCGTCGAGATGGAGACCCGTGAGCTCCTCTCCGAGTACGATTTCCCCGGCGACGACATCCCCGTCATCCGTGGTTCCGCTCTGGGCGCTCTCGAGGGCGACGCCAAGTGGATGGACGCTATCCGCGAGCTCATGAACGCCGTCGACGAGTACATCCCGACGCCTGCTCGTAACAACGACCTCCCGTTCCTGATGGCCGTTGAGGACGTTATGACCATCTCCGGCCGTGGTACCGTTGCTACCGGCCGTGTCGAGCGCGGTGAGCTCAAGCTCAACGAGCCCGTCGAGATCGTCGGCATCAAGGATACCCAGAACACCGTCGTTACCGGTATCGAGATGTTCCGTAAGTCCATGGACTTCTGCGAGGCTGGCGACAACGTCGGTCTGCTGCTCCGCGGCATCAAGCGCGAGGACATCGAGCGCGGCCAGGTTCTCTGCAAGCCCGGTTCGGTTACCCCGCACACCAAGTTCACCGGTGAGATCTACGTTCTGACCAAGGAGGAGGGCGGCCGTCACACCCCGTTCTTCGATGGTTATCGTCCTCAGTTCTACTTCCGTACCACCGACGTTACCGGTACGGTCAAGCTCCCCGAGGGCACTGAGATGGCTATGCCTGGTGACCACATCACCATTGAGGGCGACCTCATCCACCCGATCGCCATGGAGGAGGGCCTGCGCTTCGCAATCCGCGAGGGTGGCCACACCGTCGGTTCGGGCATCGTCTCCACGATCATTGAGTAAATTAGCTCTTTGATATAGCTGACTTAGAGAACCCGGCACTTATATGGGTGCCGGGTTCTTTTCTGCAATGGATATTGAGCCGTTGCTGGTGTCGAGAGGATCGATAACGGTCCTGGATGCAGCGTCGATTAGCTCTCGATGGCTTCATTGATGTGTTCCAAATATGAATGGATCCACCGAGAACCAATTGACTCGAGGTTTTCATTGACAGCACTTACGTGGAGCTGATAAAGTAACAACTCGTGCCCGTACGGGACGGAAATGAAAGGTTCAGGATACATGCGTACTCTAGTTACTCTTGCGTGCACTGAGTGCAAGCGCCGCAACTATACGACCACCAAGAACAAGTCGACCATGCCTGATCGTATGGAGATCAAGAAGTATTGCCCCTGGTGCCGTCACCACACGCTGCACAAAGAGACTCGCTAGTCTCTAGTCACATACGCCAGTAGTTCAATTGGTAGAGCATCGGTCTCCAAAACCGAGTGTTGAGGGTTCGAGTCCTTCCTGGCGTGCCAGTCATTATTCCGTAAGCTCCCACTTGGGGGCTTACGGTTTACTCATGTATAAGCGCATTGCGCGGAGGTAACCCAAATGGCCAACAAGAAGAACAAGAAGAAGGCTCAGCAGCCGGCACCTGCCAACAGCGCTGCCGCCAACTCCAAGGTTGAGGCCAAGAAGGCCGTTGCCAAGAAGAACGAGAAGGCTGCGAAGTCCAAGAAGAACGAGAAGCCTGGTTTCTTCGCCCGCACCAAGAAGTATTTCGCTTCGGTCAAGTCCGAGATGAAGCGTGTCACGTGGCCCGATAAGAAGGAGCTCGTGAACTACTCGGTCGTCGTTTGCGCTTCTCTGGTCGTCGTCGGCGTCGTCATCGCTCTGCTCGATGCTGGCTTTGGCGAGGCTCTTGCTCTGTTCTCTGGATTGAGGGGCTAAACCATGTCTAAGCGTTGGTACGTCGTTCACACTTACTCCGGATACGAGAACCGCGTAAAGTCCGATCTCGAGCATCGTATCGAGACCATGGGCATGCAGGACCGTATCTTTGATATCGAGATTCCTATGGAGCGCGTCACCGAGATCAAAGAGGGTGGCAAGCGCGAGACCAAGGATTCCAAGATCTTCCCGGGTTATGTCCTGGTCCGCATGGAGATGGATGACGATGCTTGGACGTGTGTTCGCAACACGCCCGGCGTCACCGGTTTCCTAGGCGGCAACGGCAAGCCCGCTCCGCTTTCCCGTGACGAGTACAACAAGATGACTCGTCGTCCCGGTAAGGGCGATTCGCCCAAGCGCACCTCGGTTGATATTCAGGTCGGCACGTCCGTCCGCGTCACCGATGGCCCGCTTACCGACTTTGATGGCAAGGTCTCCGAGGTTAACACCGAGGCAGGCAAGCTTAAGGTCACCCTGATGATCTTTGGCCGCGAGACGCCGGTTGAGCTCGACTTTAACCAGGTCGCTGTCATCGCTTAACTTTTCGTCCGTTCGCGCGAGCGTGCTTCTTCTGTGACTGCTCATCTCAGGAGTGCTTCTAACACGTGCGTGCTTACGATATAGCAAGTACTTCACACTCGTGATTCGAAAGGAATGACCATGGCTGAGAAGAAGGTTGCCAACGTCATTAAGCTCCAGATTCCTGCTGGTGCAGCTAACCCCGCTCCTCCCGTCGGCCCCGCCCTGGGCGCTGCTGGCGTGAACATCATGCAGTTCTGCCAGGCCTTTAACGCCGAGACGCAGGACAAGAAGGGCGACATCATCCCCGTTGAGATCTCTGTCTACGAGGATAAGTCCTTCTCCTTCATCACCAAGACCCCGCCGGCGGCTCACCTCATCAAGAAGGAGCTGAACCTCAAGTCTGGTTCCGCTAAGCCCCAGGCCGACAAGGTTGGTCAGCTCTCCCAGGAGCAGCTCACCAAGATCGCCGAGATCAAGATGCCGGACCTCAATGCCAACGACATTGACGCCGCCAAGAAGATCATCGCCGGTACCGCCCGTTCCATGGGCGTCACCATCGCTGAGTAGCGATTTCTTATGGTAACGACGGGTGCTCCGACCGGGGCGCCCGTTAAATGTGTGCAATAGGGCACACGATACGATGTGGGAGGGCTCACGCCCGTTTAACCACAGGAGGTAATGCACATGGCTAAGCATGGTAAGAGCTATAACGCCGCTGCCGAGAAGATCGACCGCGCCACGCTCTACACCCCCCTTCAGGCTGCCAAGCTCATCAAGGAGCTCGACACCGCCAAGTTCGACGAGACCGTCGAGGCCCACTTCCGTCTGGGCATCGATACTCGTAAGGCTGACCAGAACATCCGTGGTTCCATCTCCCTGCCCCACGGCACCGGCAAGACCGTTCGTGTTGCCGTCTTCGCCGAGGGCGAGAAGGCCCGCGAGGCTGAGGCTGCCGGCGCCGACATCATCGGTTCCGACGAGCTCGTCGCCCAGATCCAGAAGGGCGAGATCAACTTCGACGCCGCTATCGCTACGCCGAACATGATGGCCAAGGTTGGCCGCATCGGTAAGATTCTTGGTCCCCGTGGCCTCATGCCGAACCCCAAGCTCGGCACCGTGACCATGGACGTCGCCAAGATGGTCTCCGAGCTCAAGGCTGGCCGCGTTGAGTACCGCGCCGACCGCTACGGCATCTGCCACGTGCCCCTGGGCAAGAAGTCCTTCTCTGAGCAGCAGCTCGTCGAGAACTACGCTGCCCTGTACACCGAGATCCTGCGCGTCAAGCCCTCTTCTGCTAAGGGCAAGTACGTCAAGTCCATCTCCGTGTCTTCCACCATGGGCCCTGGCGTCAAGGTTGATCCCGCTGTCCAGCGTGACTTCCTGGCTGAGTAACTGCTAGTTACTGCCTGAGTAAAGCAAGCATTGCTAAAGAAACCCGGTTCTGCCTTGTGCAGGACCGGGTTTCTTGCTATCGCGTCAAAACCACCACAAAGGAGACGGTGCCCCCTTTGTGGTGGTTACCAGGGCGTTCTGGCGGTTGAGGACTCGATAGCATTGTGGCGTTTGAGCTCGCGGCGCATGGTTTGCGAATTGAGCCAGGCTGCCTGCCAGCCACGGATGGGGTAGCGCGTCTGGTCGAGCTCAAACTGCGTATAGCCGCAGGCGTTGATGATCGTCGTTCCACACACATGCTGCCGCTCGCGCTGAAAATCGTAACCGTAGCTTTGGTGTACATGACCATGCACCATGTAGTCGGCCCCCCAGGACTCAAGCGCCGTGTTAAAGCACTCAAACCCTCGATGCGGCAGATCGTCCAGATCACCCATACCGGCGGCGGGTGCATGGGTAAGCAGAATGTCGCACCCGCCGACCATCCTAACCTTACGCGACAGCTTACGCATGCGCTTGGACATCTCGCGTTCGGTGTACATGTTGGCGCCGTCGCGATAACGCATGGATCCGCCAAGGCCCGCAATGCGAATCCCTCGGTACGTGTACACGCTGTCTTCCACGCAGATACATCCGCCCGGTGCATGACGTGCGTAGCGATCATCGTGATTGCCGCGCACGTAGATGAGCGGCTTGTTGATGACTGTGACCAAAAACTCAAGATAGTCCGGGTCCAGATCGCCGGCGGACAAAATCAGGTCGACTCCCTCAAAGCGTTCCTTGCGAAAGCACTCCCAAAGGCATCGTTCTTCGGTATCTGCTATGGCAAGGATCTTCATAGGGCGGTAACTCCCGGCTCATCGTCGAGCTGCGGAATGGTGCCTACCACGTTATCCGCCAGCCAATTCATCTCGACAATCTGCGTGCTCGGCAGCGGAGGGAAGCCTTCGATCTGTACCACGCCGTTCTGGCTGTGGAGCTCGCCGCCAAAGGGGTTGATGGATCCCTCGACAATGCCGTTGCGGAGCAACTGCACGAGTTTGCGCGTCTGGTAGGGTAGGCCCGGAGCGTAACGGATGTCGATAACGCCGGAGCTCATGCCGTACCAGTAGTTGACGGCGCGCACTTGGTTGTCATCGCTGGTCTCGTCCCACGTGCCGTGCAGAAGGCTGCGAACGATGAGCTCGTAGTAACGGCCCCAGTTCCATACCGGCATGGCGATGCCGGAAACCTTGCCATCGACCAGGCGGTGGAGTCCGTAGGCCGTAGGGTCTTCGAGCGACTTTGACATGTCAGCGCCGGTCATGACGCTCACGCCTTCGCGGCACATGGCCTCGGCAAGACCGCCGGCGGGTACATCGCCCCAGGTGAGGATAATTTGCGCGCGGGGGTCGAGCAGCGAGGCACCGATGGCAAAGGCATTGATCTCGCTGAGCGCGCCGGATGCGAAGACCGACGCGTGGTAGCCGATGCGATGGTTGTCCGCCATGCTGGCGGCAAGGGCGCCCAGGAGGAACTTGGCCTCGTACATCTTGCCAAAGTACGAACGGACGCTTTGGTGGGGAAGGCCGATAGAGCAGTTAAGGAACCGAACCTGGGGATACTCAACGGCAGCTCTGAGCGTGTATTCCATCAGGCGGTGCGAGGTCGAGAAGATGACGCTGTCTCCATGTTTGACAGCCGTTTCCACGGCGGCGTAGAACACGTCCGGATCGTGACAGTCCTCGAACGCCTCGGTGCGCACGATACCGTCAAAGTGCTCATCGAGATACTGACGTCCTTGGTCGTGCAGACTGTCCCAGCTCGACGCCGCACAGGGGAACTCATGGATAAAGGCGATACGCAGGGGGTTGGCCGCCGAATAGACAGTCTTGCCCATAAAGAAGTTGAGCACGCCGGAGGTGGACTTGGCGGGCGACTCCTCCTCATCGACGCTCGGCGCTTCGACAAGATCGACCTTGTCCTCGTCATTTTTGCCGGCAATGACCAGCTCGCGCCAAATCTTGCACAGGCGGTTTACGACGATATCCGTCGGCGTATCCAGTAGGCGGTCCTGGTTGTACACATTGAGGTAGACGAGCATGGCGTCGGCGGGCGTAATGTCCAGGTGGTCGCCGCCTGCGCGAAGGTAGGCGCGCTTAAAGAGCAGGAAGGTGTGGCGCAGGTAGTCGACCTTTTTCTGCGGCCATTTTTCGATAAGGTTCTGACCGAGCATCTTCGCGAGCGTTTCGTAGCTTCCCTCACGCGAGAACTCGATCTCGTATAGGGGGCAGACGCGCCAAAACGCGCAGAACTCGCCGTACAGGCGGCTTTCGACGGAATCCCATGTGCCGGGGTAGAGACGGGTGACCTTGGCCGAAACCGTCGGGGCGTCTAGGAATTTGAGGACACTGACGCGTTTGTTGCCTTCTTGGACATAGAACCGATGCATGAACTCGGTGACGATGATGGGATCGCGATAGCCCTCGGTTACCTGGATGTCGTAGAGGTTGGACCACTTGCGGGCGAACTCAGTGTTAAACGGCAGCAGGGGCATAAAGTTGCATGAAAAGGCGGACTGACGGCCTTTGGTGACTGTGCCGACGACCATTTCGAGCGGAATATCCCTTAGGCCGACATTCTCTCGCTGACCTAAGGGGAGCTGGGCAACGAGGCTGTCGAGGTCCGTAAGGTACGGGTGCTCGCTTTGGCTGATGGCGCGACGGCGTCCCTGCTCGCCGCGCTTGCGTGCTTGACGATAGGCCTCTTCCATGATGTTGCTCCCTTAGTCGTTTAAACAACTATATGAACCATGGTACCACGAATGAAAACCACCACAAAGGTGCCTGTCCCTTTTTGGCGGGTTAGGCGATGATGGGGGCGATGGCACGGATGCAGGCGTCGGCTGCCGTGAAAGTAGTGCTGTCGTCGCTGACGATAAAGATGATCTTTCCTTTGATGCCAAAGTCGCCGATTTCGCTAAAGAGTACGTAGGGCTCCTTGTCAAAGCCCGAGATGGGAAGCACGGCGGCCTTGGTGGCGCTGGTCAGCTCGTCTGCCAGCACGTCAAGGGAAGCCCACTTGGACGTGTCCTTTACGGCAACGGGCACGGCCACGCGCCCAAAGGGCATCAAATGCACGAGTGTGTTCTTGGAAATGTTGGAGTTGGGCACAATGATGGTCTGTCCACAGGCATCCTCAATCGTTGTATGGCGCCAAGTGATGTCTTGGACCACGCCGGATACGCCGCCGACCTCGATATTGTCGCCGGGCTTGATGATGCCCATAAAGGTCACCTGCATGCCGCCGATAAGGTTTGACAGCGTGTCCTGAAAGCCGAGCGAAATGGCGATGCCGCCGACGCCAAGAGCGGCAACGAGCGCGTTTGCGTTAATGCCAAAGCAGTTATCGAGGATAAAGCTGCCGCCAATCATCCAGATGACGGCGCGCGCGATGTTGATGAAGATACTCGATGCCGGAAGCGGGTTATCGTCTCGGTTAAGCAGATGGTTCAGGGTCTTGGATACGACCTTGGCGGCGACGGCGGTGCCTATCGCCAAGATGACGGCCCAGATGATGTTGTGGACCCACCGTTGCTCAAAGAAATGAAGAATCGGCTCAAACAATTCCATGTAGGGAAAACCTCCTTATGATCGTCCAACCATGATACCCACCAAGAAGCCCGTCCGATCACATCGGACGGGCTTCTGTGCTCGATATAAGGTTTACGCGGCGGGGCTGTAAGGCCCGGCGGTGTAGCTTAGCGTCGACGCTTCCAGATAATGCCGAGCATGATGACGATGATGCCGCCGATAAGGCACGCGCCAACTACTGCCAGCGTGCGGTCTCCCGTTGCGGCAAGCTTACCGGTCGTCTTCTTGGTGATGACCTTCGTGGTCGCCGTGTCCGTCTTAGACGAGGGCTTAGGCGTCGGGGCCGGTGAGGGCGTGGGGTCCACGGCTGCGGAGCCGAAGCCGATGGTGCCGGCGAGCCCGGCCATCTTGCTCTCCCAGCCGTTCTGCCCGATCAGCGCCCTTAGCGCTGACTCGCAGGTACCCCACTCGGTGTGCTTGGTGGCGTTTGCGAAGGTGGGGAAGTCGGTCGTGTTGGTAATGATGTAGTTGTTGGTGGCGACGGTATAGGTCTTGGTGGGATCGAACGTGCTGCCGTCTTTGGTGAGTGTGGCACTCACAATGCGCTTGCCTTCGGGCTGCGTCCAATCAATCGTCACGTTGATGCCGCCAAAGGAGAGAACGCTGCCAGAGTCATCGCGCCACTTGTACTTGTTTTGCGCCTCCTGCTCGGTGTGACCGGCCGCCACATAAGCCTGCTGAAGCTCGTAGCTGTCGTTGCAATCGTCGCTGATTTGTAGCGAGTGCTCGAGCGCTGCGAGGAAGTCCGCGCCGGTCATGGTCCAGGTCTCCACGGTGTTGCCGTAGGGCGAGATGGCGATGACGTTGCCGGCGGTCACGTTGCCCGCCGCGATGCCGCCGCGGATGCCGCCAGCGTTTTCGATAGCGAAGTCCGCGCCCGTCAGGGCAAGATAGGAGCCGCAAATCACGTGGCCGATGGTCTGGGCCTTGGTGGTGTCGCCCTCCTTGCTGGGGCGGAAATCGGTGGTGCGCACCATTTCCCAACCATGCGTGCCTGCGGCGTCCTCGCCGTAGAAATAGTTGGTGGTGGATGTGCCGAGCACCTTGTTCGATTCGTTTTCAAAGTCCTCGTCGAGCGGCTTGATCTTGTTGCGGACGGCTTCAAGGCGGCTTTGGTAGTCGGAGCCCTTGTCGGGGTCTGCCAAAAGGTCGTTGACGTTCTTGGCGGTGTAGAGCTTCTCGTCGCTACCGTCTGCAGGGACCGTGACCGTGTCATCGTCGGTCGACTCGGTGTCATTCGTGTTGTACTTGTACGGAATGGAAAGCAGCCCCACCTCGGCAAAGGCGCTGCCTGCCTCGACAACGTGGATCGTCTTGCCGTCGGCTCCCGTCACCTTCTCGTTAAGGTTGATGTGCTCGTGGCCTGCGATAAGGGCATCGACGCCACGGAGTCGCGTGGCAAAGGTCTTGGCGTCGAGCGTGTGCGCGATACACACAACAACATCGCAGCCCTCCTTGCGCAGCTGCTCTGCCTCGGTATTGATGGCGTTCGCGGCACTCGAGAAGCTGGTGCCCGCGACCAGGTCCGCGCGCAGCGAGGAACCTAGCGACTCATCCATGGCACCCACGACGCCGACCTTGATTTTGTAGTCGAATGTGGAGTGATCCTCGGTATCCTCCCAGGTGCGATCGAGCGTCTTCGTGATGCTCGAGCTCCATACGCCGCTCGTGGACTTCGCGTTCGCGCAGAGCATGGCGAAGGGCGTGCCGGTGGTGCTGTAGCCGGTCATGGTGCGGAGTTTGTCTGCGCCGTAGCTCCAGTCGTGGTTGCCCGGCGTGGTCGCGTCGTAGCCGTCTACATAGAAGGTGTCCATGAGCTCGGCGATGCTCTTGCCCTCGCTCATGGTGGCGAAGGACTGCCCGTGGAAGGTGTCGCCCGCATCGAGCAAAAGATCGGGGGCGCTGTTTTGGGCGCTATAGAGAACCGCCAGTCCGTCAAAGCCCACAGTGCCGGTGCCCTTGCTTGCGTTGTAGCTGTACTTGTAGCTGCCGTGGATATCGTTGGTGTGCATGACGGCCACGGAGCCGTCAATAGCGGCGGGCAGGTTTCCCGCGAAAGCGAGGCTTGGGATGCCTGCGAGCGCGCCGGCAAACAACGCGGCGGCCAACGCAAAGCGGGGGAGTCTTTTCATGGCAGTTTCCTTAGTCCTTAGCCAGAATGTCTGGTTGAATATCGGATTATCGACATAATATGCGAAAACCGCCGCAAGGGCCTCTGTCCCTTTGCGGCGGTTTTGGCGTTTGCGCAGATAAAACCTACCAAAATAAACCTGTCCCTTTTTGGCAGGTTTTAGCTTAGCAGCATGCGGTCGTTGGCGAGCTCGCCGCCCGAGACCTCCTCGAACTTCTGCAGCAGGTCGGCCACGGTGAGCGACTTCTTCTCGTCGCCGGCCACGTCGTAGATCACATGGCCCTCGTGCATCATGATCAGACGGTTGCCCAGACGGAGGGCGTCGTTCATGTTGTGCGTGACCATGAGCGTGGTCAGGTGGTTCTCGTCGACGATCTCCTCGGTCAGGTTGAGCACCTTAGAGGCCGTCTTGGGGTCGAGGGCCGCAGTGTGCTCGTCGAGCAGCAGCAGGCGCGGCCTGGTGAGCGTGGCCATCAGCAGGGTGAGTGCCTGGCGCTGGCCACCCGAGAGCAGGCCGACCTTGGCGTTGAGACGCGTGTCCAGACCAAGGTCCAGGCGCTTGAGCAGCTCAACGTACTCATCTTTCTCGGCCTTGGTGACGCCCCACGAAAGGCCGCGACGCTGGCCGCGACGCTTGGCGAGGGCCAAGTTCTCGGCAATCTGCATGTCGGCAGCGGTACCGCGCATGGGGTCCTGAAACACGCGGCCCAGGTACTTGGCGCGCTGCGACTCGCTCAGGCGCGAGATGTCGGTGCCGTCGAGCTCGATAACGCCCGAATCGAGCGGGTACACGCCGGCGATCATGTTGAGCAGCGTGGACTTGCCGGCGCCGTTGCCGCCGATCACGGTTACAAAGTCGCCGTCATTCAGGGTGAGGTCGACGCCGGTGAGCGCGCGCTTCTCGGTGACGGTGCCCTTGTTAAAGGTCTTCTTGACATGCGAGAGCTTAAGCATCTGCCTCATCTCCCTTCGTGTAGGAGCTGCGGAGCTTATAGCGCTCCCAAACCACGGGCACGCACAGGGCCACAGCGACAATTACGGCGGAGAGCAGCTTCATGTCGTTGGCGTCCATGCCCAACTGCAGCACGATGGCGCGGATAAGGAAGTACACCACGGAGCCAAAGACGGCGGAGGCAAGACGGACGCTAAACTGCGTGAGGCCGCCGGGCAGCAGACGGCCGAGCACCTCGCCGATAACAATGGCGGCAAGACCGATAACGATGGCACCGGTGCCCATACCAATGTCGGCATACTTTTGGCTCTGGCAGATGAGCGCGCCCGAAAGGCCGATGAGGGCGTTGGAGAGCACGAGGGCGATCATCTTGGTGGAGTTGGTGTTGACGCCCAGAGCGCGGATCATGTACTCGTTGTTGCCGGTGGCTCGCAGCGCCGAGCCGATCTCGGTGCCAAAGAACCAATACAGGATGGCAACGATAGCCACGGCGAGCAGGATGCCCAAGATGATGGCAACGGTGGACTGCGGCAGACCGGTCATATTGCTGACGGCGGAGAACACGGTGCCCTTGGCAAGAATGGGCGTATTGGACTTGCCCATGATGCGCAGGTTGATGGACCACAGGCTGATCTGGGTGAGGATTCCGGCGAGGATCGCAGGAATCTCAAAGACGGTGGTCAAAATGCCCGTGACGGCGCCCGCGATGGCGCCGGCGCACATACCGGCCAGCACGGCGAGCAGCGGGTCGACGTTGTTATTGACGATGAGCACAGCGCAGACGCAGCCGCCGAGGGCAAAGCTGCCGTCGCAGGTCATATCGGGAATGTCGAGCAGGCGGAACGTGATAAACACGCCAAGCACCATAATGCCCCAGAGGACGCCCTGCGAAACGGCGCCCTGCAATGCAATGAGCATGCTTCATACCTCCTAGGATAGGGTGGACACGTGATTCACCATAATAGCGGTAACAATGCATAGAAGAGCTGCGGACAGACGTTTTGTTTTACCTGAAACAAGCAGGGCGGACGCCGGTCTACAGCGCCCGCCCCTGTGGCTCAGATATTGAATAACGCGGCTAAAGCGCGAGCACGGGCTCTAGACGCATGCCGCGTATGGCATTACGCGTCCAGAGCGGAAAGGTCGATGCCCAGGGCCTCGGCCATTTCGTCGTTCTTGACGACGACCAGGTCCTTGCTCGAGAGGTGCTTGATCGGCATGTCTTCGGGCTTGGCCTCGCCCTTCAGGATCTTAACGGCCATCTCGCCCGCAGCGTAGCCCAGGTCCTCGTAATTGATGGAGAGGGTGAACAGGCCGCCGGCCATGCACATACCCTCCTCGCCAGTCACGAAGGGAAGCTTGTTTTCCTTGCAGATCTGGCCGACCTGCGAGGCACCCGCGGCGATGGTGTTGTCGGTGGGGGAGTACAGCGCGTCGACCTTGCCCACGGCAGACTCGACGACGGACTGAATCTCGTTGGAGCTCGAGACGGTGAAATCGGTGTACTCCAGGCCCAGCTTGTCGAGTTCCTTCTTGGCGGCCTTGATCTGGACGTCGGAGTTGGACTCGGCGGTGCAGTAGAGCAGGCCGACCTTTTTAACGTCGGGCAGGACCTTCTGCATCATCTCGAGCTGCTCGGCGACCGGGGTGAGGTCGGAAGCGCCCGTGACGTTGGTGCCCGGCTTGTCGTTGTCCTGGACCAGGCCGGAGGCGGCGTAGTCGGTGATGGCACAGCCCACGATGGGGATATCGGCCGTGGCGCCGGCGGCAGCCTGCGCGGCGGGCGTGGCGATGGCATAAATCAGGTTGACGTTGTCGCCCACAAACTTGTCGGCAATGGACTTACACGTGGACTGGTCGTTCTGGGCGTTCTTCTGGTCGATCTTGACCTTAAGGCCGCTCTTCTTGATGGCCTTGACGAAGCCGTCGTTGGCGGCATCGAGCGCGGAGTGCTCGGTGAGCTGCAGAACGCCGATGGTGTAGTCGGAACCGGCGGCAGCAGAGCCGGAACCAGAGTTGCCGCCGCATCCGGCGAGCGGGGCGAGCGCGAGCAGGCCGGCGGAGACCAGAAGGCTCCTGCGGCTGATGGTGATGTCCTTCATATCATTACCCCCAGTATAAAAATGGCTGGAAACACTGCACTGGGACAAAGTGCAAGTGGGACTATAGTAGCGCTGATGTCCATTTTTACAACAGCCTGGCGGGTTTTTTAATACAGAATCGGATGGGCGGTACGGGTAGTCGAATGGGCGGCGGAGGGTCTTATGCGGCGGAGGAGGCGTCGTCCTCGTCCAGGGCGGCGAAGAGCTTCTTGCCGTCGAGCAGGCGCGTGCTGACGTTTCTCATACGGGCGATCTCGACGGTGCGCAGCGTATCGTCGGTGCCTCGGGCGTCGTAGACCGTTCCCAGCAGATACGAGATGCCATCGCGCTGCCTGATGGCAAAGGGACGGAGTGTCATCCGTGCTGCTTCGGTTTCGCCGCGTGTCGTGACGCTCGAAATATCAAAACTCACCGTGGTTCCGTGGTCGATGGCCTGCTCGACGAGCTCGCACGTGTCGATGCGCTTGATGGGCGTGCGTGTTGCCTTGGTAGCCTTGCTGCCTGCGCTTGGAGCGGGTTCGGGTGTATCGAGGTAGCCGCGAACGTCGGCGCTCGCCATGGCAACTAAGTGCTGCGCCATGCTCTTGCGGATAGCGATAGGCGTGGAGCGGTTGCGCATGACCATACCGTGGAGCCGGATGATCTCTTCATCGGTGAGCGGGCGGGTAAGAAGTTTGTAGCCCACGCCGCGTTTGTATTCAATTTCGTATCCGGCATGGCGAAGCGCGGAGATGGCGGTGTAGATGCTGCGCCGCGCCGCCGAGATGGGCATGCGGGCGGGGTCGTCGGGATGGGCGAGGCGCCGGATCAGCTCATCGGAAAGCATGGCCTTGTCTTCGCCGGTGTTTTCGCTCAAGAGCTGCAGGATACGAACGGCGCGATAGGCTGCCATCGAGGCGGCGCCCCTCGTCGTGGTGTCGTAGGTTTCAACAGCGGCTTCGGTCATGGTGCCCACGTCCTTTCCGTTTTGGGTGGCGACGGTATGGAGCCTAGGACGCGGGGCTTTCCCAGGGGCGCAGGGCGCTCTGGGCGGTCGGTAGTCGTCGGCAAACGGCGGGTCGAGTTTTCAACAGCCCTGCTCAACTGACCAAAAACTTGCCAAAAGCTTGACGGATGCTGTTGAAAAAAGCGTCTCTCGACCGATATCGAGAGACGCTTGTGCGATGAGCGTTGGCGTGTGGCGACGCGAGCTAGCGTTCGACGATTAGAAGTCGGCGTTGCCCACGGTGCGCGGGTGCGGCAGGACGTCGCGGATGTTGCCCACGCCGGTCAGATACATGACCAAGCGCTCGAAGCCCAGACCGTAGCCGGCGTGCTTGCAGGAACCGTAGCGGCGCAGGTCAAGGTAGTACTTGTACTGCTCGGGATTCATACCCAGGTCCTTGATGCGGGCCTCGAGCAGATCCAGGCGCTCCTCGCGCTGGGAGCCACCGATGATCTCGCCGATGCCCGGCACCAGGCAGTCGGCGGCGGCGACGGTCTTGCCGTCCTCGTTCATGCGCATGTAGAACGCCTTGATCTCGGCCGGGTAGTCGGTCACGAAGGTCGGGCGCTTAAAGTGCTCCTCGGTCAGGAAACGCTCGTGCTCGGTTTGCAGGTCGATGCCCCAGCTCACGGGATAGTCAAACTTGTGACCGGCGGCGACGGCCTGCTCCAGGATCTCGACGGCCTCGGTGTAGGTAACGCGGGCAAAGTCGGAGTTGGCGACATGGTCCAGGCGCTCGAGCAGACCCTTGTCCACAAACTTGTTGAGCATATTGAGCTCGTCGGGGCAGGTTGTCATGACGTCCTTAAGGACGTACTTGAGCATAGCCTCGGCGTTATCCATGTAGTCGTTAAGGTCGGCAAAGGCCATCTCGGGCTCGATCATCCAAAACTCGGCGGCGTGGCGCGTGGTGTTGGAGTTCTCGGCGCGGAAGGTGGGACCAAAGGTGTACACGTCGCCAAAGGCCATGGCAAAGTTCTCGGCATTGAGCTGGCCGGACACGGTGAGGCTCGCATGCTTGCCAAAGAAGTCCTGGCTCCAGTCGACCTCGCCGGACTCGGTGAGGGGCGGATTTTTGGGGTCGAGCGTGGTCACGCGGAACATCTCGCCGGCGCCCTCGCAGTCACTCGTGGTGATGATGGGGGTGTTGACGTAGACAAAGCCCTGCTCCTGGAAGAAGCGGTGGATGGCGGCAGCCGCGACAGAGCGGATGCGGAACACGGCGCGGAACAGGTTGGTGCGCGGGCGCAGATGCTGCTGGGTGCGCAGGAACTCGACGGTTGCGCGCTTCTTCTGCAGCGGGTAATCCGGGGCGCTCGTGCCCTCGACCTCGATGGAGGTGGCAGAAAGCTCGAAAGGCTGGGGCGCATCGGGGGTCAGCTTGACGGTGCCGGTGCAAATGAGTGCGGCCGAGACGTTTTGATGAGCGATCTCGTCGTAGTTGTCGAGTGCCTCGCGGTTCATGACGACCTGCAGGTCGCGGAAGCAGCTGCCGTCGTTGAGCGTAACAAAGCCAAAGTTCTTCATGTCGCGGACGGACTTGACCCAGCCGGCGACGGTGACGGTCTGGCCGCCGAGCGACTCGGCATCGGCATAGAGCTGCGCGATTTTGGTGCGGTTCACGTATCCTCCCATAACGGTTGAATGATAGCTATCCATACAGTTCGATATTCTAGCAGCTCGGCTCATTTGGGCTATACAGATAAGGCATTGGCCGGATGGTTTTTCAAACGAAAAGCGCCCGCGGTCAAATGGTCGCGGGCGCTTGACGAGGTGCCTTTTGGCTGTGTGGCGCGGGACTTGGCTACTTGGTCTTGGCCACCAGCAGCGGGTCGCCCAGCTTGACGAGCGGGTTGCCGCCGATAAGCGTTCCGGACTCGCCGACATGGTCGATGCTCTTAAGACGGTCGAGCTCGGAGACGATGACGGTCACGATGTCCTCGTGACCAGCGGCCTTAATGGCCTCGCGGTCGAAGCTGATGAGCGGCTGGCCTGCCTTGACCACATCGCCCATCTCGACAAAGCGGGCAAAACCCTTGCCGTTCATTTCCACGGTACCCAGGCCAACATGGATAAACACGCGAAGACCGTCCTCGGTGATCATGCCAATGGAGTGGTTGGTGACAGTGGTGGCACCGATGCGGCCGTTGGCGGGCGCATAGATGGTGCCGGTAATGGGCTCGATGCCATAGCCCTGGCCAAGCATGCCCGAGGCGATCGTCTCGTCGGGAACCTCGTCCAGGTTGACGAGCACGCCGTTAACGGGGGCATAGATGACGCCTTCGCGGGTGGCGAAGCTTGCTGCGGGCGGAACGGACGCCTCGCCGGCCGAGGTGAAGGTGGACTTAAGCGAATCGAGCAGACCCATAGTTGCCTCCAACTTAAATAGGCGCATATCGCGCGTTTGGTTTGCCGGAAACGTTTTATATGTGTTTCGCGGCTTGGTCAACGCCCCCTATTCTACGCTGCTCAGCGATACCTCTGAGCTGGGATTATGTGATATATCAGTTAAAGGGAAACTTATTGCTGGTGTGTTTCTGCGCCACGGGTTCAAGTGGGGTACGCTTGAAGGCGAAAAACAAAGGCGCATAATTTGCGCGAAGGGAGCACATATGATTGTCGAGAACCATGCGCTGTGGGGCGAGGAGCCGACCGAGGATTATCCGGCGACGTTTACGTATTTGGGTGCCGAGCCGCTGCCCGATAAACCGAATGGCCGCCGCCCCGCGGTGATCATCTGCGGCGGAGGCGGGTTTACGCATATCGCTCCGCACGAGCAGGACCCGGTGGCGTTTGCATTTTTGGATCGCGGCTACCAGGCCTTTGTGCTCAACTATGTCACGAGTTCTACGGGTGACGTGAGCTTTCCGCACCCCCAGGCAGATCTTGCCAAGATGGTCGCCACGGTGCGCGCCAACGCCGACGAGTGGCATGTCGATCCTAAGCGCGTGTGCGTCGTGGGCTTTTCTGCTGGCGGCATGATTTGCGCCTCGCTGGCAACACAGTGGAAGACCGGCCCCTTTGCGGCACTTGCCGGGGCGCGTCCGGACGACATTCGTCCCGATGCCGTGGTGCTGGGCTATCCATTGCTCGACTTTGCCTATGTGCGCGACATGCAGACGCGCGATCCGCGCATTGACTTGCGCGTGCCCAAGACGGGCGGCAAGACGGGGCGCGATTTGCTCAACGACTACCTGTCGATGGTGACGGGCGGCGAGGCAACTGACGAGCATCTGGCCGACATCTGCCCCACCACGCATGTTTCGCGTCAGATGCCACCGACCTTTGTGTGGGGCGTGTCCGACGACAAGACGGCGCCGATCGCGCAGGTATACCCGTTTGCGCAGCGCATGGCCGAGGAGGGCGTTGCATGCGAGATGCACGTCTTCGACCAGGGTGGTCACGGCCTTTCGCTCGGCAACGCCAACACCGCGGTCGACAACGAGGACAAGCAGGTGGCGGTCCGTCCCTGGATCCGCCTAGCCTTCCGCTTCCTGGAGCGCCACGGGTTTTAGTTACGGCGTTTTACCAAACGCCGTAACCACTTGACGCTGCAAGCCCACCAGAGCGGCAATCTGCCTTTCAACTTCGGCGGCATGACCAGAAGGTCAATGCCGCCTCGTTTCAAGGCACCTTGCTCGCTCTGGCGGGTTTTCGCTCATATGACCCAATCCGCTGTCAAGAGCCACAATGGCCCCGCCGACCGCTTGCAACCGGTCGGCGGGGCCTGCCGTTGAACCCGTCCCGGTCCGCCCCCGGCATGTCATCGACGCCTTCGGCTCAGTCTCATATCCGCGGATACCGTTCTGCCGGCCCGCACTCCATTCCTTCGGCGGGGTTCCCCAAGTCTGTCGAGGCGCATGCGGAGGGCTCCGCGCGCACAGCGAAATAGGGGGTATCCCCGAAGGCCGCCCGGCTCGCCGGGACGGGGGCTGTGTCTATTCCGCGCCCTCCCGGCACATCATGCCGAGGGCCCAGAGCCACCTCACGAGCTCGGCCGCGGTGGCCGCGTTGGCCTTCGCCGCGGGCATGCCGCGGGCGAGCATCTCCTCGCGCCGCCGCAGGAGCCGCTCGGACCCCTTCCTCCCGTGCATCCTTATCTCGAGGGGCGCGCCCGTGTCCCTCGGCATGAGCTTCGGCTGGTGCCGTGCCGCGGCGTAGCACCATGAGCCCTCAACGGCCAGCTTCCTCACGAGCGCGTTGCCCGCGCCGCTGATGCCTCCGAGCCGCACGGAGTCGCCACTCGACCTCTGACTCGGCGCGAGGCCGAAATAGGCCGTGACCTGCCTTCCGGAACGGAACCTCGTGAAGTCGCCGACCTCGGCCGAGAAGGCTGCGGCCAGCGCGAAGGCGCAGCCCTTGATCGACTGGAGGGCGGCCGCCTCCGCGGCGATCGGGCTGGCATCCGCGGCTGCCCTGTACTCGGAGAGCGGGTCCGCCCGGGCCTCCGCCGCGGCCTCGACCTCGTTCCTCAGGGCGGCGAGCGCCCGAACCCCGCCATCGTCCTCAGGCCTGGCCTTGTCGAGCCACCTCAGGAAGTCGTAGGTCCAGTACTTCCTCGGGTTGCCGGCGGGCGTGGTGCCGCCGTAGGCGTACCCCCGCCTTGCGAGGAAGGCGAGCAGCCGCTGCTTGGCGGTCGCCAGGCGCGCGGTCGCCCCGCCGTAGGCGCCGGCGAGGTCCCTGATGCCCTCGACCTCGGGGGAGGGGACCCATACGGGGGAGATGTCGTGGGCGAGTATCGCCTTGGCCATCCTGGCGGCGTCGTTCCTGTCGTTCTTGGAGGCCGAGTCGGCGGCCGACCTGGGGATCTTCGAGACCGCGGCGACGACGCACTCGACGCCGAGCCCGGCGAGCTCCCTTTGCGGGGCGAAGCCGAGGTAGCCGCTCTCGTAGGCCGCGAGCGACGGCCCGGGGAACCCATCCATCCACCCGGCGATCTCGCCCCAGGGGTTGCCGGGGAACCTCCTCGTCACGGCCTCGCCGGTGTCCGCGTCGAGGGCGCAGACGGTGGTCGACCTCAGGTGGACGTCCATCCCGAACGCGGTAGAATACTTTGGCATGGGAGCCTCCCAACCTCGTTGCGGCGCGGCTGCGCCTATGGCACTTCGACATCATTGTCGCAGCCCCGACCCGCGGTCACGAGCGGGGGCTCCTGTCTTTTTAGCGCCCTCGGATTGGGTCATAGTGTCTGTTCGCGCCAAAACATCGGCGTTGCCATGGCCCAGATGCGGCACTTGGGGACGTTCCTTTTGTGCCGGCACTTGGGGACGGTCCTTGCAGCAATCTGTCGATTGAACGTCGTTGTGTGTTCGCGCTATCATGCATGGTTACAATTGGTTAGCCGTGGCAAACGGTTAGCCAAGGTAAACTAAATGCAACGCCCTGTGGGCGTCGGGGGAGGAACACGGACGTGAAGCTCGATACGCTCGAGATCGGAAAAGACGCCGTTGTCGCATCGGTGGCATCGGACGATCAGGCACTCCGACAGCATATTTTGGACATGGGTCTAACGCCGGGCACCGAAGTCACCATGATGAAGTACGCCCCCATGGGCGATCCGCTCGAGATCCGCCTGCGTGGCTACGAGTTGACACTGCGCAAGGACGATGCCGCTCGCATCGAGCTCGTGGGTATTCACGACACCGATACGGGTCCGCGCGCTAACGCCGCAATCGGCACGACGGAGCATCCGGCCCTGGGCGAGGGGACGTATTCGCCCCGTGCGGCAAAGACGGCCGTGCCCGAGGGCGCGCCGCTGCACTTTGCCCTCGCCGGCAACCAAAACTGCGGCAAGACCACGTTATTCAACCAGCTGACGGGCTCCAACCAGCACGTCGGTAACTTTCCCGGCGTGACGGTCGACCGCAAAGATGGCACCATCCGCAACCACCCCGAGGCAAGCGTTACCGACCTGCCTGGCATCTATTCGCTGTCGCCGTACACGGGCGAAGAGATCGTGAGCCGTCAATTCATCCTTGACGAAAACCCCGACGCCATCATCGACATCATCGACGCCACCAATATCGAACGCAACCTGTACCTGACGCTACAGCTTATGGAGCTCGACCGCCCCATGGTCATCGCGCTCAACATGATGGACGAGGTGACCGCCAACGGCGGCGCCGTGGACGTCAACCTGCTCGAGAGCCTGTTGGGCGTGCCCGTTGTTCCCATTAGCGCTGCCCGCAACGAGGGTATCGGCGAGTTGGTGGACCACGCCCTGCACGTGGCGCGGTTCCGCGAGCGCCCTGGTCGCCTGGACTTTTGTGCGCCCGACGGCCCGGACGGCGGTGCGCTGCATCGCTGCATCCACGGTATTGCTAACCTGATCGAGGACCATGCCGTGACGGCGCACATCCCGGTGCGCTTTGCGGCGACCAAGCTGGTCGAGGGCGATGAGCTGGTAACCGAGGCGCTTCACCTGGATCGCAATGAGCTCGACGCTATCGAGCACATCATTACCCAGATGGAAGGCGAGGCCGGCACCGACCGCCTATCTGCGCTGGCCGATATGCGTTTTAGCTTTATCGGCGACGTGTGCGGGCGCTGCGTCGTCAAGCCGCACGAGAGCCGCGAGCACGTGCGCTCCGTCAAGATTGACCGCATCCTGACAGGTCGTTACACAGCCATTCCGGCGTTTCTGGTGATCATGGGCCTCGTCTTTTGGCTGACGTTTGGCGTGATCGGCGCGGCGTTGCAGGGACTCATGGAGGACGGTATCGCTGCCATCATCGCCTCGGCCGATGCGGGCCTCAAGGCGTTCGGTACTAACGACGTGGTGCGCTCGCTGGCTGTCGACGGCGTGCTTACGGGTGTGGGCAGCGTGCTGACCTTCCTGCCGATTATCGTCGTGCTCTTTTTGTTCCTCTCCATTCTGGAAGACTCCGGATACATGGCGCGCGTGGCCTTTGTCATGGATAAGGTGTTGCGTCGCTTTGGCTTGTCGGGCCGCAGCTTCGTGCCCATGCTCGTCGGTTTTGGCTGTACCGTGCCGGCTATCATGTCGACCCGTACGCTCCCATCCGAGCACGACCGCAAGATGACGGTCATGCTCACACCGTTTATGAGCTGTTCAGCCAAGTTGCCGGTTTACGGCTTGCTGTGCGGAGCATTCTTCCCGCAGGCGACGGTTCCCGCCATGGTCTCGCTCTATCTGATCGGTATCGTGGTCGGCTGCATCGCGGCTTTGGTGCTCAACCGCACGGCATTTAAGGGCGACCCGGTGCCGTTTATCATGGAGCTTCCCAATTACCGCCTGCCGAGCGTCAAGACGACGGTGATGCTGGCATGGGATAAGGCCAAGGACTTCATCACCAAGGCCTTTACCATTATCTTTGCCGCTACGGTGGTCATCTGGTTCCTTCAGACGTTCGACATCCGCTTTAACGTGGTCGCCGACCAGTCGCAAAGCCTGCTTGCCGGTCTGGGTAGCATCATCGCGCCGGTGTTGGCCCCGCTCGGCTTTGGCGACTGGCGCGCCTCGACGGCGCTCGTCACGGGGCTCATTGCCAAGGAGAGCGTCATCTCGACGCTCACGGTGCTTTTGGGCGCAACGTCGCCCGCGGCGCTGTCGACCATGTTTTCGCCGTTTACCGCCTACGTGTTCTTGGTCTTTACGTTGCTGTACCCGCCTTGTGTGGCGGCAATCGGCGCTGTCAAGAGCGAGTTGGGCGCGCGCTATGCCGTGGCCGTATTCGCGTTTCAGGTCGCCGTTGCCTGGATCGTGGCGTTTGTCGTGCATTCGGCGGGCATATTGCTGGGGTTGGCTTAGTTATGAATTGACGGCGCAACCTCTGTGTATCGAATTGTTTTCGGCCCCGCTTCTGTACTGACGGATGCGGGGCCGTTGCTATATAATCGCCTCCGCTCAAAACGATTGGAGACGTTATATATGACTCAGACAAGGCAAGACGGCATCACGCTCAGGCAGTGGCTCCCACTCGTCGGTCTCACCTGCTGTGCGTTCGTGTTCAACACGTCGGAGTTTATGCCCATCGGCCTTTTGACTGATATCGCCGCGTCGTTCTCGCTCACCGAGGCCCAGGCGGGCATCATGATCTCGGTCTATGCCTGGGGCGTCATGCTGCTGTCGTTGCCGCTCATGGTGTTCGCTTCGCGTTTCGAGTTCAAGCGGATGCTGCTGGGCGTGCTCGCCGTGTTCTCGCTGGGCCAGTTCCTGTCCGCCTTGGCACCGACCTATCCCATCTTAGTCTGCGCGCGCCTGGTGGTTGCCTGCGCGCACGCCGTGTTCTGGTCGGTCGCCTCGATCATGGCGTCGCGCCTGGTTGACACACGCCACGGGGCGCTCGCTATCAGCATGATCGCCACGGGCTCTTCCATCGCACAGATCTTTGGCCTGCCGCTCGGTCGCGCCATTGGCTTGGCCGTGGGCTGGCGCATGACGTTTGCCGTGGTCGGAGCGCTGTCTGCTGTCGCGGTCGTCTACCAGGCCACGGTGTTCCCTGCCATGCCAGCGGGCGAGCGTTTTACGCTCAAGCAGCTGCCCGAGCTGCTCAAGAACCCGTTCCTCATCGCGCTCTACGCAGTCACGGTCTTCATGGCGACCGGCTATTACGCAAGCTACAGCTATATCGAGCCCTTCCTGGCGCAGGTCGCGCACGTCGATGCGGGCGCCATTACCATGACGTTGACGGCGTTTGGCTGCTCTGGTTTGCTCGGAAGCTGGCTGTTTGGCCGCCTGTTCGATGGGCATCGCTTCCCGTTCTTGGCTATCACGCTCTCCGGCGTGCCGGTGGCTCTGCTGCTCATGGGTCCGGCCGCATCGTCACTCGCTGCGGTTCTCGCTGTGTGCGCACTGTGGGGTTGCTGCGCCACGGCCTTTAACGTGGCGTTTCAGGCCGAGCTCATCAAGCACACACCGGCAGATTCGTCGGCCGTCGCCATGTCGATCTTCTCGGGCCTGTTCAACCTCGGTATCGGCACGGGTACCGCGATCGGCGGAGCCGTGGTTTCGGGTCCCGGTATCGCCTGGATCGGCTTTGTGGGCGGGGCGATTGCCGTCGTGGGCGTTATCCTCGCCATCACGGTGATGTTCCCAGCCATCCGCCGCGCCAAGCCCGTCGCCTAGCCACGTCCCCTCATCAGTTGCGGTGGAATAGTTCCTGTTTAAGGCTTCTGAAGGCCCAGACAGGAACTATTCCACCGCAACTTATTTTGGGGGAGAGGATACAAGCTGGGCATACAATGGATGTCGTTGTGTTGAGCTTACCGGGAGGCTGTTATGTGGGCATACGAGACGACGTTCTATCAGATCTATCCGCTGGGCTTTTGCGGGGCTCCGCGCGAAAACGCCGCGCCCGTTGCCGAGGATGAGCTCGCCCAGGCTGCCAACGCCGCGCCCAACCCCGATGCTCCTATCATGAAGGTCGCCCAATGGGCCGACTACCTGCAGGAACTCGGCGTTGGCACTGTGCTCATCAACCCGCCGCTCGAGTCCGATAGCCACGGCTACGATACGCGCAGCCTGCGCCATATCGACCGCCGCCTGGGTGGGGATGTCGACTTTGCCGCCGTGTGCGACACACTGCATGCCCACGGTATCCGCGTGGTGCTCGATGCCGTCTTCAACCACGTCGGCCGCGGTTTTTGGGCCTTCCGCGATGTGCAGGAGCGCAAGTGGGATTCGCCGTACAAGGATTGGTTCCACATCAGCTTTGACGGTGACTCGTGCTACGGCGACGGCTTTTGGTATGAGGGCTGGGAGGGCCATTTTGAGCTTGTGAAGCTCAACCTGCAAAACCCCGCCGTGGTCAATTACCTGCTTGAGTCCGTGCGTCGCTGGGCCGAGGTCTTTGGCGTCGACGGCCTGCGCTTGGACGTTGCCTATATGCTCGACCGCGACTTCATGCGCCGCCTGCACGCTTTTACCCGTGAGCTCAAGCCCGACTTTGTGCTGATTGGCGAGACGCTCCACGGCGACTACAACCAAATCGTCAACGACGAGATGCTCGACTCCTGCACCAACTACGAGTGCTACAAGGGCCTGTACTCCAGCTTTAACTCGGTCAACATGTTCGAGATCGCCCATTCGCTGCATCGCCAGTTTGGCGGCGACCCCTGGTGCATCTACCGCGGCAAACACCTGCTGTCGTTTGTCGACAACCACGACGTGCCGCGCCTGGCAAGCATCCTCACCGACAAGTCGTGCCTGCGTCCCGCCTATGGCATGCTCTTTGGCATGCCGGGCATTCCGTGCGTCTACTATGGCAGCGAGTGGGGAATTGCTGGTGAAAAGGGCGGCCCCGATGGCGACTGGGCGCTGCGCCCTGCGCTCGATGAGCCTGCGCCCAACGAGCTGACGGCCTTCATCACGCAGCTGGCGCACCTGCGTTCGGCAAACGACGCGGCGGCCCGTGCTCTCAACTACGGTGCCTATCGCAATGTGGTGATCCAGAACAAGCAGCTGCTGTTCGAGCGCGCCTGCGACGACGCGACGGTGCTCGTGGCGGTGAACGCCGTGGACGAGCCTTACACCTTTGGCGCCGGCGAGCTCAACGGCTCCTTCGTCGACCTGCTTGCCGACGATGCGCCCACGGTCGAGCTGACGGGTACCCTTGAGCTTGCACCCTACGAGGTGCGCTATCTGTTGAGAGCCTAGCCCATGGCCGTGTCTGACGAGGGCTATCAACATATTGAGCATGGGTTTGAGCCCGTGTTTGACGAGCACTCGCGCGTTTTGGTGCTCGGGTCGTTTCCCTCGGTGCTTTCGCGCGCCAATGCCTTTTATTACGGCAACCCTCAGAATCGCTTTTGGCGTGTGATGGCCACGTGCCTCGGTATGCCTGTGCCGCCCAACGAGGGCGATCCTTTGGCAAGCGGTGAGCCCGCGACGCTCGATGCCTCCATTGCCGCCAAGCGGGCCATGCTGCTGAACGGCGGCGTGGCCCTGTGGGATGTGGTCGAGAGCTGCGACATTAAGGGCTCGAGCGACGCCAGCATCAAAAACGTCGTTCCGGCACATATTGAGCGCATTACGGGCAATGCGCCTATTGAGCTGGTGGTGTGTAACGGAGGTACGGCGGGGCGCCTCTATAAGCGCTATCTAAAGGAGCGGACAGGCCTGCCCGCTGTCGTATTGCCGTCAACTAGTCCCGCTAACGCGGCTTGGCGTCTGGAACGTCTTGTTGAGCGTTGGCGCGAAGCCGTTGACTGGATCGCACGGTAGTCTAGATCCTTGATTGAACATGGGTGCCGAGGCGTTTCATGATGGCATGCCAGATCGGTGTGGGCAGCGCGGGCCTGGCGCGCACCATGCCGTCGGCATCGACGCTACCGGCATTGCCGCCGCCAAGTCGCTGTGCATGCTCGACGGAGCAGCCCATGCGCACAGCGCCCACAAGCTTATCCATCGCTTCCGAAAATGGTCGGCGCAAGAGGCCCATGCGTGGGGAATGGCGAAGCGCCGCAATGCCGCTGCCAGCGCAAATGGCAACGCCGCCACACCACAATTGGTCATGGCGCTCACATGCCTTGTGCAGGCGAACGGCGGCCCCACGCGCCTGCTCAGCGCCCTGTCGTGCGGCTCGGATCACGGCATAGACACGCGTTCCCGTACTGCCAAAGCGCTCAAGCGCCTGCTCGATAGCAGTCAACGTCTCATCGTCAGCCATATCTTCAATGGCCAGCACGATGCCATCGGCAACGCCGTCGGCATTATCCGCCTTCAAGTCAACCGGGTGGGGGAGTACGGTGCCGGAAAACCGGGCATAGGCGGCGATGGCATCCTGCAGGTCCCAGAGCAAAAAATCAAGATCGGCGCTATTGGGAATACTGATATACGCAATGGTTTGCAGTGTCTTTGGTACGTCGCCACGCGCGGTCGTCTCCATGCCATCTCCTTTCCGGCTCGTTTCCGTTTAGGTTACACCGTCTGGCGGCGCCCTGCCGCGCTATCCTAGTGCAACCCTTACGAAAGGAACGCCATGCGACTGCCCATGAATACCTCGCTTGCCACGCTCAAGCCCTCCGGTATCCGCCGGATCAACGCGCTCGCCGCCCAGCACCCGGGGTGCATCGCGCTTGCGCTTGGCGAGCCCGATTTTCCCACGCCCGATGTGATTAGCGCCGAGGTGACCGCCGCACTGGACCGCGGTGACACGCACTATCCGCCCAACAACGGTCGCCCCGCCCTGCGTGAGGCGTTATCTGCCTACATGGGGGATGCGGGCCTTACGTTTTCGGCGGACGAGGTCATTCTGACCGACGGCGCGACCGAGGCCCTGTCGGCAACATTCATGGCTATGCTCAACCCCGGCGACGAGGTCATTATTCCCACGCCGGCCTTTGGCCTGTACGAGAGCATCGTCGTGGCCAACCACGCCAAAGCAGTCTTTTTGGATACGGAGCCCGCGCAATTCCAGATTGACGAGGATGCGCTTCGTGCTTGCGTGACGCCGGCGACCAAGGCCATCGTCATCTGCTCGCCCAACAATCCTACTGGCTGTATCCTCAACGCGGCTTCGCTCGACGCCGTGGCGCACGTGGCGGAGCAGGCGGGCATCTACGTGGTCTGCGACGATGTATACAACCGCCTGGTCTATGTGGATGGCTACGAGCGCTTTGCCCAGCGTCACCCGGAGCTGCGTGAGCAGACGGTAGTCATCGAGAGCTTCTCCAAGCCCTGGGCCATGACCGGCTGGCGCTTGGGCTGGCTCGCAGCCGCAGCCCCCGTCATCGCCGAGATCGCAAAAGCTCACCAATACCTAGTATCGAGCGCCGTCTCCTTCGAGATGGACGCCGCAGCCCGAGCCCTGACCGTCGACCCAACCCCCATGCTCAAAGTCTACCGAGCCCGCCGCGAACGCGTACTCGCAGCCTTAGACGCCATGGGCCTCGACGTAGTAGAGCCCGCAGGAGCCTTCTACGCCTTCCCCAGCATCAAACAATTCGGCCTGACAAGCGAAGACTTCTGCATCAAAGCCATCAAAGAGGCAAACGTAGCCCTAGTCCCGGGCGACTGTTTCGGAACCGAAGGCCACATCCGCCTCAGCTATTGTGTTTCCGACCAAGATTTGGACGAAGGCCTAAATCGCCTGTCCACCTTCATTTCAACCCTGTAGCCATCAGGGACGCAACACATCAGCCCACCGACTTAAGGCTTATGAGTGGGGGCGCCGGCCAACGGGAAACCGGGCTGCCCCAAAGTCACCGCAGGCCGCGCCGCCGAAGGCCAGGCGCAAGGTTTCCGTAGATTCCGCACGAGCCGGAAAGCACTTAATGTGCTTTCCGAGCGAGCCCAGGACCTGACCGAGCGGAAACCTTGCGCCTGGCCTTCGGCGGAGCGTGCCGGATGGTGGAATTGTGTGCAGCCCGGTTTCCCGTTGACCGACGCCGGGGTCCCCGCCATAATACTTTCGGTTCACGCACGAATCCGCTGCCAGAGACAGCCGGCGCAAACGGGTCTTACCCGCGAGCTTAATGGGACTTCCCGCCAGCCGAGGTGGTTGAGTAGATATGTCTTCTCGCCCCCGTCGCTCATGCAGCGCGGGGGCTTTCTTTTTGGACATGCCCCCGTCACGTCCTTGTGGCGGACCGTGCCCGGAAAGAATTCGAGGAGGTGTAATTCATGCCCCAGCAGTACAAAATCGACAAGGTTGCAGAGATCGAGTCCCGTATCGCCGAGAACGCCGGTCTGTTCGTCGTCAACTACAACGGTCTGACGGTTAAGCAGGCTCAGGAGCTGCGTCATCAGCTTCGCGAGTGCGGCGCCGAGATGAAGGTCTACAAGAACAACCTGGTCAAGATCGCTCTCAAGAACCAGGAGCAGCCCGAGATCGACGAGATCCTCGCCGGCCCCGTCGCTTATGTGTTCTACGAGACCGAGCCGGTCGAGGCCGCTAAGGCCCTTAAGGACTTCTCCGCT
This sequence comes from Collinsella sp., assembly GCA_014871645.1. Taxonomy (GTDB): domain Bacteria; phylum Actinomycetota; class Coriobacteriia; order Coriobacteriales; family Coriobacteriaceae; genus Collinsella. The sequence goes on from WGSN01000001.1 coordinate 73,073, forward strand.
AAGTCCAAGGGCGTCCTTGAGATCAAGGGCGGTATCTCCGACGGCAAGGCCGTTTCCGCTGATGATGTTAAGGCTATCGCCGAGCTGCCCACCAAGGATCAGCTTCTCGGCCAGATTGCCGGTCTCATCTCCGGTTTCGCTCGCGACATCGCTGTCTGCGTCAACGGCGTTTCCTCTGGTCTCGCTCGTTCGATCCAGCAGGTCTCCGAGCAGAAGGCAGCCTAGTCGCTGTTTTCACCCGCGGCGGCAACGCCGCACCCCTGGCGCATTCGCGCCGTGTTTTAACTGATCTCCGTGCATCCGCACGGAAACCGAAAGGACTTAGAAATGGCTAAGCTTACCACCGATGAGATCATCGATGCTCTTAAGGAAATGACCCTTCTCGAGGCTTCCGAGCTCGTTAAGGCTATCGAGGACACCTTCGGCGTTTCCGCCGCTGCTCCTGCCGCTGTTGTCGCCGCTCCCGCTGCTGGCGCTGCTGAGGCCGAGGAGAAGACCGAGTTTGACGTCGTGCTCGAGGGCTTCGGCGACAACAAGATCCAGGTCATCAAGGCCGTCCGTGAGCTCACCAACCTTGGCCTGAAGGAGGCCAAGGAGGTCGTCGAGGGCGCTCCCAAGGCTGTTCTCGAGGGTGCCAAGAAGGAGGACGCCGAGGCTGCCAAGGAGAAGCTCGAGGCTGCTGGCGCTGCTGTCACCCTCAAGTAATCAGGCTTTCTCGCCAGATTTCTTTGCAGACGGGGTTCGCATTGCGAGCCCCGTCTTTTTTGTTTTTCGGTCCCTCGACATCGGTAGCTCAAACTGCCATGTTCTGTGATTTGCGTCGTATCGGGCGCTCTGCCGTTGGGCAATAAAATTGCACCATTCGAGCAATAATTTGCGTTGACCTGCTGAAGAATTGTCTCTGCCTTGTAGCGACATATAGTTCCAGCGGTAAGATGCTTGGGTATCGCAATTTGGTCTGCGGCTGTGTGCCGCACGCATGGGGCGCTTTTGCGCCTGCGAAAGGATCTTTGAATAACATGAAGGCAATCATCCCCGCCGCCGGTCTTGGCACGCGTTTTCTGCCTGGCACCAAGTGTACGCCCAAAGAGATGCTGCCGGTGCTCGACAAGCCCGTCATTCAGTACGTCGTCGAGGAGGCGCTCGACCCCGAGGAGGTCGACGACGCCATCATCGTTACCTCTCCCGGCAAGCCCGAGCTACTGAACTACTTCCAGCCCGATCGCTCGCTCGAGAACCTGCTGCGCGAGCGCGGCAAGAATGCCTATGCCGATGCCGTCGCCCACGCTGGCGGTATGCCGGTCGACTTCCGTTATCAGTACGAGCCCAAGGGCCTCGGCCATGCTATCCGCTCTGCTGCCGACGCCGTGGCAGGGGAGAACTTCCTGGTTCTTCTGGGCGACTACGTTGTGCCTAACCGCGACATCTGCGACAAGATGCTCGCCGTTTCCAAGGAGCACGGTGGCGCTTCGGTTATCGCCGTCGCTGCTTGCTCGCCCGAGGAAGTCAGCCGCTACGGCGTTATCGCCGGCGAGCGCGTCGGTTCGCTTGAGGGCGCCGAGGGCGTTGCCGATGCTGAGCCGGGCGCTGTCTGGCGCATCGGCGGTCTGGTCGAGAAGCCCGCTCCCGAGGCTGCTCCGTCCAACCTGTACATCGTCGGCCGCTATCTGCTGAGCCCGCTGGTCATGGACCTGCTGGCAGATCAGCAGGCCGGCAAGGGCGGCGAGATCCAGCTCACCGACGCCATGGCCCGTTCGCTCGATCGCGAGGCCATGTATGCGGTCGTCATCGACCCGCTGTCGGGCTACGACACCGGCACTCCCTCTGGCTGGATGGCCACCAACGCCCTCATGGCTGCAAGCGACCCCCGCTTTGCCGATGCCTTCTGGGATGCCATCGACGAGCGCGGCGGATTGATGCGCAAGTAAGCCTTCGGGCATCGACATTTACGGGCGCGGACTTCGGTTCGCGCCCGTTTTTTATAAGAGCTGCGATTGCCGGCTCTCTGTTCACAGAAAATATATGAACAGATGTTCGATACACATACATCTACCTGCGTGTTTTCTGTCGAAAAACTTTGCTACTCCAAAAACTCAATCGCGTCAAGGCTTTTCTTGCCCAACGGTCGGTACCTGATAAACTATTAGGTTGCGATAACTGGCGAAGCTATGCCTCGCCAACCCACCGAGCATTTCCGTGAAGGAGGAAAAACCTGGTGACCTACGCATACACTGCCACTGAGCGCAAGCGCGTCAGCTTCGGGAAAATCCCGGAGGCCATGGAGCTCCCCAACCTTATCTCTGTTCAAAGGGAATCCTTTGAGCGTTTTAAGGACGAGGGCCTTCGTGAGGCGTTCAAGGAATCCAGCCCCATCCAGAGCCAGAACCATGTTCTCGAGGTTACCTTCGGCGAGCATCAGTTCGGCGACCCCGCGCACACCGTCGAGGAGTGCCGCGAGAAGGACATGACCTATCAGGCCCCGCTTCTGACCGACGTCCGTCTCACCAACAAGGAGACCGGCGAGATCAAGGAGCAGCTCGTCTTTATGGGCGACTTCCCCATGATGACCGATCAGGGCACCTTCATCATCAACGGTACCGAGCGTATCGTCGTCTCGCAGCTCGTCCGCTCCCCGGGCGTGTACTACAGCTCCGAGATGGATTCGGGCAAGCAGATCTACAAGGCCCAGATCATCCCGTCCCGCGGTGCCTGGCTTGAGTTTGAGGTCGACAAGCGCGACCAGCTCATGGTCTCCATCGACCGTAAGCGCAAGCAGAGCGCCACGATGTTCCTGCGCGCCCTTGGCATCGCCGTCACCAACGACGACATCATCGAGCTGCTCGGCAACTCCGATGTGATCAAGCGCACCCTGGAGCGCGACACCGCCCTCACTCGCGAGGATGCCCTTATCGAGATCTACCGTCGCCTGCGCCCGGGCGAGCCTCCCACCGTGGACGCTTCCCGCAGCCTGCTCGAGGGCCTGCTCTTTAACCCGCAGCGCTACGATTTGGCCCGCGTCGGTCGTTACAAGGTCAACAAGAAGCTCAACCTCACCACCGAGGAAGAGGTCACGGTGCTCACCGACGAGGATATCGTCGCGACGCTGCGCTACCTCCTGTCCCTCGCTGCCGGCGAGCAGGGCTTCAAGGTCGACGACATCGACCACTTTGGCAACCGCCGCATCCGTACCGTCGGCGAGCTCGTCGCCAACCAGTTCCGTATCGGCATGAGCCGTATGGAGCGCGTCGTCCGTGAGCGCATGAGCTCCCAGGACATCGACGAGATCACCCCGCAGTCGCTCATCAACATCCGCCCGATCGTGGCCTCCATCAAGGAGTTCTTCGGTTCCTCGCAGCTCTCGCAGTTCATGGACCAGGCGAACCCCCTGACCGGTCTGACCCACAAGCGCCGTCTGTCCGCACTCGGCCCTGGCGGTCTTGCCGGCCACAAGTCCGGCTCCAGCCGCCGCACCAACGTGCCGACGGCCGTCCGCGACGTTCACAACTCGCACTACAGCCGCATGTGCCCGATCGAGACCCCCGAAGGCCCCAACATCGGCCTGATCGGCTCGCTCGCCCTCTACGCCCGCGTCAACGAGTACGGCTTCATCGAGGCCCCGTTCCGTCGCGTCGAGAACGGCGTTGCCACCGACCAGATCGACTGGATGACCGCTGACGAGGAAGAGAAGCACGTCATCGCGCCGGCCAACACGCCGCTCGATCCCAAGACCAACGAGTTCATCACGACCGATGCCGAGGGCAAGATCGTCCGTCCGCACACTGTGATCGCCCGTACCCGCGACTTCGACGGTTCCTTCGGCGCTCCCGCCGACGTGCCTGTCGAGGACGTCGACTACATGGACGTCTCGCCGCGTCAGATGCTCTCCGTCGCAGCCACGCTGATCCCGTTCCTTGAGCACGACGACGCCAAGCGTACGCTGATGGGCGCTAACATGCAGCGTCAGGCCGTGCCGCTGGTTCACCCTGCCGCTCCCTATGTCGGTACCGGCATGGAGCGTCGCGCCGCCCTGGACTCCGGCGAGGTCACTCTGGCCAAGAACGCCGGCGAGGTCATCTTTGCCGACGCCGCCAAGATCATCGTCAAGCATGCCGGCGGCATGGACGAGTATCACCTGGCCAAGTACCAGCGCTCCAACCAGTCCACCTGCATCAACCACCGTCCGCTCGTGCGCGTCGGTGACACCGTTGAGCAGGGCGAGCCCCTGGCTGACGGTCCTTCGACTGATCATGGCGAGCTCGCACTGGGTCAGAACCTCACCGTGGCATACATGCCGTGGGAAGGCTTCAACTACGAGGACGGTATCGTCGTGTCCGAGCGCCTGGTGGCCGAGGACCTGCTGACGACCATCAACATCACCCGTCACGAGATCGACGCCCGCGACACCAAGCTCGGTCCCGAGGAGATCACCCGCGAGATCCCGAACCTCTCCGAGGACATGCTTGCCAACCTCGACGAGGACGGCATCATCCGCATCGGCGCCGAGGTCGGCCCTGGCGACATCCTGGTCGGCAAGGTCACGCCTAAGGGCGAGAGCGCTCTGACCGCCGAGGAGCGCCTGCTGCGCGCCATCTTTGGTGCCAAGGCCCACGACGTTCGCGACACCTCCCTTAAGATGCCTCACGGCGCTTACGGCCGCGTCATCGACGTCGTCCGCTTTAGCCGCGAGAACGGCGACGACCTGGCCCCCGGCGTCAACGAGCAGGTGCGCGTCTACGTCGCCCAGCGTCGTAAGATCCAGCAGGGCGATAAGATCGCCGGTCGCCACGGCAACAAGGGTGTTATCTGCAACGTTCTGCCGGTCGAGGACATGCCCTACATGGCTGACGGTACCCCAATCGACGTTATCCTCAACCCGCTGGGCGTTCCTTCGCGTATGAACGTTGGCCAGCTGCTCGAGTGCCACCTTGGCTGGGCTGCCGCCTGCGGTTGGGATACCGAGCAGGCCGACTCCGACAAGTACGTCCCCGGTCCGTTCTTCACCGCCACGCCTGTCTTCGACGGCGCCAAGGAGGACGAGATCGCCGAGGTCATTCGACGCGCCAACAAGAACATGCTCAACAAGGCCACCGCTGCCTTTGGCGATCACATGCGTCCCGAGTTCGTCACCCAGCTTGACGAGCGCGGCAAGACCCGTCTGTTCGACGGCCGCACCGGCGAGGAGTTCCGCGAGCCCATTACCGTGGGTACGTCCTACATCCTCAAGCTCGGCCACATGGTCGACGACAAGATCCACGCCCGTTCGACCGGCCCTTACAGCCTGGTTACCCAGCAGCCTCTGGGCGGCAAGGCTCAGTTCGGCGGCCAGCGCTTCGGCGAGATGGAAGTTTGGGCACTGTACGCGTACGGTGCGTCCAACGTCCTGCAGGAGATCCTGACCGTCAAGTCCGACGATACCGTGGGCCGCGTCAAGACCTACGAGTCCATCGTCAAGGGCGAGAACGTCCCGGTTCCGGGTATCCCCGAGTCCTTCAAGGTTCTCGTCAAGGAGATTCGCTCCCTCGCACTGGACATCGAGCCCATGCACGATGCCGACGAGGACGCCTCCGCCCCTGTGACCGCCGAGGAGACCTCTGCTCTCGACGACCTGGCTGCGCTCGCCGGCGTTGACGCCGACGTCGAGGCCGAGGATGCCGAGACCGCCGAGGCACCCGAGGCTGTCGCCGCCACGACCACTGATAAGGAGTAGTTGACTGTGGCAGATTTCGAAGCTACTGATTTTGACTCGGTAAAGATCTCCCTTGCCTCCGCCGACCAGATCCGTTCCTGGTCGCACGGTGAGGTCAAGAAGCCGGAGACCATCAATTACCGTACCCTCAAGCCCGAGAAGGACGGCCTGTTCTGCGAGAAGATCTTCGGTCCCGCCAAGGACTGGGAGTGCTCCTGCGGCAAGTACAAGGGCATCCGCTTTAAGGGCATCGTCTGCGAGCGCTGCGGCGTCGAGGTCACCTCGGCCAAGGTGCGTCGCGACCGCATGGGCCACATCGAGCTCGCCGCTCCCGTGTCCCACATCTGGTACTTCAAGAGCCCCACGAGCTTCCCGATGAGCCGTATGCTCGACATCAAGTCCAAGGACCTCGAGAAGGTTCTGTACTTTGCCAGCTACATCATCACCGAGGTTGACTACGAGGCTCGCGAGGCCGACGCCGACGACCTGCGCGAGGAGCTCGCCGCCGATCTGGAAGAGATCGATGCCGAGTGCGCCCGCCAGATCGAGTCCCTCAAGGAGCAGGGCAACCCCGAGAACTTTGACGAGTTCTCCGACGAGGAGCCGCTGACCCCCGAGGAGATCGCCTCTGGCATCGTCGACATCGAGGAAGAGTGCAAGGACGAGAAGCAGCTCCGCACGGACGCCTTCAACGCCTTCATGAAGCTCAGCGAGCGCGACCTCATTTCCGATGAGCCGCTGTTCCGCGAGATGACCCGCTACTACTCGATGTACTTCAAGGGTGGCATGGGTGCCGAGGCCGTCCGCGACCTGCTCGCTGCCATCGACCTCCCCTCCGAGGCCGAGAAGCTCAAGGCCATCATTGCCGACGAGGATTCCCAGAAGCAGAAGCGCGAGAAGGCCGTCAAGCGCCTCGAGGTCGTTGACGCCTTCCTGAAGGGCGGCAACAGCCCCGCGAACATGATCCTGGATGTCATCCCGGTCATTCCGCCCGATCTGCGCCCGATGGTCCAGCTCGACGGCGGCCGCTTCGCCGCTTCCGACCTCAACGACCTGTATCGTCGCGTGATCAACCGTAACAACCGACTCAAGCGCCTGCTCGACCTGGACGCCCCTGCGATCATCGTGAACAACGAGAAGCGCATGCTCCAGGAGTCCGTGGACGCCCTGTTCGACAACGGCCGTCGTGGTCGCCCGGTCTCTGGCCGTGGCGGTCGCCCGCTCAAGTCGCTCGCCGAGGCCCTCAAGGGCAAGCAGGGCCGTTTCCGTCAGAACCTGCTGGGCAAGCGTGTTGACTACTCCGGCCGTTCGGTAATCGTTACCGACCCCAAGCTGCTGCTGCACCAGTGCGGTCTGCCCAAGACCATGGCGCTGGAGCTCTTCAAGCCCTTCGTCATGAAGCGCCTGGTCGAGCTTGGCAAGGTCGAGAACATCAAGGGCGCCAAGCGCGCTATCGACCGCGGTGCCACCTTTGTGTGGGACATTCTCGAAGAGGTCATCGACGGCCGCGTCGTGCTGCTCAACCGTGCACCGACCCTGCACCGTCTGTCCATTCAGGCCTTTGAGCCGGTGCTGGTCGAGGGTAAGGCTATCCACCTGCACCCGCTGGTCTGCTCGCCCTTCAACGCCGACTTCGACGGCGACCAGATGTCTGTCCACGTGCCGCTGTCCAGCCAGGCTCAGGCCGAGGCCCGCGTGCTCATGCTCTCTGCGAACAACCTGCGCTCGCCGGCATCCGGCAAGCCGGTCAACATCCCCTCGCAGGACATGATCATCGGTGTGTACTACCTCACCCAGGTCCGCGACGGTCTGCCGGGCGAGAACCACGTGTTCGCCAGCTTCGACGACGCGCTGCACGCCTATGACTGCCGCTCCGAGGTCGACATGCAGGCCAAGATCCAGGTCCGCGTGTCCGCTGCCGACGCCAACGTCATCAACGAGGACGGCACCCGTATCTTCCGCGTCAAGAACGGCAAGAACGAGTTCGTCGACTACGACGTCACCGGCAACAAGACCGCGCGCTTCGAGACCTCTATCGGCCGCATCATCTTCAACCGCCAGTGCCTGCCCGAAGACTATGAGTTCATGAACTACAAGATGGTCAAGGGTGACGTGGCCAAGCTGGTTGCGGACTGCTGCGATCGTTACCCCGAGGCCAAGGTCGGCCCGATCCTCGACGCCATCAAGTACTCCGGCTTCCACTACGCTACCCGCGCCGGCCTCACCATCTCGGTGTGGGACGCTCTCATCCCTGCCGAGAAGCAGGAGCTGCTCGACCGCGCCCAGGCCAACGTCGACCAGATCAACGAGTACTTCGAGGAGGGCTTCATCAACGAGACGGAGCGCCACATCGAAGTCGTTAACGAGTGGACCGCTTGTACCGATAAGGTTGCAGCGCTCATGCTCGACATGTTCGACGAGGAGAACCCGCTGTACATGATGGCCGACTCCGGCGCCCGTGGTTCTAAGACCCAGCTGCGTCAGCTCGGCGGCATGCGTGGCCTGATGGCAGACATGTCCGGCGAGACGATCGACCTTCCCATTAAGGCGAACTTCCGCGAGGGCCTGCTGCCGCTCGAGTACTTCATTTCGACCTACGGCGCCCGTAAGGGCCTGGTCGATACCGCATCCCACACCTCGGACTCTGGTTACCTGACCCGTCGTCTGGTCGACGTGGCCCAGGACGTCATCGTCCGCGAGGAGGACTGCGGTACGCACGAGGGCGTTACCTACAACCTCATCATCCCCGGCACCACCGACCTCAACACCGACCTCGTCGGCCGTTGCTTCATCGAGGACGTCGTGGCTCCCGATGGCACCGTGCTCTTTGAGCAGGACGGCTACATCGAGAAGGTTGCCGACATTCAGAAGATGGTCGATGCCGGCCTTAAGAAGGTCAAGCTCCGCGCGCTGCTCACCTGCCGCTCCAAGTACGGCGTGTGCCAGAAGTGCTACGGCTGGGATCTTTCCACCCGTCGTCCGGTCGCCATCGGTACCGCGGTCGGCATTATTGCCGCCCAGTCCATCGGCGAGCCCGGTACGCAGCTTACGATGCGTACCATTCACTCCGGCGGCGTCGCTGGCGTCGACGATATTACGCAGGGTCTGCCTACGGTCAGCCGTATGTTCGATATCGTCGGCAACGTCAACGAGAAGATCCTGGGCCGCGAGGCCGAGCTGGCTCCGTACTCCGGCCACCTCTCGATTAAGCCCGAGAAGTCCGAGTACGTGCTGACGCTCACCGACTCCGAGGATCACACCCGTGTCCTCGACGAGCGCCGCGTCCCCGCTTCGGTGCGCTTTATGCCCGAGATCGAGGACGGCTGCGAGGTTCGCGCCGGCGACCAGATCACCAAGGGCTTCGTCAACTTCCGCAACCTGCGCAAGCTGACCGACATCGAGTCGACGATGCACACCTTCGTCGAGAGCGTCAAGGACGTCTACACCAGCCAGGGCGTCGACCTGAACGACAAGCACATCGAGGTGCTCGCACGTCAGATGCTGCGTCGCGTTCAGATCACCAACCCCGGTGACTCCAAGTACCTGCTTGGTCAGTACGTCGACCGCTATGAGTTCGCCGACGAGGTCGAGCGCGTTGCCCGTCTGGGCGGTCAGGCTCCTGTGGCCGAGCCCGTCATCCTGGGTACGCTCAAGGTTGCGTCCAACATCGACTCCTGGCTGTCGAGCGCTTCGTTCATCCGTACCGCCGGCGTCCTTACTGAGGCTGCCATCGAGGGCAAGGTCGACCACCTGCTCGACCTTAAGTCCAACGTCATCGTCGGTAAGAAGATCCCGGCCGGTACTGGCCTCAAGCCGTACGCCAACGCCAAGCTGACGTATCGCACGGCCGACGGCTACGTGGACATCGACGGCCCGGCTTCGCCCAACGCCAAGTCGCTGCCCGAGTGGGCTCCTGTGGAGCTCAAGGACCTGGACGAGCAGCTCCCGCAGCAGCTCGACTGGGCCGGCTACGACGAGTTTGGTGCTGCTGACGGTTCGTTCACCCGCAACGGCCACACCATCTCCGCCGAGAAGGCTCGCCTGTACCTGTTCGACGACCTGGGCGTGTCGCAGCGCTGGACCAACAAGTTCAGCGAGGTCGGCATCGAGACGGTCGGCGACCTGGTCGGCAAGTCCGAGGAAGATCTGCTGCGCATCGATGGTATCGGTGCCAAGGCGATCGAGGAGCTCCGTGACGGCCTCGAGGCCCACGACTTGCTCTACATCCTCGAGAACAACGACGACGTTGCCGACGAGGAAGACCTCTCGCAGCTGCTGCAGATGGTCTTTAGCCCCGACGGTCCGGACGATATCCTGCTGGGTACCTCCGCTCCGACGCATCACGCCGACGCCGACGAGGAGCTCCTGGGCGCCCCGATCGACGACAAGAAGGCTCCCGCCAACGGTGCCATCAACGAGGACATGGCTTCTCTCGATGAGCTGCTCAACCAGCTCGTGGACACCGACGACGCCGAAGAGGCCAAGGACAACGACGAGGAGTAATTTCCTAGAACGTTAACCGTCCTTCCAAAGACCCGCTTCTCAACAGGGGAGCGGGTCTTTTTTGGTGAGGAACGTTACCCCGACGAGCACGTCGGATTCCCGGAACGGGCCGCCCGCTGTTTAAGTTTGTCGCGAGTTCCGCACGCAAAGGAAAGCACTTAATGTGCTTTCCGTCTTGCGCAGGACTGTAGAGCAGCAAACTTAAACAGCGGGCGGCCCGTTCCGGGAATCTGTCCCCGCGCACAGAAGGGGATTCCTTTTGCCAATAAGGGACAGGTTTTTTTTGGTAGGTTTTTCCTGCTTGAATTTGAAACATTCCGTTCGGTCAAAGCGTATCTATGGTGAGGGCCTCATCAAGAATCATTAACGTCACCGGGAGGTGATTATGGAAGAACAGGCATTTAGACAGGCGGTCGAGGATCACCGTGATGTCGTGTTTCGAATCGCATTGACGTACCTGCGCGATCGCGCCGATGCCGACGATGTTGCTCAAGATGTCTTTCTTAAGTTGCTCAAATGCGATACACAATTTGAGAGTTGGGAACATCTTCGTCGATGGCTTATCCGGGTCACGATCAATGAATGCAAATCGCTCTTTCGAAAGCCATGGAGGCGTGTGGAGGATATTGAGAACCTGGCCGAGTCGCTTTCGACGGCGCAGGAGGAGACCAAGGCGGTCCTGTCAGACGTTATGCGACTTTCGGAACGATTCCGTGTTCCCATCATGCTCTATTACTATCTGGGCTTTTCGACCTCAGAGATTGCCGAGTTATTGCATGTGCCAGCCGCGACTGTTCGAACGCGTTTGGCTCGCGGCAGATCGAAGCTCAAGTTCATCCTAGAGGAGGGCGACCGTGAAATCCAATCAAATCAAGCAGGCCTTCGAGTCCGTCCAAGCCGATAGCGATCTTGCTGACCGTGTTCTTTATGCCGCTGCTGGCGAGCCGCTTCGCCGAAAGGGTCACGCGAAGCCTCTGTATGTTGCCGTGATCGGATGCCTTGCCGGAGTGCTGGCGACCGGAGGGGTCGCCTACGCCGTCGTCAATTCCAGATATTTTGCCTCAGCCTGGGGAAACCACGGCAACGGGGATTCCATTACCTGGACCAACGGTGGCTCATCGGGGACTAAATACACCTACACCAGAGAGTTTGGTGATGGCATCGCGCCCCAAAGCCTGGAGGGTGCAGTCCAGAAGGTTAATCTGTCCGTCGAGGGTAACGGTTATACGCTCGATATCCATGAGATGGCTATCGATCAAAACGGCTGCGGCGCCGTGACGTTTACGTTGTCCAATCCAAATGGAGTTAACTGCTACAAGCCGGCAGCAGAGATCGGCGAACTTGTTCTTTATGGTGAAGAAGAACAGGGCATCGGCACACCCGATATGAAGTTCGGCGAGGAATGGGCTGACACACGCTGCACCATTGATAAGGACACATCAAGCGATACTGTCATTAATGGCACGATGTACTTTGCTTCTATGGATCGCGAGCGAGGTTTTCAACATGCGGTCACCTGGAATATCTCGTGGACCGAGGGCGAAGGCGAGGATGCGAAGCCGTTCGAGGCATCGACGCCCGAGTTTAGCGTTGGAGCGTACGTCGATACAAAGGAACTCCGCTCCGATGACTCGACTCTTGAGATTAGCCCGTTTTCCATCCAGACGCACATCGATGATCTGGGCTATGAAGCAGTTGATAATAAGCTGACCGTCAGCTACAAGGATGGATCGGAGCAGACTATCGAAGATGACGACGCAGGGGTGTTCAACTTATATTTTTCTTATGCGCGCAATAGCGGAGAGAACATCTGGGTGCCAACGAAGTTGATTGATGTCGACCAAGTGGTCTCAGTAACGCTTGAGGGCACGAGGTGCACGTCAACAGGAGAGACCGAAACAGAAGTACCCTTTACCATCGTCTATTTGTAAGATTTGGGGCCGCTTCCTACTAGGGGAAGCGGCCTCTTTTGCGTTAAATGGAAACGCCGCCGATTTCCATGCGACAGATGAGAGCAGATTACCGCTGGAGCGCGACGTTTCCCCAGATAAAACCGACCAAAATAAACCTGTCCCTTTTTGGCAGGGAACGTTGCCCCGACGAGCACGTCGGATTCCCGGTCCGGGCGGCCCGCTGTTTAAGTTTGTCGCGAGTTCCGCACGCAAAGGAAAGCACTTAATGTGCTTTCCGTCTTGCGCAGGACTGTAGAGCAGCAAACTTAAACAGCGGGCCGCCCGGACCGGGAATCCGCCCCCGCGCACCGAAGGGGATTCCTTTTGTGTAGGCTTTGCGGAAATATGCTCATTTTGGGATACGCCCGGCGGCGTGGTCTGTTGACGGCACAGCTAACGCCACGTATCCTATCGAACTGCGTGTTTCGTAGGGGGATGCTGACCCCTCGATTCAAGCCGTTGCACTTTACAGAAAGCTGGAATCATTCGAGAAGGAGTACGCTTTGCCTACTATTAACCAGCTGGTTCGCCAGGGCCGTCGTTCCGTGCCCAAGAAGTCCAAGAACGCTGCTCTGCAGCACAACTCCCAGAAGCGCGGCGTGTGCACCCGCGTCTTCACCACGAGCCCCAAGAAGCCGAACTCGGCTCTTCGTAAGGTTGCCCGTGTTCGCCTCGTCAACGGCATCGAAGTTACTGCTTACATCCCGGGTGAGGGCCACAACCTGCAGGAGCACTCCATCGTGCTCGTCCGCGGCGGTCGTGTCCGTGACCTCCCTGGTGTCCGTTATCACGTCATCCGTGGCGCCTACGACGCTGCTCCGGTCCAGAACCGTATGCAGGCCCGTTCCAAGTACGGTGCTAAGCGCCCCAAGGCTAAATAAGCCAGATAACGTTTTGATACTTTCGCCGTGTGCCGCCTAAGCGCCGCACGGTAGACACTTAAGGAGATTTCACATGCCGCGTCGTGCAGCAGCTAATCGTCGTGAGGTTCAGCCTGACGCCGTTTACAACAACCGCCTGGTGACTCAGCTCATCAACAAGGTCCTTCTTGACGGCAAGAAGGCCACCGCTGAGCGCATCGTTTACACCGCTTTCGAGATCGTTGCCGAGAAGTCCGAGGGTGGCGACGCTCTCGCTACCTTCAAGAAGGCTATGGACAACGTCAAGCCCACGCTCGAGGTTAAACCCAAGCGTGTCGGTGGCGCTACCTATCAGGTCCCGATGGAGGTCAACTCCCGTCGTTCCACCGCTCTGGGCATTCGCTGGATCGTCAACTTCTCCCGCGCTCGCAAGGAGAAGACCATGGCCGAGCGTCTCGCCAACGAGATCCTCGACGCTTCCAACGGCCTGGGCGCTTCCGTCAAGAAGCGTGAGGACGTCTTCAAGATGGCCGAGGCCAACCGCGCGTTCTCTCACTATCGTTGGTAAGTTAAGGTAAGGAACTAACATGGCTAAGCCTAAGTACAAGCTTTCCGATACCCGTAACATCGGCATCATGGCCCACATCGATGCCGGTAAGACCACCACGACCGAGCGTATTCTTTACTACACCGGTAAGACCCACAAGATCGGTGAGGTCCATGAGGGCGCTGCCACCATGGACTGGATGGTTCAGGAGCAGGAGCGCGGCGTAACCATTACCTCCGCTGCTACCACGTGCTTCTGGAACAAGGACGGTAAGGACTACCGCATCCAGATCATCGACACCCCGGGCCACGTTGACTTCACCGCCGAGGTCGAGCGCTGCCTGCGCGTCCTCGATGGCGCTGTCGCCGTCTTCGACGCCGTTGCCGGCGTTCAGCCCCAGTCTGAGACCGTTTGGCGTCAGGCTTCCACCTTCAACGTCCCCCGCATCGCCTTCATCAACAAGTATGACCGCGTGGGTGCTGACTTCTTCAACGCTATCGAGACCATGAAGGATCGTCTCGACGCTAACGCCGTGGCCGCTCAGGTCCCGATGGGCGCCGAGGACAACTTCTGGGGCGTCATCGACCTGGTCACCATGACTGCATGGGACTTCAAGGCCGACGAGAAGGGTATGACCTACCCCGAGCCGATGGACGAGATCCCGGCTGAGTTTGCCGACATCGCTGCCACCAAGCGCGAGGAGCTCCTTGACGCTGCTGCCAGCTTTGACGACGAGCTCATGGAGAAGATCCTCATGGAGGAGGACTTCACCGTCGAGGAGCTCAAGGCTGCTCTGCGCAAGGGCGTTCTGGCCAACGAGCTCAACCTCGTCTTCGTGGGTTCCGCCTACAAGAACAAGGGCGTTCAGGAGCTGCTCGACGCTGTCGTCGACTACCTGCCCAGCCCGCTCGACGTTGAGGCCGTCACCGGTACCGATCCGGACACCGGCGAGGAGATCCAGCGTCATCCTTCCTTCGACGAGCCCTTTTCCGGCCTGGTCTTCAAGATCATGACCGACCCGTTCGTCGGTAAGCTCACCTACGTCCGCGTTTACTCCGGCCGCGCCGAGTCCGGCTCCTACGTTGTCAACGCTTCCAACGGTCAGCGTGAGCGCCTCGGCCGCATCCTCGAGATGAACGCCGCCGAGCGTATCGACCGTGACGACGCTGCCGCCGGCGACATCGTCGCTTGCGTCGGCTTCAAGAACTCCACCACCGGTGACACCCTGTGCGCCGAGGGCAAGGAGATCGTCCTCGAGAAGATCGAGTTCGCTAAGCCCGTTATCGACGTTGCCATCGAGCCCAAGACCAAGGCCGAGCAGGACAAGATGTCCCTGGCTCTGACCAAGCTCGCCGAGGAGGACCCGACCTTCCAGGTGTCCACCAACCACGAGACCGGCCAGACCATCATCGCCGGCATGGGCGAGCTGCACCTCGAGATCATCGTCGACCGTCTGCTCCGTGAGTTCAAGGTTGACGCTAACGTTGGTAAGCCCCAGGTTGCCTACCGCGAGACCGCTGGTCACGACGTCGAGAAGGCTGAGGGCAAGTTCGTCCGTCAGTCCGGCGGTCGCGGTCAGTACGGCCACGCCGTCATCAAGCTCGAGAAGATGGAGGAGGGCTTCGGCTACGAGTTCGTCAACGCTATCGTCGGCGGCGTCGTGCCCAAGGAGTACATCCCGTCCATCGACAAGGGCATCCAGGAGGCCCTGAACACCGGTGTTATCGCCGGCTTCCCGGTCCTCGACGTTAAGGTCACCCTGTTCGACGGTTCTTACCACGAGGTCGACTCCTCCGAGGCCGCCTTCAAGATCGCCGGTTCCATGGCTATCAAGGACGCCCTCAAGAAGTCCGATCCGCAGCTGCTCGAGCCGATCATGGCTGTCGAGGTCGAGACCCCCGAGCAGTACATGGGCGACGTTATGGGCAACCTCTCCGGTCGCCGCGGCAAGATCGAGGGCATGGAGGATCGCAAGAACAGCAAGCTCATCCGTGCCAAGGTGCCGCTGGGCGAGATGTTCGGTTACGCTACCGACCTTCGCTCCCAGACCCAGGGCCGTGCATCCTACACGATGCAGTTCGACTCTTATGAGCCCGCGCCCAAGTCCATCGTGGACGAGGTCATGAGCAAGAACGCCTAAGTTCGAGCTCCCTGTTACGTAATCCGCGAGAACATCTCTCGCACTCTTTGGAGGTTTAAGTTGGCTACCCAGAAGATCCGCATTCGCCTCAAGGGCTATGATCACGAGGTCGTCGATCAGTCCGCGAAGCTCATCGTCGAGACCGCTCAGAAGACCGGCGCTCGCGTTTCCGGTCCTGTCCCCCTGCCCACCGAGCGCAACCTGTACACGGTTATCCGCTCGCCGCACGTGAACAAGGACTCTCGTGAGCAGTTCGAGATGCGCACCCACAAGCGCCTCATCGACATCCTCGACCCCACCTCGGGCACCGTTGATTCGCTCATGCGTCTCGACCTCCCCGCTGGCGTCGACATCGACATCAAGCTCTAAGCGATATCGCTCATAGCTTACAGAGCCCCGCTGCCATTACGGTAGCGGGGCTCTTTTGTTTTGAATGGTGACCTTGGGGACCCGGGCAATGCAGCCGAATGGGTGGCTGTGACGCCTTATTTGCCCACGGGACGCAGTGATGCCTCCTCAAAATGGAAGGATCGCAAGTCGTCTTCTGTCTCGATGCACGCGCGACCAAAGTCATCGACCGTTTGAAAGACGCCGCGTGCCAGCTCGTCACCGGCAGGGGAACGGGCGATAACGTGCTCCCCAATCCAATTGAGATGACCGATGTATTCGCCGTGGACGGGCG
Source organism: Collinsella sp. (assembly GCA_014871645.1). Classification (GTDB taxonomy): domain Bacteria; phylum Actinomycetota; class Coriobacteriia; order Coriobacteriales; family Coriobacteriaceae; genus Collinsella. The sequence goes on from WGSN01000001.1 coordinate 89,443, forward strand.
CGAGCGGTCCGGCGTCTTCTTCCATGGCGTTGAGACGCTCTGCCCATGTGTATACAGCGTTCACGACCGCGTGATAGACCTCCTTGAGTAGCACATCGACGGCGGGAACATTCTCGTTGAGGTCCGAGAGACCGATTGCCGGCAGGCCGCCATCGGGAACCTCCGAAGGCACATAGTTCACATTGACGCCAATGCCGCAGACGGCGAAAGGTTTGCCTTCGTTATCGCGTGCGGCCTCGACCAGAATGCCGCCGAGCTTGCGTCCTCGCGCGACCAGATCGTTGGGCCATTTGAGGCCAATCTCGTTTGCAAGACCCTGATTTTCGAGTGCCTCGAGCACCGCTAGGCCGCTGACGGCTGCAAGACCAGAGTACTTTGCAGGATTAACGCATGGACGCAGGACAATCGAAAGCAATAGGTTGCCGGCGGATGAATCCCACTTGTGGCCGCGCCGGCCACGTCCTGCTGTCTGAGCCCGGGCGGCAAGTCCTGTGCCGTGCGGAGCTCCTTGTTTTCCTGCTTCGAGCAGGTCATCGTTGGTCGATCCGGTTACGTCGACTATCGTTAATTGGGCATCCATAGCGGCTGCTACCTCCTTAATGAATAAGTGAATAACGCAATGGTGTCGAGAGACAGACACAATGTGAAGCCTTTGTCGCATTTGGACAATTTAATGTTAACACGTCAACAACGACTGAAATGCGCTATCCTCTCTTGGTCGATGTAAACACGTCAACAACTCAAAGGAGGTTAGTGATGGGTTTCACGATTCTTGGAACAGGCTCGGCGCTTCCTGCGCGCAGCGTTTCCAATGACGAGCTGTCCGAGTTCCTCGATACCTCGGATGAGTGGATTTTTACCCGCACCGGTATCAAGAGCCGCCACGTCTGCACCACTGAGTCACTCGACGACCTTGCCGTAGCGGCGAGCGAGCGGGCGCTTCAGGTATCCGGAATCGACGCGAGACAGCTGGATCTTATCGTCTGTTCGACGACGACGGGCGATCACCTCGTTCCTGCCGAAGCGTGCGCCGTTGCTGAGCGACTAGGCGCGACGTGCCCTGCCTTCGATGTCTCGGCGGCTTGTGCCGGCTTCGTATTTGCGCTCGATGTCGCCGAGGGTTATATCGCCCGCGGTCGCGCCAAGCACGTGCTGGTCGTTGCCGCCGAGCAGATGACGCGCGCGCTCGATTGGACCGACCGTGCCACGTGCGTGCTCTTTGGCGATGGCGCGGGTGCTGCGGTCATAGGGGCTGGGGGAGACAACCCTCTTGCCGTTGAGCTTTCGACAGCGCCCGACGTCGAGACGTTGCGCGTTCCCGGTCTGGTCGGCACCTCGCCGTTTAAGGACTCCGCAGATAGCGCGAGCGTGCTGTCCATGAATGGTCGCCGCGTGTTCAAGTTCGGCGTCAACGCCATCTGCGACACGGTCCATAAGCTTGCGAGCGATGCGGGCATTTCGGTCGAAGACATCGATCATTTTGTATTCCATCAGGCTAACGAACGAATCCTGAGTCAGGCGGTCAAGCGTCTCGGCGTGCCAGACGAGCGCGTGGTTCGAACGCTACGCGAGACCGGCAACATTTCGAGCGCCTGCATTCCCTTTGCGCTTGACCGGCTGGCACGTACCGGCGCACTGAATGAGGACGACACCATCGCCCTCGTTGGATTTGGCGCCGGCCTGGATATAGGTGGCTATCTGCTTCGTTGGAAGTAGTCGCACATAGGAAATAAAAACGCCCCTAGGGCACAAACAAAGGAGAACTACCATGGCAGATCAGAAGACCTTCGAGCGCGTTTGCGACGTTATCCGCGAGACCGCTGGCCTTGACGATGTCGAGATGAAACCCGAGTCCACGCTCGAGGAGATCGGCCTCGACAGCCTGGGCACCGTCGAGATCCTCGTCGCCGTTGAGGACGAGTTTGGCATCCAGCTCGATACCGAGGAGAACCCCAAGACGGTCGGCGAGTTCGCCGATACGGTCGAGGCGGCATTGGAGAAGTAGAGATGCTCAAGACTCCTCTCTGTGAGCTGCTCGGTATCGAAAAGCCCGTGTTCCAGGGCGGTATGGCCTGGATTGCCGATGCCTCGCTGGCGTCCGCAGTGTCCGAGGCGGGCGGCTTAGGCATCATCGCGGCCATGAACGCCGACGCCAACTGGCTTGGCGACCAGATTCATAAGCTGCGCGCCAGGACGGATAAGCCCTTTGGCGTCAACGTCATGCTCATGAGCCCGTTTGCCGACGAGGTCGCGCAGGTCGTGATTGACGAGCGAGTGCCGGTCGTCGTGACGGGCGCCGGCAATCCCGCCAAGTACATGAAGGCGTGGAACGAGGCGGGCATCAAGGTCATCCCGGTCGTTGCCTCGGTGGCGCTGGCGCGCCTCGTGGCACGTCGTGGAGCCACGGCGGTTGTTGCCGAGGGTACCGAATCGGGCGGCCATATTGGCGAGACCTCGACGATGGCACTGGTGCCGCAGGTCGTCGATGCGGTTGACATTCCCGTTGTGGCCGCCGGCGGTATTGCCGACGGCCGCGGCGTGGCGGCCGCCTTTATGCTGGGCGCCGAAGGCGTGCAAGTGGGTACGCGCTTTCTGGTCGCAGACGAGTGCACCGTCTCGGAGCAGTACAAAGAGATGGTCCTGAAGGCCAACGACACTTCGACGCGTGCGACCGGTCGCTCGACGGGACATCCGGTGCGCGCCCTCAAGAGCCCCTTCACCAACGCCTATGCCAAGAGCGAGGGTTCCGGCGCGAGTGCCGAGGAGCTCGGTGCTATGGGAACCGGTGCGCTGCGTAAGGCCGCCAAGGACGGCAACTACGAAGAGGGTTCGTTTCTGTGTGGACAGATTGCCGGCATGGTCAACGAGCGCCAGAGCGCACGCGAAATCGTTGACGACCTGGTCGATGGCGCCGAGCACGTCCTGAAGGGTGCGTGCGCATGGGTGGCGTAGCGTTTTTGTTTGCCGGCCAGGGCGCCCAGCACCCCGCGATGGGTGTCGACTTGATCGAGACATCGCCGGCGGCCGCCGAGGTGTTTGTCATTGCCGATAAGGTGCGCCCGGGGACGAGCGAGCAGTGCCGGAGCGCCTCCAAGGAGGAGCTCTCGCAGACCGAGAACACGCAGCCGTGCGTGTTCGTTCACGACCTGGCAGCGGCTGCCGCCCTGCGCGAGCGCGGCGTAGTACCTGCCGCCTGTGCGGGATTCTCGCTGGGCGAGGTCGCCGCGCTCACCTTTGCGGGGGCATTTGATACGCGAGCGGGTTTTGAGCTCGTGTGCGAGCGCGCGGCATTGATGGCCACGGCGGCCGAGCGTCACCCCGGCGGCATGCGCGCCGTCATCAAGCTCGATGCGGTGCAAGTCGAGGGCCTGGCAAAACAGGCCGGCGAGGACTGCTGGCCGGTCAACTACAACAGCCCGCAGCAGACGGTTGTTGCCGGAGCACCCGAGGCGCTGCAGGCGCTCGACGTCCTAGTAAAAGAGGCTGGCGGCCGCGCCATGAAGGTCGCGGTGTCGGGTGCATTTCATAGCCCCTATATGGCCGAGGCGACCTGTGGCCTTGCCGCATATATTGAGGCCGGTCACGCGCCGTCCCCGTTGCTCATTCCTGTTTTGGCAAACATGACGGCGGCGCCCTATCCGGCGGACCCGCGAGCGGCATCGGATGTCTTGGCCAACCAGGTGAGCCATGCCGTGCGTTGGGTCGACACGCTGCACACTCTGCAGGATCAGGGTATCGACACGTTTATTGAGGTTGGCCCTGGCAAAACGCTGTCTGGCCTGGTCAAGCGTACGTTGAGCGACGTTCGCGTGTATTCGTGCGAAACGGCCGAGCAGGTCGCAGCTATTGCCGACGAGCTCGCATAGTCCACAGGGCTGTAACCCGAAAGGAATGACATGGGCAACTTGAACAACGGCACGCTCGAGCGCAACGACTCACGTCGCGTGGCACTGGTCACGGGCGGCTCGCGGGGTATCGGCCGCGCCTGCGCTGTCGGTCTGGCGGAGGACGGCTTTGATATCGCCGTCGTCTATGCCGGAAGCGTCGATGCGGCGCGCGAGACGTGCGAAGCCTGCGAGGCGGCTGGCGCCGCGGCACGCGCATATCAATGCGACGTGGCCGACCCCGCTGCCGTCAACGCGTGCGTGGAAGCGGTCCTCAACGACTTTGGCTCCATTTGGGCGCTCGTCAACAACGCTGGCATCACCCGCGATGGCCTGCTCATGCGCATGGGCGATGACGCCTTCGATCGCGTGCTCGATGTCAATCTTAAAGGAACGTTTAACACGACGCGCGCACTCACCAAGACCTTTATGCGTCAGCGCGGCGGCTGCGTCGTCAACATGAGCTCGGTCGTGGGCCTGATGGGCAATGCCGGGCAGGCCAACTACGCTGCCTCCAAGGCGGGCGTGATCGGCCTGACCAAGGCGGTGGCGCGCGAGCTTGCGCCCCGCGGCGTACGAGTGAACGCGGTCGCACCCGGGTTTGTCGAGACCGATATGACGGCAAAGCTATCGGATAAGGTGCGTGCGGCGTGCGAGGAGCAGATTCCCCTGAGGCGCATGGCGCGTCCCGAGGAAGTGGCCGGCGTGGTGCGCTTTTTGGCGAGCGACGCGGCTGCCTACATTACGGGCGAAGTCGTACGCGTCGACGGCGGAATGGCGATGTAGAAACCAGGGCCGAAGAACGGCTTGGATGAGGAGACCATGATGGAACAGAGAGTTGCAATCACCGGTATCGGTGCCGTGTCGCCGCTCGGCAACACCGCGCTTGCCACCTGGGCGGCCATGTGCGCCGGCACGTGCGGCATCGGCCCGATCACGCACTTCGATACCGATGCGTTTGCCGTCAAGGTGGCAGCCGAGGTCAAGGGCTTTGACGGCAACGAGTACTTTGGCAAGCGTGACGCCAAGCATCTCGACCCCTGCGTTCAGTTTGCGATGGCGGCTTCGGACGAGGCAATGCACGATGCGGGCTTTGATGTCGAAGGCGCCATCGATCGCGAGCGCCTGGGCGTCTACGTGGGCTCGGGCGTGGGCGGCATGACGACGCTCGTCGATAACGTCCATACGATTGCCGACCGTGGGCCCCGCCGCGCATCGCCTTACATGATCGCGATGATGATCCCCAACATGGCATCGGGCAACATCGCAATCCGTCACAAAGCAAAGGGGCCGACCCTGCCCGTGGTGACCGCGTGCGCCACCTCGGCCCATGCGGTGGGCGAGGCGTTCCGCGCCATCAAGCACGGCTATGCCGACGCGATCCTCGCGGGCGGCGCCGAGGCCGCAATTATCCCCGATGCCGTTGCGGGCTTTACGTCCTGCCGCGCATTGACCACCAACCCTGATCCCGCGACGGCTTGCCGCCCGTTCGATGCAGACCGCGATGGCTTTGTGATGGGCGAGGGCGCCTGCGTGCTCGTGCTCGAGAGCATGGAACATGCGCAGGCGCGCGGTGCGCACATTTATGCCGAGGTCGTGGGCTACGGCAACACCGATGATGCCTATCACATCACGAGCCCTGATCCCGAGGCTGCCGGCATTGCCCGCGCGATATCGCTGGCGGTGACCGAGGGCGACGTCAGGCCTTCCGAGGGCCTCTACATCAATGCCCACGGCACATCGACCAAGCTCAACGATTCGTCCGAGACGGCGGGCATTAAGCGTGCGCTCGGCGAGGACGCGGCGCGCGCCGCGCACGTCTCGTCGACTAAGTCGATGACCGGCCACATGATCGGTGCCACGGGCGCCATCGAGGTCATGGCCTGCGCCATGGCGCTCGAGCAGGGCGTGGTGCCGCCGACCATTAACTACCACACGTCCGATCCCGCCTGCGATCTTGACTACACGCCCAATCGCGCGGTTCGCGCTGACCTTACCTGGGCGCTTTCGACCAACCTGGGCTTTGGCGGACACAACGCCGCCATCGCGCTGCGTAGATATACGAGGAGCTAGAGCATGGATTCCAAAAGACTTGCCGAGATAGCCGATGTTATGGAGGACCGCGGCCTCACGCGCGTACGCGTTGAGGAGCCCGATGGCACCGCGGTCGAACTCGAGCGCGCGAGCGCCGCACAGCCGGTTGCCGTGCCCATGCCCATGCCGAGCGCTATGGCCGCTCCAGTTGCAGCTCCCACAGTCGCGCCTGCCGCACCGGAGCCCGCCGCGCAGACACCTGCCGCCGCACCGGAGCCCAAGGGCACCGAGGTGACCGCTCCCATGGTCGGCGTTTTCTATGCTGCCCCGGCGCCGGGCGACGAGCCGTTTGTGCACGTGGGCTCTAAGGTCAAGGCCGGCGAGACGCTCTGCATCATCGAGGCCATGAAGGTTCTCAACGAGGTAACGGCAGAGGCAGACGGCGAGGTGCTCGAGATCTGCGTGGCCGACGGCGACCTCGTGGAGTTTGGCAGCTGCCTCATGAGGATCGGATAGGTGATATCCATGAACAAAGAAGAGCTTAAGGAACTGTTGCCGCATCGCGAACCGATGCTTTTGCTCGACGAGGCCGAGCTGGTGGGCGACGAGGCCCACGGCAAGATCACGATTACGGGCGACGAGTACTTTTTGCAGGGGCATTTTCCGGGAAACCCGGTGGTCCCCGGCGTGATTCAGTGCGAGATGCTCGCCCAAAACTGTTGCGTGCTGCTGATGGGCGATGAGGAAGCGCGCGGCGTGACGCCGTTCTACACGAGTCTGGACAAGGTGCGCTTTAAGCGTCCGGTGCGCCCGGGCGACACGGTTGATCTGGTGTGCACCATCACGCGTGCGCGCGGGCCGTTCCGCTTTGCGACGGGTACTGCGAGCGTCAACGGTGAGGTTTGCTGCCGCGCCGATATGTCTTTTGCACTCATGCACGAAAGTTAAGGAAGGCTTCATGTTCGACAAAGTGCTCATCGCCAACCGCGGCGAAGTCGCGGTCCGTGTTATCCGCGCGTGCCGCGATATGGGCATCAAGACCGTCGCCGTTTATTCCACGGCCGATGCGGACGCGCTGCACGTGCAGCTTGCCGACGAGGCGTATTGCATCGGCGGTCCGCGTCTTGCCGAGAGCTACCTCAACGACGATGCTGTGCTCACCTGTGCCGTAAAGTCGGGGGCAAAGGCGATCCATCCCGGCTACGGTTTCTTTTCCGAGAAGGCGAGCTTCGTGCGCGACTGCGACAAGTATGGCCTGGCGTTTGTTGGTCCTTCGGCCAAGGTGATCGACAGCATGGGCGACAAGGACGCCGCACGTCGAACGGCTGCCGCGGCGGGCGTGCCCATCGTGCCGGGCTGCGATTTGCTCAAAAGTCCCGAGGAGGCAACGGCCGAGGCTGAGCGCATTGGCTGCCCCGTGCTTATTAAGGCGCGTGCGGGCGGCGGCGGTCGCGGTATTCGTAAGGTCGAGCGCGTGGAAGATGCGGCAAAGGCCTTTATTGAAGCACGCGCCGAGGGCGAGGCCGTTTTTGGCGACGGCGAGTGCTACATGGAGAAGTTCGTCGCGCCGGCGCATCACGTTGAGGTACAGATTATGGCCGATAAGCAGGGCCATGTGTTTTCGCTCGGCGAGCGCGAGTGCTCGGTGCAGCGGCGCAACCAAAAGCTAATCGAGGAGAGCCCCGCGCCGTGCCTCGACGGACACGACGACATTCGTGCTCGCATGCACAAGGCAGCGCGTGACCTGGCTCGTGCCGTCGGCTACGAAGGAGCCGGTACCATCGAGTTCCTGTATTCGGACGACGGCAATTTCTACTTTATGGAAATGAACACGCGCTTGCAGGTGGAGCATCCGGTTACGGAGTTTGTGACCGATACCGACTTGGTCAAGTGGCAGCTGCGCGTGGCAGCCGGCCAGCCTCTGCCCTTTGAGCAGGAGGACATGCCGGTCCGCAACCACGCCATGGAGTGCCGCATCAATGCCGAAACGCCGGATTTTCTGCCGTCATGCGGAACGGTCACCGCGTTGCGTGTGCCGGGTGGTCCGCGCGTGCGCTGGGATTCCGCCATGTTTACCGGTGCTAAAGTTCCGCCGTACTACGACTCCATGCTTGGCAAGCTCATCGTGTGTGCGCCCACGCGTGACGGCGCCATTCGCAAGATGCGCTCGGCCCTGGGCGAGCTCGTGATTGAGGGCGTGAGCGAAAACAGCGAGCTTCAGCTCGACGTGCTGGCAAACGACGAGTTCTTGTCGGGCATGTATCACACCGATCTGATGGGGCATCTCTATGCTGATGAATAGAAAAGCGAAGACGGTCAACGTCCTCGAGGGACCGATGACCGAGTCGTGCGCCGAGTTTCCCGCGCGCCACGTGTTTATCAAGTGCCCGGAGTGCCGCCGCGTGATCGATGAGGCGCGCCTGCACGACAACCTCGAGGTCTGCCCTCGTTGCGGCAAACACTTTCGCGTGAGCGGGCGCGACCGCATGCGCATGACGATTGACGAGGGCACGTTTGAGGAATGGGATGCCAGTCTGGCGCCGGAGGACTTCCTCTCGTTTCCCGGCTATGCCGACAAGCTCAAGAGCGTGAGCGAGCGTTCGGGCGAGCACGATGCCGTTGTGTGCGGCAGGGGCAAAATCTGCGGTTGCGATACCGCGCTCTTCTTTATGGACGCCAACTTTATGATGGGCTCGATGGGTTCCGTGGTGGGCGAGAAGATCTGTCGCACATTTGAGCGAGCGACCGAGCTTGGATTGCCAGTTGTCGGCTTTACCGTTTCGGGCGGTGCGCGCATGCAAGAGGGCGTGACATCGCTTATGCAGATGGCCAAGATTTCTGCGGCGGTTAGGCGCCACAGCGAGGCGGGCGGCCTGTATATCACGGTGCTCACCGACCCCACGACCGGAGGCGTAACCGCGAGCTTCGCCATGGAGGGCGACATTATCCTGGCCGAGCCCGATGCCCTGACGGCATTTGCCGGCCCGCGCGTGATCGAGCAGAACATGCACAAGCGCCTGCCCAAGGGATTCCAGCGCTCCGAGTTTTTGCTGGAGCACGGCTTTTGCGATGCCGTTGTTCCGCGTGGCGAGATTGCGCTCACGGTAGGCGAGCTGCTGGCGCTGCACGAAGGGCACGCGCCCGGCCTGGGGGCACCGCATGAGATCGTGCATACGGGTCGCCGCGGCAAAAAGCTGGGACACTTGTTCAAGCGCTCGGCCGCACCAAAAACCGCGCTCGAGATTGTCAAGCAGACCCGCTCGGCAGATCGCGCCACGGCGGGCGAGATGATCTCGCTGGGCCTGGACGGATTTGTGGAGCTGCACGGCGACCGTTACTTTGGCGACGACGCCGCTGTGGTGGCTGGCATTGGCTGGAAAGACGGACGCCCCGTAACGGTCATCGCCATCGAGCGCGGCACCACGACCAAAGAGCGTATGCACCGCAACTTTGGCATGGCACATCCCGAGGGCTACCGCAAAGCGCGTCGCCTGATGCGCCAGGCCGAAAAGTTTGGTCGACCGGTTCTGTGCCTGGTCGATACCTCGGGCGCGTTTTGCGGCATCGGTGCCGAGGAGCGCGGTCAGGGCGAGGCGATTGCCCAGAACTTGATGGAGATGAGCGGCCTTAAGACGCCGATTGTCTCGGTGGTGACAGGCGAGGGCGGCTCTGGTGGCGCGCTGGCGCTGTCCGTGGCCGACCGCATCCTGATGCTCTCGAGCTCGGCCTATTCGGTCGTGAGCCCCGAGGCCTGTGCGTCGATCCTGTGGAAGGATACCGAGCGCGCGAATGAGGCCGCCGAGGCGCTTAAACTCACGGCTCCCGATCTGTTGGCGCTCGGCATCATCGACGGCATTGTTGATGATAGGGGCCTGTCGCATGAGGAAATTGCCGGTGCCGTCATGTCCTCGGCATTTGATGCCTTCGATACGCTTGGGCGGCTCGACGACGCGACCCTCACAAACCTCCGCTACGAAAAGTACCGCGCAATCGGTCAGTATCGCACGATGTGACAAAGGGACAGTCCGCATGTCACATTGGGAAAGGGTTCCTGTGTCACAAGTTTCTAACACCTCGTTTACAACGACGGTTTCATCAAACGCCATGGCCGTGGTGGACTATCTGTCCAAAAGCATGATGTCGGCGTTGCCGTATATTGTCTGCGCGGCGTTGTTCCGCACCGTCGCCGTCATTATGGGCGAAGGCATGCTGGGCCTGTGGTCTGCCGATTCCGAAATCTATCGCCTGTTCTACAGTTGGCTCTATAACGCCGGTTACTACTTTTTGCCCATTTATCTTGGTTGGGCGGCCGCCCGCCAGCTCGGTTGCTCGGAGCAGCTGGGCATGATGCTGGGCGGCGTATTGATTGCGCCCGATCTGCTTAAGCTCGTCGATGCCGCATCGACGACGGGGGCATCGATGACTTCCGTGTATGGTCTGCTTCCTGCGCCGGTCAACGATTACACGACGACTGTTATTCCGGTTCTCATCTCGGTGCCCGTGCTATGGCGAGTGGAGTGTTTCTTTAAGCGCGTTATCCCTAAGGCCGTGGCGTTTTCGTTCGTTCCGTTTGCGACCATGCTTGTCATGGTTCCGGTTTCGCTGTGTATTACGGCGCCGGCGGGCAGCTGTCTGGGCATGCTGTTGGGCCAGCTTATGTTTATGCTTGGCAATTCCGGTGGCATCGTGTCGCTGCTCACGCTCATGGGGCTTGCTGCGGGCTGGGAGTTCCTAAAGATCGCCGGCGTCAGCAACGTTGTCCTATCGCTCGCCTATGCGCAGTTTATGAGTGTGGGAACGGATTCGTGCATCCTGATCGCCGCGACGATGGCAACGTTCGCCGTTTGGGGCATGCCCTTTGGCGCGTCGCTTCGCGTTGCGGATAAGGACGAGAAGGCGCTCATGCTGGGCTATTCAATCTCGGGTGTTCTTGGCGGCGTAAGCGAGCCGGCGCTGTACGGTTGCGGCTTTAAATATGGCAGGTGCCTGACGTGCATGGCCATTGGCGGCGCCGTCGGAGGCCTTGTTGCTGCCGTGGGCCACGTTACGGCCTATACCATCGGCATGACGAATGTCCTCATGGTCATTGGCTTTGCCACAGGCGGCATCCCGAACCTGCTGTGGTGCTGCGTTGCCGGCGGCACGGCATTTGCGGTGTCTGCGGCGCTGAGCTACTGCTTTGGCGTGGTGCCGGCGAAGGGGCAGGCGACGGGGGACGGAGCCGATTCGCCCGAAACAGTGGCGAGCGCTGCTGAAGTAAGCGCATAAACCTGTGCGACAAAAGGACGATCCCTTTGTCGTGTTCCAAGGCCGCGGCCCGTGTGGGCGCGGCCTTTTTGTATCTGGGGGACAAAGTGGCTACACTACAATCCGTTTGAGCAATAGATATATAAGTAGTACCGTGGGGGCGGATGCAGATGGTCGAGTGGATTGTTAGGCGCGCACAGGGCGATCGTGCGCGTGTGGGCACGTTAGCTGGCATGGTGTGTATTGTCGTCAATGTTGCGCTTTGTGCTGCGAAGGGTGCAATTGGTGTGGTTTCGGGATCGGTTTCGATTGTGGCGGATGCCATGAACAACCTGTCCGATGCCAGCTCGAATATCGTGAGCGTGCTGGGCTTTAAGCTGGCGAGCAAGCCGGCCGACCCCGAGCATCCTTACGGCCACGGTCGCTACGAGTATCTCTCGGGTCTGGTCGTGGCGGCACTCGTGCTGCTGATTGGCGTTGAGCTGGTGAAGTCCTCGGTCGAGCGCGTCATCCACCCCGAACCTGTCGAGTTCTCGCTTGCCCTGGTGGCAGTTCTAGTGCTTTCGATGGTCGTAAAGCTCTGGATGGCGGCCCTCAACCAAAAGCTCGGCGATCGCATTGAGTCCGAGACGCTGCATGCGACCACGCAGGATTCCAAGAACGATGTTCTTGCCACGGGCGCCGTACTGGCGTGCGCAATTGTTTCGCAGGTGACGGGCATCAACCTTGACGCTTGGGTCGGCCTTGCCGTTGGTGCCTATATTGGCTGGAGCGGCTTTGAACTCATCCAGGACACGGTGAGCCCGCTTTTGGGCCAGACGCCCGATCCTAAGCTCGTCGAGCATATCCGCAGCAAGATCATGAGCTACCCCGGCGTTTTGGGCGTTCACGATTTGATGGTTCACGACTACGGCCCGGGCAGGAAGTTCGCAAGCGCTCACGCCGAGATGGCAGCCGAGGCCAGCCCGCTGGAAAGCCATGACACGCTCGATAACATCGAGCAGGCGTTTAGGAACGAAGACGGCATGATTGTCACGCTCCATTACGACCCCATCGTGACCGACGACCCCAAGGTGGCGAGCATGCGTTTACGCATTAACGCCATGGCCCAACAGATCGATAGCCGCCTCTCGATTCATGACCTGCGCTGTGTGCCGGGTCCCACGCACACCAACGTGATTTTTGACTGTGTGCGTCCCTCGGATTTGCAGATGAGTGCCGAGGACCTAAAGCACGCGCTGGCACAACGGGTCGAGTCGGAATACCCCAAGTCGATTGCCAAGGTCACGATCGATGAAGACTACGTAGGCCATACCCACGAGTAGGGCTGCGCCGGTAAAGCTAGGTATACAGAAGGGGAGAGCATGAAGCGTCTATATCTACTCCGCCACGGTCAGACGGAATTCAACGTCAAAAAGCTCGTCCAAGGTCGCTGCGATTCACCGTTGACCGATCTGGGCCGCAAACAAGCGGGAATGGCAGCCGCATGGCTCAAGGCCCGCGGCGTCGTCCCCGACAAAGTTGTCTCATCACCCTTAGGCCGAGCCATGGACACAGCAAGCCTCGTCGCATGCGAGCTCCTCGGCCCGGACGCTGCCGTCGAGCCCTGCGAAGGCATCATCGAGCGCTGCTACGGCACCTTCGAAGAAGGTCCCCACGATGCCCTTCCCACCGACGTCTGGGATCCGGGCGAGGACCTGGTCCCCTTCGGAGGAGAAGGAAGCCAGGCACTGCAGGAGCGCATGGTGGGCACCCTCACCAATCTCATGGGCGCCGAGGGCATCGAAACCCTCCTAGCAGTAAGCCACGGCAGCGCCAGCCGCCAATTCATCAAGGCTGCAGCCCCAGAGGGCTTCGAGCTCCCAACAAAACTCCCCAACTGCGCCATCATGATCTTCGATTTCGATGAGGCAAAGCCACAAGCAGAAGGCGAGCCAATGCAATGCAAGTTCACCCTCCAGCAAATAGTGGACCCCCAACAAAGTCATTAGCCTGAGCGAGCAGAGTTAAGCAGACATCAACGTGGCGTTCCCAGTGTGCGGCGGAGGGGGCGGGCCTGAGACATATTAAGGTTGTCGCGAGTTCCGCACGAACAGGAGAGCACTTAATGTGCTCTCCGTCGTGAGCAGGACTGTAGAGCAGCAACCTTAATATGTCTCAGGCCCGCCCCCTCCGCCGCACACTGGGAACGTGCCACGCACTTTACCTGCGTAAACAATGTGAGTGAAATATGAATCTCGATGGATACGCCCGCAGCCGTGTATACTAAACAGCTGTGTGAAACCAGGGGAGTATTCTGGCTGGACAAAATGCCTGCTTAATAGGGTTGTCAGGTAGTCCGGACGCAATACAAGGCTGGGGAGCACGTCGTGTAAGTAGTGGTCCTCTAGGGGCGTACGCTCGGTGGTGTACGCATTGTCCCAAGACCACGCGAGAGTTGGGATCATATCTTGATCAGCATGATTCTCGGCCGCAAGATTGGCATGACCCAGGTTTGGGACGAGGACGACAACGTCGTTCCCGTCACGGTCATCCAGGCTGGCCCCTGCGCTGTCTCGCAGGTTAAAACTCAGGCAACCGACGGCTATGACGCCGTCCAGATCGGTTTCGGCGACATCAAGGCCAAGAACGTGAACAAGCCCATGGCTGGTCACTTCGCCAAGGCTGGCGTCGAGCCTGTCCGTTTCCTTCGTGAGGTCCGCGTCGAGAACGGCGAGGAGCACAAGGTCGGCGAGGTTGTCACCGTCGCTGATTTCGCTGATGTCGAGAAGGTCGACGTCATCGGTACCTCCAAGGGTAAGGGCTTCCAGGGTCGCATCAAGCGCTGGGGTCAGCGCCGCGGTCCTATGACGCATGGTTCTCACTTCCAGCGTCACCCCGGTTCTATCGGTCAGTGCGCCTATCCTGCGCGCGTCCTCAAGGGCGTCAAGATGGCCGGTCACATGGGTAACGAGCGCGTTACCGTCAAGAACCTTTCCGTTGTCCGCATCGATGCCGAGCAGAACCTCATCTTGGTCAAGGGCGCTGTCCCGGGTGCCAAGAATGGTCTCGTCGCCATCCGTATGGCCTAAGGGCCCAGCCCATTTAGCCCAGCGTCATACCAAGGAGAACACTTAAATGGCAAAGTTTGAAGTAAAGAACAGCGAGGGCAAGAAGGTCGCCGAGGCCGAGCTCGCCGCTGAGGTGTACGGCATCGAGCCGAACATCCACGTTATGCACCACATCGTCAAGTGCCAGATGGCCTCTTGGCGTCAGGGCACCCAGTCCGCTAAGGGCCGCTCTGAGGTTTCCGGTGGCGGCAAGAAGCCTTGGCGTCAGAAGGGCACCGGCCGTGCCCGCCAGGGTTCCATCCGTGCTGCCCAGTGGCGTCACGGTGGCGTTGTCTTCGCCCCCAAGCCCCGTTCCTACGCTAAGCGTATGAACAACAAGGAGGTCAAGCTGGCTATGCGCTCCGCGCTGTCCGCCAAGCTGGCCGATGGCGAGCTCGTGCTCGTCGACGACTACGGCTTCGAGAAGCCTTCCACCAAGGCTGCCGTCGCCATGCTCAAGGCTCTCGGCCTTGAGGGCAAGCGTCTGACCATCATCGTTCGCGATGAGGACGTCAACGCCTACCTGTCGTTCCGCAACATTCCCAAGACGTTCATCATCACCGCTGACGAGGCCAACACCTACGATCTCGTCAACAACAACGCCGTGCTGATGCCCGCCGACATCGCCGCTCACTTCGGGGAGGTGCTTGCATAAATGACCGCCCACGAGATCATCATCCGTCCGATCGTGTCCGAGCGTTCCTTCTCAGGCATGGAGCTGAACAAGTACACGTTCGAGGTCGCCAAGGATGCTAACAAGTATCAGATCAAGGACGCTGTCGAGGAGATCTTCGGCGTCAAGGTCGTTCGCGTGAACACCCTGACGGTCAAGCCCAAGACCAAGCGCGTGCGCTATGTCGCCGGCAAGACCCGTTCTTGGAAGAAGGCCATCGTCACGCTGGCCGAGGGCGACACCATCGAGGTCTTTGGCAACCAGGCCTAAGACTCGCTGCTGTTGAGTGAGCTCATGCCTCCCAAAAAGGGGAGGCGAGAGCTCAAGGTTTTGGGCGTATAAAATGGACACGCCCGGAACCGTGTATACGTCCGGTGTCATCGCACCCGAGGCAGAACCTCGAATCCCTGTCTGCGATGGCTAACGGATTCCTATTGAAAGGGATTGTAATGGCTGTAAAGCACCTTAAGCCGACCTCCGCTGGTAGGCGTTGGCAGACGATCTCCGACTTCTCCGAGATCACCTGCACCAAGCCCGAGAAGTCTCTTCTCGAGCCCCTGCCCAAGAAGGCCGGTCGTAACAACAACGGCCGCATCACCACCCGCCACCAGGGCGGCGGCGTGAAGCGTCGTTACCGCGTGATCGACTTCAAGCGCAACAAGGATGGCGTGCCCGCCAAGGTTGCCACGATCGAGTACGATCCGAACCGTTCCGCTCGCATCGCTCTGCTGCACTACGCTGACGGTGAGAAGCGCTACATCCTGGCCCCCAAGGGCCTCGAGGTCGGTCAGACCATCATGTCCGGTTCTGACGCCGACATCAAGCCGGGCAACGCTCTGCCCCTCGCCGACATCCCCGTCGGTACGCTCATCCACGCCGTCGAGTTCCAGCCGGGCAAGGGCGCTGCTATCGCCCGTTCCGCCGGTAACTCCTGCCAGCTGATGGGTAAGGAGGGCAAGTACGCTATCGTCCGTATGCCTTCCTCCGAGATGCGCCGCATCCTCGTTACCTGCCGCGCCACCGTCGGTGAGGTCGGCAACGCCGATCACTCCAACATCGTCATCGGCAAGGCCGGCCGTAAGCGTCACATGAACGTGCGCCCGACCGTCCGCGGTACCGTCATGAACCCTGTCGACCACCCGCACGGCGGTGGCGAGGGCAAGAACCACACCTCTGGTCGTCCCTCCGTTACCCCCTGGGGTAAGCCGACGAAGGGCCTTCGTACGCGCAAGAAGAAGAAGGTCTCGAACCAGCACATCATTCGTCGCCGTAAGAAGTAATTTCGGATACCGAGTTTTAGGAGAAAGCACTTATGAGCAGAAGTCTCAAAAAGGGCCCGTTCGTGGAGACTCGCCTTCTCTCGCGTATCACCGCGATGAACGAGGCTGGCAAGAAGGACGTCGTGAAGACCTGGTCCCGCGCGTCCACCATCTTCCCCGAGATGGTTGGTCACACCATCGCCGTCCACGACGGCCGCAAGCATGTGCCCGTGTATGTTACCGAGTCCATGGTTGGTCACAAGCTCGGCGAGTTCGCGCCGACTCGTACGTTCCGTGGCCACAAGGCCAAATAGGGGGTTAACCGTAAATGGCAACTAAGTCTATTGAAACTGAGGCCACCGAGGTTCGCGCCGTCGCTAAGTACGTGCGTGTTTCCCCCAGCAAGGCCCGCCTGGTGGTCGATCTGATCCGCCGCAAGCCTGTCGCTCAGGCCTTCGACATCCTCCACTTCTGCGACCGCGCCGTCGCCGTGGATGTCGAGAAGGTTCTCCGTTCTGCCGTTGCGAACGCCGAGAACAACAACGGTCTGCGTGCCGACAACCTGGTTGTCGCCGCTGCCTATGTTGACGAGGGTCCGACGCTTAAGCGCATCCGTCCCCGCGCCAAGGGTTCCGCTTCTCGCATTCTGAAGCGTACTTCCCACATCACCGTCGTCGTTGCTCCTCGAAAGGAGGCGTAAAGCTGTATGGGTCAGAAAGTCTACCCCACCGGCTTCCGTCTTGGCATCACCGAGAACTGGCGCTCCCGCTGGTTCGCAGAGAAGGATTACGCTAAGACCCTCGGTAACGATCTCGAGATCCGCAAGTACCTCGAGAAGCGTCTTTCCCGCGCAGCTGTCTCCCGCGTCGAGATCGAGCGCGCTGGCGACAAGGTGAAGGTCATCATCCTCACCGCTCGCCCCGGCGTTGTCATCGGTAAGAAGGGTGCCGAGATCGATACCCTCCGCACCGAGCTCGAGAAGGTCGCTGGCGTCTCCAAGGGCCAGCTCTCCGTCGACGTTGTCGAGATCAAGCGCCCCGAGCTCGACGCCAACCTCGTTGCTCAGTCTATCGCCGAGCAGCTCGAGGGCCGCGTTGCCTTCCGTCGCGCTATGCGCAAGGCTGTCCAGTCCGCCCGCAAGGCCGGCGCTAAGGGCATCCGTATCCAGTGCTCCGGTCGTCTCGGCGGTGCCGAGATGGGCCGTCGTGAGTGGTACCGTGAGGGTCGCGTACCTCTGCACACCCTCCGTGCCAAGATTGACTACGGCACGGCTGTCGCCAGCACCACCATGGGCGCTTGCGGCGTGAAGGTCTGGATCTACCTGGGCGAGAAGCTCCCGGGCCAGCCTGTTCCCAACCCTGCACTCGAGGGCTCTTCCCGTCCTCGTCGTCGTAACTCCGAGAGGAGGGGTCAGTAGTGCTTGCCCCTAAGCGTATTCTTCACCGCAAGGTGCAGCGTGGCTCCATGAAGGGCCAGGCCAAGGGTAATACCGAGCTGCATTTCGGCGAGTTTGGTATCCAGGCTCTCGAGGCCCATTGGATCACCAACCGTCAGATCGAGGCCGCTCGTATTGCCATGACCCGCTACATGAAGCGTGGCGGTCGTGTCTACATCACGATCTTCCCCGATAAGCCCATCACCAAGAAGCCCGCTGAGACTCGCATGGGTTCTGGTAAGGGTAACCCCGAGGAGTGGGTGGCCGTCGTCAAGCCCGGCCGCATCATGTTCGAGGTCAAGGGCGTGCCCGAGGAGGTCGCTCGCGAGGCTCTGCGTCTTGCACAGCACAAGCTTCCCATCAAGACCAAGATTGTTGCTGCTAAGAACGCTGAGCAGCGCATCGAGAAGGAGATGGCTGAGGAGGCCGCTCTCGAGGCCAAGTGGGCTGCTGAGGACGCCGCCGCCGCCAAGGAGGAGAACTAATGAAGCCCGCAGAGATTCGTGAGCTCTCGGACGCTCAGCTCGTTGAGAAGCTGAAGGAAATGCGCGCCGAGCTCTTTAACCTTCGTTTCCAGATGGCCACCAGCCAGCTGGACAACACCGCTCGCGTCAACACCGTGAAGAAGGACATCGCTCGCGTCCTCACGGAGCAGCGCGCCCGCGAGATCGCAGCGGAGAAGTCCGCTGTCGCCGAGTAGGACCTAAGGAGAGAACATGACTGATTCGCGTAACTCGCGTAAGGTCCGTACGGGTGTCGTTACCTCCGTCTCCGGTGCCAAGACCATTGTTGTCACCATCACCGAGCGCAAGCGTCACCCCAAGTACGGCAAGATGATGACCAGCTCCAAGAAGCTGCACGCTCACGACGAGGAGTGCACGGCTGGCGTGGGCGACACCGTCCGCGTTATGGAGACCCGTCCTATGTCCAAGATGAAGCGTTGGCGCCTCATCGAGGTCGTCGAGCGCGCTAAATAAGCAGTCGCTCTTACGACTTGTACGTTTCCGAAGATGTGCGTATGCCTGGCTTGCATACCACGGGCCGCATAAAGGCTGCGCACCTCTCTTCGGTTCTTAGTTCGGAGGAACATCTACCATGATTCAGATGCAAACCATGCTGAACGTCGCCGACAACTCCGGCGCTCGCAAGATTCGCTGCATCAAGGTGCTTGGCGGTTCCAAGCGTCGTTATGCAGGCATCGGCGATGTGTTCATCGGTGCTGTCCAGGAGGCTACCCCTGGCGCCAACGTCAAGAAGAAGGACGTTGTCCGTTGCGTCGTCGTTCGCACCGTTAAGGAGATCCGCCGCAAGGATGGCTCCTACATTCGCTTTGATGAGAACGCCTGCGTTGTCATCAACAACGATGGTTCGCCCGTCGGTACCCGTATCTTCGGGCCCGTCGCTCGCGAGCTTCGTGACAAGAAGTACATGAAGATCGTCTCGCTCGCTCCCGAGACCCTGTAGTTAGGGGAGATATATGTATATCAAGAAGGGCGATAAGGTCCAGGTTCTCTCTGGTAAGGATCGCGGCAAGCAGGGCGTTGTCCTGCGTGCTCTCCCCGCCGAGAACAAGGTCGTTGTCGAGGGCGTTTCGGTCGTCAAGAAGGCCGTCAAGCCCAACGCTGCCAACCAGCAGGGCGGTATCGTTTCGCAGGAGGCTCCTATCGACGCCTCCAACGTCAATCTCGTTTGCCCCGAGTGCGGTAAGGTTACCCGCGTCGGTCACGAGAAGGACGGCAAGAACAAGCTGCGCGTCTGCAAGAAGTGCGGCCACAAGTTCTAAGCTGCCCGCAACATCAAGTTGCTAGCAAAGACCCGGATGCCCCACGGCACCCGGGCCTTTTTCTATCCCTACTCATTGGGGACAGACTTAAATGAGTGGCCGTTGAAATGCCGGCACCTGGGGGCGTTCATTTTCTGTCGGCAGCTGGGGACGACCATTCATTGGGGACAGACTTAAATGACCAGTCGTTGGGGGGACAGTCTCTATGTGCCGGCAGTTTGGGACGATCCTTTGATGTCTGATGCCCCCAGAGGGGTGAAGTAATACAGCTGGGTCTGTCTTTTAGGGCTTTGGTGTTCCGCCCCTTTATGTTTCACAAGGATCGTCGCATGCGCATTTACGCGCATAGCCTTGCGCGACAATGCGCATAGCCGCGCAAACATCTGCCAACTATGGCTAAATAATGACCGATAAGCAAATAAATACGCAAACACGAGCAGATACGCGCGCAATTGTGCGACTATAGGTTTGTTAGAAATGAAGGACTTCCGATGACTCAGGAGGCACATCATGGCAGATTCCAAACAGGCTCCGCTCGACGCCGAGGCAGCCGCAAAGGCGGCGTTTGCCTCGGTCCAGAATCAGCCGTTCCCTAACGACATCTTTACGGCTCCCGAGCTCCGTTGGGCTGTGATCGGTTGCGGCGTTATTGCCAACCAGATGGCTCAGTCCCTTGCCCTGGCCGGCCGCAAGCTTACGGGCGTTGCCAACCGCACGCTCACCAAGGCTCAGACTTTTGCCGACCAGTACGGCGTCGAGAAGGTCTATGACACGGTTGAGGATCTCTACGCCGATCCTGACATCGACGCCGTCTACATCACCACCCCGCACAACACCCATATCACCTATCTGCGCGCCGCCCTGGCGGCCGGCAAGCACGTTCTCTGCGAGAAGGCCATCACGCTCAACTCCGCCGAGCTCGATGAGGCCCGCGCCATTGCCGCCGAACACAACGTGGTCCTTATGGACGCTACCACGGTGCTCCACATGCCCTTGTATCAAGAGCTGCGCCGCCGCATGGATGCCGGCGAGTTTGGCCGCATGAACCTCGCTCAGCTCAACTTTGGTAGCTACAAGGAGTACGGCGACCTGACCAACCGTTTCTATAATCGCAACCTCGCTGGCGGTGCCATGCTCGATATTGGCGTATACGCCCTGTCCGTCATGCGCCTGTTTATGGCCAGCCAGCCAGCCGAGGTCGTGTCTCTGGGCAACACCTGTGAGACCGGTGTCGACGTTGCGGGCGGCATTGTCTGCCGTAACGCCGAGCAGCAGCTGGGCGTCGTGAGCCTTACACTCCACTCCAAGCAGCCCAAGCGCTCGGTCATCAGCTTCGACAAGTGCTATATCGAGGCCAACGAGTATCCGCGCGCCGACCATGCGACCATCGTGTGGACTGCGGACGGTCACCGTGAGGAGGTCCACGCTGGCACCGAGGCATACGCTCTGTGCTACGAGATGGCTGACCTGGAGAAGGCCGTTGCCGGCGATGATTCGAAGTGCGAGCTTCTGGGCTATGCTTCCGATGTTATGGAGCTGATGACCAAGCTCCGCGCCGACTGGGGAGTCGTGTACCCCGAGGAGGAGTAAGCGATGCTTGCGGAAGATAGGCTCAACGCGATCGTGTCGATGGTGCAGCAGGCCGGCTCGGTTACCGTGCCGGAGCTTGCTGAAGCCCTGGGCGTGACGCCGTCCACCATTCGCCGTGACCTGCAGACGCTCGACCGCGCACACCGTATCGCCAAGGTGCACGGTGGCGCGACAAGTCTTGAGCGCGCGCACGTGACGCGCGACCTAACGATCAGTGAGCGCAGCGATCTCCATAACGACGACAAGGAGCGTATCTGCGCCCGCGCCGCGGCGCTTGTGGAGCCCGATAGCTTTGTGTATATCGATTCGGGATCCACGACCCTCAAGCTCATCGAGCATCTTCCGCGCCTTGAGGGTGTCACCTATGTGACCGATTCCGTGCTCCATGCTCAGCATCTCGCCCTGCGTGGTATGCGCACCGTGGTGCTAGGCGGCGAGCTCAAGCCCGAGACCGAGGCGCTCGTCGGTCCCGATGCCTTGGCAACCCTGGACCGCTATAACTTCAACTGCGGCTTTTGGGGATCCAACGGCATCGCGGCCGAGCAAGGTCTCACCACACCGGATATCGAGGAAGCACAGGTCAAGCGTATCTCGATGCGCCATACCGCCAAACGCTTCGTAATCTCGGACGCCAGTAAATTTGGCATGGTGGCGCCCGTCAAGTTCGCGGACTTCCGCGACGCAACGATTATTACCGCAGGCGAGGTCCCCGCCAAGTACCGGGCAATGGACAACGTCATCACGGTCTAGCAGCAGGGGACGGGCTAAGGCCAAAACCACCACAAAGGGGCCTGTCCCCATTGTGGTGGTTAGCAACGGAAACCGAGTAGTTTTCTCAATAGAAAAGCGGCAACGTCCATCACGGGCGTTGCCGCTTTCGTTGTCTACCGATTTGTCTACGTCTGTAACAACTGGACCGTTAAAAGTGGGTTAGATGTTACAGAGTGAGATACTTCCGAACCGCACCGTCCCTTTGTCTCAATCTGTAACATCTGGGACCGATTTTGCCGAGTTATTGTTACAGATTGAGATTTTCCCTTGAGGGGGATTCGAATGTCTCGATCTGTAACAGACCGATCGGAAAATGGGCTCTAACTGTTACAGATCGAGACGTTTTGGGACCGCGGCTGAGCCATTGCGGCAAAACCACCACAAAGGTGCCTGTCCCGATTGTGGTGGTTTAGGGCTCCCAAGGGCAGGGGGCTTCGATGTGGATGTGCTCGCCGGTTACGGGATGCGTGAAGGACACGCTGTGGGCGTGGAGCATCAGGCCGCAGGGGCGCGGCGTTCCGTACAGGTCGTCGCCAACCAGGGGATGATGCTCGCTTGCCAGGTGCACACGGATTTGGTGCTTGCGGCCGGTGAGCAACTCGACATCGATATATGAGCGCGTGGGCAGGCCACGACGGCTCTTAAGGCGTTTGAGCACCTTCACGCGCGTTTGAGAGGGCTTGCCGCTGGCGCCGACGCGCATCTTGCGGCTGTCGTGACGGTCGCGGGCGATGGGCTTGTCGATGAGCTTTTCGTTCCAGTCGATCTTGCCCTCGGCGAGCGCTAGGTAGCGCTTTTCGAAAGCGTGGTCGATAATCATCTGGTCAAAGGCGGGCTGCGTCTGCTTGTCGAGCGAGAACAGCACCACGCCGGTGGTGTCACGGTCCAGGCGATTGAGCGGCTGCATGTCGGTCGCGGCAAAGCCGTCGCCCATCGCCAGCAGCAGGTCGCTGGCGTAGTCGGTGAGCGTGCGCTCGCCGGTGCCGTCGCCGTGGACGATCATGCCGGCGGGCTTGTCGATGGCCATAAGCCAGGCGTCGCAGTAGAGGACTTGAGGTTCTTCGTTCACGTGTAAGCCTTTCGGTTAGCTAATTCCCACAAACATGCAGCCCGAAGTCGCCCCGCGCAGGCGGGCGGCGGGCTTGCGGCCGGCTTGAGCTGCCTCGACGGCGCGACGGACGCGAGCGACGGCACGGGCGATCTCATCCGTCTCGAGTAGCGTTCCGTCCACCATGAGACGACGCACGCCGGCATCGAGCAGCTGAGGAACCTGAGGCGTGAGGTCGATGGGGTAGGCGTCGTACAGGCGTGAGCGGCCGTGGATGTCGGTACGCACCGGCATGACCTTTCCGTCGATATTCTTGAGCGAGAGCTTGCGGGCACGCAGGCGGCAGTTGGCGCAATCGTGGATGCAGCCGTTGGCAACCTGCAGAATGCAATGCTCGCTTGTCATGACGCGCGGGCGGCCAAAGACGGTGATGCCCAGAGCCGCGGGCGCGGCGGCGCCGAGCGAGACAATCTCGTCGAGCGTGATCTCGGGCGAGAGCCAAAACGCACCGGCTCCGCGCCCGGCAAGCGCCTCCATGCAGGGCGTGTTGTGCACCGGCAGGCAAGAGCGAATCTCGGCCGTGGCGCCAACCTGGGCGGCCAGGGCAAGCTCAGAGATGTTGCCAATAGCGACCGTGGCGCCGGCAACAACCCACGGGTCGACGCGTACGTGGTCAACGGCGCGGCAGACCTCGTCGAGCACGGGTACGATGCCCTGCTCAAATGCATCGGCGGGGGAGAGCTCGGCCGCATCGAGCGCGTCGGTGGTCATGTAGATGCGCGTTACACCCTCGGCACGAGCGGCCTCGGCGGCCTCGAGCGAGGTGACGGTGGCGCAGATCTGCGGCTCATCGCGGTAGTGCTCGGGCGCGGGGCGGGAATCACTGGTTACAATCGCCGGCAGCTCGAGCGTTTTCGCGCGCTCCTCGTACGGTGCCAGAATGGCCTCTTCCAGCGCCTTACAAGCGGCGGCGCGCACCTTGTGCACGGCGGAAAAGCCCATACCGCAGCCGGCGCCGAGCGAAACGTCAAAGCTTGCGGCCTCAAAGGGAGAGGAGCCCATGCGCCCGACGTGCTCAACCAGATCGGATGCCTCGACGGCGCGGGTCTTGGCAGCCTCGACGGTAAAGCCCGTGGCCGTGGCCGTAAGCGAAGGGTCGTCGCAGCAGGTGAGCGTAACGGTAAACGGCTCGCCCAGGCGCGCCACGACGGACACGTCAACAGCTCGGCGGCGCAGCACATCGCGCTTGAGCGCGGCGCCGGCGGCGTCGATGGCGCGCTGACTGCGAATCACGCGGACGCGGCAGCCCTCGGGCATGCTGCGGGGCACGCGGCACTCGATGATGTCGCCGGCAGCGGCATCCTCGGCAGCGATGGTGGTCAGGAACTGGTCAAACTCATTGTCGTGACGAAGCTCCAGCAGGTCGCCCTTGCCCACGGGCTCAAACAACTCAATGCGGGCGATGGCGGCGCGGCGACGACGGTCGTCGGGTTTGAGCCCGCGCACGTCGCGGTTGGCCAGACGGCTGCCCAGCACCGTGCCCACAATCTGGCCGCGGTTGTTGGAGCGCTCGTAACTCATCATCTCGTCGCCCGAGGTGCCGTCCTGATAGGCGTGCGTAAAGTCGCGGTTAAAGCAGCGCTTGAGTTGGCGCTGGCGAGCGGCGTCCTCGTCCTTATCTACGGCGACCCCGGCCAGCATGTCGTCGATCTGATGACGATACACATCAACGATGGAGTACACGTAATCGGGCGCCTTCATGCGGCCCTCGAGCTTGAGCGATGCGGCGCCGGCGTCATACAGACGGCGAACAAGCTGCGACGTGTTGGTGTCGCGCGGGCACAGCGCGCGCCCGCGACCGGCGGGGGAGAGCGAGCGGCCGTTCTCGTTGATCAGCTCGTAAGGCAGGCGACAGGGCTGAGCGCACATGCCGCGGTTGGCCGAGCGGCCCGCCATGGCAAAACTCGAGAGCAGGCATAGGCCCGAGTAGCAAAAGCAGATGGCGCCATGGCTGAAGACCTCAAGGTCCACATCGGGCGCGGCGTCGTGAATGGCGGCGATTTCGTCGATGGAGAGCTCGCGCGAGAGAGTCACGCGGTCGGCGCCCTGCTCACGGCACCAAAGGGTTCCGCGGTCGTCGTGGATGTTCGCCTGGGTCGAGATATGTGTCTCGATGCCGGGCATGGTGCGCTTGACCTCAAAGAACAGACCCCAGTCCTGGATAATGAAGGCATCGGCGCCCAGCGTGGAGCAGCGATGAATGAGCTGCAGTGCATCGCCCATCTCGGACTGCTTGATGACGATGTTGACCGTGACGTAGACGCGCGACCCGGCTAGATGCGCGGCGCGGCAGGCTTGCTCAAAGGCCTCGTCGGTAAAGTTGGTTGCCTTGCGGCGGGCGTTGAAGCTGCCCATGCCGCAGTAGATGGCGTCTGCCCCGGCGGCGAGCGCGGCGGCAAAGGGCTCCGGGCCTCCGGCGGGGGCCAAAAGCTCGGGCCTGCGGTTAGTGGTTCGGCTGGCGGTTGCGGTCATATCCTGCCTTTCAAAATGCTCAGATGTTCAAAAGTATAGTGGCGTCGCTGCGATGGACGATGCCCGCAGCCTAAGCAGGACAAAGTCTTCAGCAGCTTGGACTGGCTGCTCCACATGAGAACCGTTCAGCGGTTCGGGGAAACCGTTGGGCAATAAAATATTCTCGCAAGCTGATAATATTCTTGCATCAAACAGAAACCTTGAGTACTATCCCAATCAAGCGCGGTGTTCAGACCGAACTGTGCCTCCCGGTGTGAACACCGCGCTCACGCTCTCTCAATTGATCGTAAGGAGAAAAACATGAGCAAGACCGTCGTGTCTTCCGATAACGCACCCGCAGCCATCGGCCCGTATTCCCCCGGTATCCAGGCCGACAACATGGTGTTCCTGTCCGGCCAGCTGGGCATCGATCCCGCGACCGGCAAGATGCCCGAGGGCGTCGAGGCCCAGGCCAAGCAGTCCCTCGCCAACGTCGAGGCCCTGCTGACCGCTGCCGGCGCTACCTTTGCCGATGTCGTCAAGACCACGGTCTACCTGGCCGACATCGCCGACTTCGCCGCCGTGAACGAGATCTACGCCTCCAAGTTTGAGGCCCCGTTCCCCGCGCGCAGCGCCTTCCAGGTTGCCGCCCTTCCGGCTGGCGGTCTGGTCGAGATCGAGGTCGTTGCCGCTCTCTAAGGCGTTGGCCACAACTAAACATGACATGCAAAAAGACCCTGCAGCGCGTGCGAGCTGCAGGGTCTTTTGTTAAGTGACGGATCGCTTGTGGAGCCGCGCTTCATTTTGCTCGTTAGCCTTCCTTTCGGACTTTTTGCAGGTAGCGGTAGACGCTGGGCTCCGAGATGCCCAGCGCGGTGGCGGCGCAGGCAACAGCGCCCTTGAGCATGAACACCCCGTTGCCGTTGAGGTGGCGAATGACGTCCACGCGGTCGCTCTGACCAAGCGACGCTACATCCAGCCCACGCGCGCTCAGCAACTCGGCAATGCTGCGGTCGATGAGCTCCTGTGTGGACTCCGAAAGGCTTTCGACCTCGATAGGGGCGGGCTCCGTGCGCGTTGGCGCCGCGTCGAAGCACGCCATGAGCTGCTGCGCCATGGCGTTGATGGAGCGTACGGTCGAGAGGTCGGTGTTGACGCAGAGCATACCGACGATCTCGTCATTCTCGCGGATAAAGTACGTCGCTGACTCCAACGTCTTGCCTCCGGCGCCGCGGCCCTCGTAGCCCGTAATAAACGGCAGGTCGCGATACTTGGCGTCGTGCATGATCTTGAGTGCCAGATCGGTGGCGGGACCGCCGACCTTGCGGCCGCTCACGATGCCGTTGCGAATATCGACGATGGCGTGGTCGGGATCCGAGAAATCGTGCAGCACGATTTCGCTGTTTTTGCCGAGTATCTGCTCCAGAAAATCGACCATCGGCAAAAAGCGACGTACGGTCTCGTTCACGGGCAACTCCTTTGGGTGAAATCGGAAATGTTCATAACAATTTTTTCTCATGGTAACACGCTGCCCATCATCTCGTATATCCGCAGGTACATTGCGTAATGCAGACGAACGGTAGGAATTTAGCGGTAAACGGTTGACCAAAAGAAATGTTAGATGTTATTTTGACCAGACACTTTCCTGACCTGCGGAAATGCGTAATTTCAGCTGAAGAATAGTCTGATAACAAAAAATTATTATTGAGAATGAGAATCATCTTTAATACGATATGCAATGAAGGCACAACCTCAACCCCGCACTGCGTCACAATAGAGCGTTAGATGCGAAAACAACTACTTCGAGGATTGGTGGTCAAATGACCCAGGAGATGGTTACGAACGGCACTGAAGCCCTGTTCACTCGCGAAGGCATGCCTCCCGTTAAGGAAATGATCCCGTGTGCCCTTCAGCACGTACTGGCATCGTTTGCCGGCATCATTACCCCGGCGGTCATCATGGCCGGCGTCTACGGCTTTAATAGCCAGCAGAGCACCGACATCATCCAGGTCGCGCTCATTCTTTCGGCGATCGATACGGCCCTTCAGGCCTTCGCTCCCTTCCGTCGCATCGGCGGCGGCCTGCCCATCGTCATGGGCGTTTCGTTCGCGTTCCTGCCGGCCCTGCAGGCCATGGGTGCCTCGGGCTTTAGTTTTGGTGCACTGCTGGGCGGCGAGATCGTCGGCGGCGCCGTCGCGGTCCTCTTTGGTCTGGCCTACAGCAAGATCAAGTGGCTGTTCCCGCCCGTCGTGACCGGTACGGTCATCTTCTCCATCGGCGTTTCGCTGTATCCCACGGCCGTCAAGTATATGGCCGGCGGTATGGGTACGCCGCTATGGGGCACCCCGCAGGCCTGGTGCGTCGCTCTTATCACCTTCGCCGTGGTCTTTGCGCTCGCCAACTTTGGCAAGGGCACGCTCAAGCTGGGATCCGTGTTCTTTGGCATGATCGTTGGCATGATCGTCTCCATCCCCTTTGGCATGATCGACTTCTCCAGCGTCGCCACCGCTCAGGTCTTCGCCCTTCCCAAGCTCATGCCCTACGCGCTCGAGTTTGATCCCGAGGTCTGCATTACCCTCGCCGTCGTGTTCCCCATGGTCGCCATCCAGGTTATCGGTGACGTCTCCGCCGCCTGCCTGGGCTCCATCGACCGTATGCCCACCGAGCGCGAGCTCTCCGGCGCCATCGTGTCCCAGGGCCTTACCTCTATGGTCGGCGGCCTGCTGGGCGGTCTTCCCACCAGCGCCCTTGGCCAGAACGTGGGCATCATCTGCTCCAACAAGGTCGTCAACAAGTGGGTCTTTGTGATCATCGCGGCCGTCTTTGCCATCGCCGGTCTGTTCCCGCAGCTCTCTGCCGTCCTTTCCGCTATCCCGCAGCCCGTCATCGGCGGCGCGACCGTCGGCGTCTTTGGCACCATCACCATGAACGGTGTGCGCATG
Organism: Collinsella sp.; assembly: GCA_014871645.1. Taxonomy (GTDB): domain Bacteria; phylum Actinomycetota; class Coriobacteriia; order Coriobacteriales; family Coriobacteriaceae; genus Collinsella. The sequence continues at coordinate 117,709 of WGSN01000001.1, forward strand.
TTCACCCGCGAGGGCCTCACGCAGCGCACCACCACCATCGTCGGCACCTCGGTCGTCTTTGGCCTGGGTATTTGGATGGCCAGCGGCTGCCTCGCCGGCGAGGGTATGCCTGTCTGGGTGTCCACCGTCATCGGCTCCAATGCCGTGACCCCCACCGCCATCATGGCCATTGTCCTTAACCTGATCCTTCCGCAGACGCCGGTCGTGGCTCAGCACATCGATGCTGCCAAGGACGCTGCCGTGGATCTGGTCTTGCCCGAGAGCAAGAAGTAACCAATTCGGTGCTATTCGTCGGCGGAGCATCGCCTCGTCCGCCGACGCCATGCGGCGCCAAGCCGCACTTCAAAGGGTTTGTCCCTTTGGTGAAGCGTTGACGGGAGAGGGCCCGTTTCCGGTGTAGGCCGGCGCTTCGCACTCCGCCATGTCAGAGGTGTCAAACCCCGCCTCTGATGTTGAAGGGAGCATCCATGCTTCTGGTCGCTAACGGTTCCGTCTTTACCCGCAACGCTCAGACCCCGTTCATTCCAAACGGTGCGGTCGCCATTGACGGAGATACGATCGTCGAAGTGGGCCACGAACGCGAGCTCAAGGCCAAGTACCCGGATGCCGAGTACGTCGATGCCCGGGGCAACCTCATCATGCCCGGACTCATCAACTGCCACACCCACATCTACTCGGGTCTGGCCCGCGGCCTTGCCATTAAGGGCTGCAACCCCACCAACTTCCTGGAGAATCTCGAGCAGCAGTGGTGGAAGATCGACGACAATCTGACGCTCGACGGCACCAAGGCCAGCGCCTATGCCACGATTTTGGACTCTATCCGCGATGGCGTCACCACGATCTTCGATCACCATGCGAGCTTCTGCGAGATCCCGGGAAGCCTCTTTACCATTAAGGATGCAGCTCAGGAGCTGGGCATGCGTTCGTGCCTGTGCTACGAGGTCTCCGATCGCCGTGGCCAGGAAAAATGCGACCAGGCCATTGCCGAGAACGCCGAATTTGCCCAGTGGGCCGCCAAAGAGCGTCGCGATAACGACAACCACATGATCGCCGCCATGTTTGGCGGACATGCTACCTTTACGCTGTCGGACGAGACCATGGATAAGATGGCCGAGGCCAACAACGGCCTGACCGGCTTCCACATCCACGTGTGCGAGGGCATGAACGACGTGTGGGATTCCCGCCTCAACCGCGGCGGCATCAGTCCCGTCGAGCGCCTGCTGCAGCACAACCTGCTGGGTCCCGACACCATGCTCGGCCACTGCATCCACGTGACGCCTGCCGAGATGGATATCGTCAAGGAGTCCGGCACCTGGCTCGTCAACAACCCCGAATCCAATATGGGCAACGCCGTGGGCTGCGCCCCCGTGCTCGAGTTCTTCCGCCGCGGCATCCCCGTGTGCATGGGCACCGACGCCTACACCCACGATATGCTCGAGAGCCTTAAGGTCTTCCTGATCATTCAGCGCCACAACGCCGCCATGCCCAACGTGGGCTGGTGCGAGGCCATGACGATGCTGTTCGAGAACAACGCCAAGATGGCGAGCAAGTACTTCGATCGCAAGCTCGGTGTGCTCGAGGCCGGCGCTGCCGCCGACGTTATCGTTATGGACTACAAGCCCTTTACGCCGCTGAGCGAGGAGAACATCGACGGTCACATGCTCTTTGGTATGATGGGCAAAAACTGCCGCACCACCATCATCAACGGCCGCGTCCTGTACAAGGATCGCGAGTTCGTTGGCATTGATGAGGAAAAGATCAACGCGTGGACCATGGCTGAGTCCAAGAAGCTCTGGAGCACGCTTAACGATCGCGCCTACTAATTCACAAGTAGATTCACGCGCGTCGGGTGTTTCGCCGCATCCGGCGCGCGTATAGGCGGCCTCCGCGGGGTCGCCGGCGCTGTGCTAGCGCTACACCGTATTTGCGCCCGCCGCGCGGTCTCGCCGGGCGTTACAGAGAGGAGCTCACTATGAGCGACATCATGAGGCCGATCCCGTTTTCGCAGCTGATGAACTGGATCATCGAGGAGCACAAGACTCAGGGCGCCGTCTTTGGCGTGCGCAAGATGGTCACGACCAACCAGGAGGGCGCGCTTCCCATTTTTGACGAGCGCATCGAGACTCCGTTTGGCCCGGCCGCCGGTCCCAATACGCAGTTGGCCCAGAACATCGTGGCATCCTACGTGGCCGGTTCCCGCTTCTTTGAGCTCAAGACCGTTCAGGTTATGGACGGCGAGGAGCTCTCCAAGTGCGTTAACAAGCCCTGCATTGTGGCGCAGGACGAGTGCTACAACTGCGAGTGGTCGACCGAGCTCGAGGTTCCGCAGGCCTTTGCCGAGTACGTGAAGGCATGGTTCGCCTGCCACCTGATCGCTCGCGAGTACGGCCTGGGCAGCCCGGACGGCTTTGTCTTTAACATGTCGGTGGGCTATGACCTCGAGGGCATCAAGAGCCCCAAGGTCGATGCGTACATCGAGGGCATGAAGGACGCCAGCGGCTCCGAGGTTTGGAACGAGTGCCGCACGTGGGCGCTCGCCAACCTGGACAAGTTTGAGCATGTCGATGCTGCGTTTGTCGAGTCCATCCCGGCGCGGGTCTCCAACTCCATCACCGAGTCCACGCTGCACGGCTGCCCGCCGGCGGAGATCGAGCGCATCGCGACCTATCTGATCACCGAGAAGGGCCTCAACACCTACATCAAGTGCAACCCCACGCTGTTGGGCTATGAGTTTGCACGTCAGCGCCTCAACGAGCTGGGCTTTGACTACATCGTCTTCGACGATACGCACTTCCGCGAGGACCTGCAATGGGCCGACGCCGTGCCTATGTTCGAGCGCCTGATTGCCCTGTGCGCTGAGCGCGGCCTGGAGTTTGGCGTCAAGCTGACCAACACGTTCCCCGTCGACGTGACGAGGAACGAGCTGCCCTCCACCGAGATGTACATGTCGGGCCGTTCGCTGTTCTCGCTGACCATCGAGGCCGCCCGTCGCATTACCGAGCAGTTCGATGGCAAGCTGCGCATCAGCTACTCCGGCGGTGCCACGGTCTACAACATCCGCGCCCTGTACGATGCCGGCATTTGGCCCGTCACCCTGGCGACCGACGTGCTCAAGCCTGGTGGCTACGAGCGCTTTAGCCAGATGGCCGGCGAGTTTACCGACCTGGATGGCAAGCCGTTCGCGGGCGTCTCTCTCGAGGCTGTGACTGCGATCCAGACCGACTCACTCACCAACCCGCTCTACAAGAAGCCGCTGCGCCCGCTGCCCGACCGCAAGGTCGCCGGCAAGAGCCCGCTTTCCGACTGCTTTACCACGCCGTGCCGCACGAGCTGCCCCATCCAGCAGGATATTCCCGCCTACCTGGCGGCCGTTGACGAGGGCCGCTACGAGGACGCACTCAACATCATCATCGAGCGCAACGCCCTGCCGTTCATTACCGGCACCATCTGCCCGCATCCCTGCGGCCGTGCCTGCGAGCGTGCGTTCTACGAGCCCGAGGGCGCCCAGATTCGCGCCAGCAAGCTCAAGGCCGCCCGCGAGGCCATGACCGCCGTGCTGCCCAAGCTGCGCGCCCAGGCCATCGCCAACGACGGCGAGCGCAACGTTGCCGTTATCGGCGGCGGTCCGGCCGGTCTGGCGACGGCGTTCTTCCTGACTCGTGCCGGCGTGCCCGTCACCATCTTTGAGGCCCGCGATTCGCTCGGCGGCGTGGTCCGTCACGTCATTCCTGAGTTCCGCATTGCGAGCGACGATATCTCCCACGATGCCGAGCTCTGCCTGGCCTTTGGCGCCAAGGTGCAGCTCAACGCCCGCGTGGAGTCCATCGACGATCTCAAGGCCCAGGGCTTTACCGACGTGGTCGTGGCCACCGGTGCCTGGATGCCTGGCTCTGCAGGCCTGGGCGAGGGTGCCGAGCTTGACGTGCTGGAGTTCCTCGAGGCCGCCAAGAAGGGCGAGAAGCTCGAGCTGGGCGAGGACGTCGTAGTCATTGGCGCCGGCAACACCGCCATGGACGCGGCCCGCGTGGCTAAGCGCCTGGCTGGTGTGAAGAACGTGCGCCTGGTGTATCGCCGCACCAAGAAGCAGATGCCCGCCGACGAGGAGGAGCTCGATCTTGCTCTTGCCGACGGCGTTGAGTTCTGCGAGTTGCTGGCGCCTAAGGCGCTCAACGGCGCTGTGCTGACCTGCGATGTTATGGAGCTTGGCGAGCCGGATGCAAGCGGCCGTCGTAGCCCCGTCGCTACGGGCGAGACCGTCGAGCTTCCCGCCACCACGGTGATCTGCGCCGTGGGCGAGGGCATCGATGCCAGCCTGTACGATGCCGCGGGCGTTGAGCACGACCGTCGCGGCCGCCTTGCCGCCACCTCCACCGGCGTCGAGGGCGTCTGGGCTGCGGGCGACTGCCGCCGCGGTCCTGCCACCGTGGTCGAGGCCATCGCCGACGCCGCCGAGGTCGCTCGTGCCATCGCCGGCGTGGACTTTAACAAGTACGCCGACTGCAACGAGCAGGCCGGCCGCGAGGACACCTGCTACGAGCGCAAGGGGTCGCTGTGCCGCGACAAGCGCAACTGCACCAAGACCCGCTGCCTGGGCTGCGGCTCGGTGTGCGAGGTCTGCTGCGACGTGTGCCCCAACCGCGCCAACGTGGCAATTAAGGTGCCGGGCCTGGCCAAGCATCAGGTCGTCCATGTCGACGGCATGTGCAACGAGTGCGGCAACTGCGCCGTGTTCTGCCCCTATCAGGAGGGTCGTCCCTACAAGGACAAGCTCACCCTGTTCTGGAGCGAGGAGGACATGGAGAACTCCGAGAACGAGGGCTTCCTGGCCGTGGGCGAGGACCACTTTAAGGTCCGCGTCGCCGGCACGGTCCGCACCGTCTCGGTCGATGCCGTCAACACCGGTCTTCCCGAGGCCGTCCGCCTGACCATCAGGGCCGTGCGCGACAACTATTCGTACCTTCTTAAGAAATAGGCGAGTCTCTTATGGCCAAATCCATTCAACATAATGTGGCCTACGTTGCCTGCGGAAGCGGTTGTGCCTCCGCAGGCGGCGACGCCCGCTGCAGCGAAGGCTGCATTGGCTGTGGCGCCTGCGTCACGGCCTGCCCCCACGGTGCCATTGCGCTGGTCGACGGCGTCGCCCGCGTGGACCGCTCCAAGTGCACGGGCTGTGGCCTGTGCGGCATGGCGTGCCCGCAGCGCGTGATTGCCTTTGTTCCCGGCTACCAGAACATTCTGGTGCGCTGCAACAACACCGATAAGGGCGCCATTGCGCGCAAGATCTGCGACACGAGCTGCATCGGTTGCGGTATGTGCGCCAAAAAGTGCCCTGCCGGCGCTATCCGCATCGAGGACAACTGCGCCCATATCGACGGCGTGGACTGCCTGTCGTGCGGCATGTGCGCCGTCGTCTGCCCGCATGGCGCCATCCACGACCGCACCGGCATCGCCGCTGGCGTGTAGAAGGGAATCACCATGGCACAGGAATTCACTTTTACCGTTAACGGCGTCGAGCGCACGACGACTCAGAACAAGCCGCTGCTGCGCTATCTGCGCGACGACCTGCACATTCACTCCGCCAAGGACGGCTGCTCCGAGGGCGCCTGCGGTACCTGCACCATCCATGTGGACGGTGCGGCCGTCAAGGCGTGCGTGCTGACCACCGCTCTTGCCGCCGGCCGCAACATCGTGACCGTCGAGGGCCTGCCCGAGGACGTGCGCGAGGCCTTTGTGTACGCCTTTGGCGCCGTGGGCGCCGTGCAGTGCGGTTTTTGCATCCCCGGCATGGTCATGGCGGGCGCGGCGCTCATCGCCGAGGATCCCGAGCCCACCGAGGAGCAGATCAAGTACGCCATCCGCGGCAACGTCTGCCGCTGCACCGGCTACAAAAAGATTATCGAGGGCATCTCGCTGGCCGCTGCGGTGCTCCGTGGCGAAAAGCAGATCGACGAGGACCTGGAGCGCGGCGATGACTACGGCGTGGGCAAGCGCGCCTTCCGTATCGACGTGCGCAAGAAGGTGCTCGGTGAGGGCAAGTACCCCGATGATATCGACGAGCTTGATCAGCCGGGCCTGACCTATGCCAGCGCCGTGCGCTCCAAGTATCCGCGCGCCCGTGTGCTCTCCATCGACACCTCCAAGGCCGAGGCCCTGCCCGGTGTGGTGGGCATCCTGCGCGCCGAGGACGTGCCGGTCAACCAGGTCGGCCACCTTATTCAGGACTGGGACGTCATGATCGCCCAGGGCGATATCACCCGCTGCGTGGGTGACGCCATCGTGTTGGTGGTCGCCGAGGACGAGGCGACGCTCGAGAAGGCCAAGAAGCTCGTCAAGATCGATTACGAGCCTCTGGAGCCCGTGCGCAACATCGCCGAGGCCAGGGCCGCCGACGCCCCGCGCCTGCATGACAGCTTCTTTGCCTTCGGCAACACGGTGGAGCTCAAGGACAACGTGTGTCAGAGCCGCCACGTGACGCGCGGCGACGCTGCCAAGGCGCTGGCCGAAAGCGCGTTCACCGTGACGCAGCGCTTTACCACGCCCTTTACCGAGCATGCCTTCTTGGAGCCCGAGTGCGCCGTCGCCTTCCCGTACAAGAACGGCGTCAAGGTGCAGTCGACCGACCAGGGCGCCTACGATACGCGCAAAGAGTGTGCCCACATGTTTGGCTGGGACAACGAGCCCGAGCGCGTGGTCGTCGAGACCATGCTCGTGGGTGGCGGCTTTGGCGGCAAGGAGGACGTGTCCATCCAGCACCTTGCCGCGCTCGCCGCGTATAAGTTCCAACGCCCTGTGAAGTGCAAGCTCACGCGCGCCGAGTCGCTCGCGTTCCATCCCAAGCGCCATGCCATGGACGGTACCTTTACGCTGGGTTGCGACGCCGAGGGCAACTTTACCGGTCTGGACTGCGAGATCAACTTTGATACCGGCGCCTACGCATCGCTGTGCGGTCCGGTGCTCGAGCGCGCCTGTACGCATGCCGTCGGCCCCTACAAGTACCAGAACACCGACATTCGCGGTTTTGGCTACTACACCAACAACCCGCCCGCCGGCGCGTACCGTGGCTTTGGCGTGTGTCAGTCCGAGTTTGCGCTCGAGAGCCTGATCGACCTGCTGGCCGAGAAGGTCGGCCTGGATCCGTGGGAGATCCGCTACCGTAACGCCATCGAGCCGGGCGAGGTTTTGCCCAACGGCCAGATTGCCGACTGCTCCACGGCGCTTAAGGAGACGCTGCTCGAGGTCAAGGATGCCTACTACGCGCATCCCGGACATGCCGGTATCGCCTGCGCCATGAAGAACGCCGGCGTGGGCGTGGGCCTGCCCGATGCCGGCCGCTGCAAGATTCGCATCGAGGATGGCCGCGCCGTGGTCTACGCCGCCACGTCCGACATCGGCCAGGGCTGCAACACTGTCTTTTTGCAAGACGTTGCCGAGGCTTGCGGTCTGCCGCTGAGTTGCATTGCCAACGGCGAGTGCTCCACCGAGAACGCTCCCGACTCCGGTACCACGTCTGGTTCGCGTCAGACGGTCGTGACCGGCGAGGCCGTGCGCGGTGCCGCCTTCCTGCTGCGCGATGCCATGCTTGACATCGAGGCCGGCAAGTCTGCGCCCGCCGCTCCCGTGAGTGCGCATGGCGACGGCGTCAAGATCGAGTATGACGACGGTCACGCCTATCAGCTGCGCACACAGGAACTCGTCGCCGGCCAGGGTATGCATCCTCAGGATCCCGCGGCCGCCATCAAGGCGCTCGAAGGATGCGAGTTTGGCTACGTGTACCTGGAGCCGACCGACAAGCTGGGCGCCGACGTTCCCAACCCCAAGAGCCACATCTGCTACGGCTTTGCCACGCATGTGGTCATTTTGGACGATGACGGCCGCGTGAGCGAGGTCTATGCTGCGCACGATTCCGGCAAGGTGGTCAACCCCATCTCCATCCAGGGTCAGATCGAAGGCGGCGTGCTCATGGGTATGGGCTATGCGCTTACCGAGGACTGGCCGCTCAAGGACTGCGTACCCCAGGCAAGGTACGGTACGCTCGGGCTGTTCCGTGCGCCCGAGATTCCGGATATCCACGCCATTTACGTGGAGAAGGACGAGCTGCTGCCCGTGGCATATGGCGGCAAGGGCATTGGCGAGATCGCAACGATCCCCACGGCGCCCGCCGTGCAGAACGCCTATCGCGCATTCGACGGCAAGCTGCGTCCGGATCTGCCCATGGTGGATACGCCGTACAGCCGCGCCCGTCGCCGCGGGTAGGGTAGAGCGTGGACGGCCATTGTTGACGGGCCGTTCGCGCTCAACATCAACTACATACGCTGCGCCTTTGGCCCCGGCTCCATCGCGAGCCGGGGCCCTTTGTTTGGAGTGGAAACTGCGTCCCGGATTTGGCGCTCAGAACGGGACACGCTTTCCGGATGGCATGTTTGGCGGAAACTACGGCCCAGTTTTTGGCTCCAGAACGGGATACATTTTCCGGAACGGTCCACGTGCGGTGGTGTACCGACCCTTTTGCGTGCGCCGCTTGTCGAATTACGTTATAGCTAGCTATATTATAGGAAGGTATAATATATCTAGCTATAACGTAAAGGAAGGATGGCCCTATGTTTATCGGAAGAACGGCGGAAATGTCCGAGCTCAATCGACTGTATGGCACGGGCTCCTTTGAGATGCCTGTGATTTACGGCCGCCGTCGCGTGGGCAAAACGCGTCTTATCACAGAGTTTATCCAAGGCAAGAAGGCTATTTACTTTCAAGCTCGTCGCACCAATGCAGAGGCAAACCTGCATGGCTTTAGCCAGGCGATACTTGCGGGCTCCGTTGGTGTTGCTGGCGTGTCGTTTCGTAGTTTTGACGAGGCGTTCGATGCATTGGCTACCATGGCTCGTACGGAACGTTTGATTGTCGTGATCGACGAGTATCCTTATCTCGCCCAATCGAATCCCGAGATCAGCTCGTTGCTGCAAGACAAGATCGATCACTTGTACAAAGAGACCAAGCTTATGCTTATCCTGTGCGGGTCGTCGCTTTCGTTTATGGAAGAGCAGGTGTTGGGCTACGAGAGTCCGCTATACGGTAGGCGTACGGCCCAGTTTAAGATCATGCCGCTCGATTTTATGACGACCCTCGGCCTGTGGCAGAGCATGGGTCGCGAAGACGCTGCAGTTTGCTATGGCATGACGGGTGGCATTCCTGCATATATCGAGAAAGTCGATCCTGCCGCACCGCTCAAGGACAACATCAAACGTCTTTTTCTTACTCCTACGGGCTATCTCTTTGAGGAGCCGAGTAACCTGCTATTGCAGGAGTGCCGCAATCCCGAGCAATATGATGCGATCGTGCAAGCAATTGCCCAGGGGCGCTCGAAGATCTCGGAGATTGCGAGCTCTACGGGAATCCCTGCGAGCAACGTAAAGAGCTATGTGGATAAGCTGGCGTCGCTTGGGATTGTCGAGCGCGAGCTGCCCCTAAACGAGACGAGCAATAAGCGAGCCGTGTATCTGCTGAGCGACCAGATGTTTAGGTTCTGGTACAAGTTTGTTCCGCAGAACATCGGGCTGATTCAAAACGATATGGCCGAGATGGCGTATGAGCGCATTGAGCCGCACGTATCGGATTATATGGGTACGGTCTTTGAGATTATATGCAGACAATACGTGTACGAACTCGCGCGGGCGGGCCAGCTTGATGTGGTTCCGGCAAGCGTTGGGCGCTGGTGGGGGACGGATAATCGCACGCATACGCAGGAAGAAATCGACTTGATTGTTGACGATGGCGAGGGCACTGCGCTGTTTGCGGAATGCAAATGGCGCAATGAACCGGTGGGCGAAGACGTGCTGCAAAAGCTCGTGCATCGAAGCGAGCTCTTTAGGCGGCAGCACAAAAGCTATGCGATCTTCTCGAAGCGAGGCTTTACGCAAGGATGTCAGGAAGCTGCGGCGAGCAGGGGAGATGCCAAGCTGATTTCGTTTGCCGAGATGTGCGAGCGGAGATAACCAAGCACGCTCTGATGTGATGCTCGGAATGGGTCGCGCTAAGGATGCCAAGCGTAAAACCTTCAATGAAAATGGCGTAAAAACTACATCTGTCATGGCGTAAAAACTACATTGAAAGTAGCGTAAAATCAGCATTGAGAATGGCGTAATTTCGCATATCGCGTGATAGAGAGGGACGGCCGTCTATGGATGCACCAAAGAGATTGACCCAAAAGGGATATAGGCCCCGGCTCATAGAGGAGCGCCTCGACACCCTTATGCGGGCGTTTGGCTGTGTGGAGATCAACGGCCCCAAATGGTGCGGCAAGACCTGGACGGCGCTCTCTCGCTCGGCGAGCGTCTCCAGGCTCGATGAGCCTGCGCAGCGTGCGGCGGCAGAGGTCGACCCAAGCCTGGCGCTCATCGGCGATGCGCCACACCTGGTCGATGAATGGCAGGAGGTGCCCGAGGTTTGGGATGCCGCCCGGCGTTTCGTGGACGCGAGCGGCAACGAACGGGGGACACTTTTGCTCACGGGCTCGACCGCGCTCAAAAGCGAGGAGCGCAGCCATGTTCGTCATTCCGGCACGGGTAGGATCGCCCGTCTGTCAATGCGCCCCATGGCCCTGTGTGAGTCGGGCGACGGCGAGCCGCTCGTGTCACTGGCAAGCCTCTTTAAGGGCGAGGATTTTGCCCCTCAGCGTCGCGAGAGCACGGTGGATGACGTCGCCCGCTGGTGCTGCAGGGGCGGTTGGCCTGCAAATCTTGGGCTTTCGGAAGATCTTGCGCGAGAGACGGCAAGCCAGTACGTGCACTCGGTGCTCGACGTCAACGTGCTGGACGAGGGCATGTCGCCCGAGCTTGCACACGGCCTTTTGCGAGCTCTTGCCATGAACGAGAGCCAGGCTGTCACGTACAAGACGCTCGTAAAGGACGCCTCGTACGGTGAGGCGGGCCCCGACGAGAGGACCATCGCTGCGTACTTGGACCTCTTCAACAGGCTCAAGCTGACCGAGGACCTGTGCGGATGGGAGCCGCCCATGCGCTCGAAGGCCCGCGTTCGCGTGCGCCCCAAGCGCTACTTCTGTGACCCGTCACTTGCGGCGGCGTTGCTGGGGGCTACCCCTGAGCGGCTGCTTGGCGATATGCAAACGCTGGGGATGCTCTTTGAGAATCTCGTCCTGCGCGACGTGCGCGTGTTCCTTTCCACCTACGGCGGTGTCGACAACAGTGTCCATTATTTCCGAGATGAGAAGGGCCTTGAGGTCGATCTGATCGTTGAGCACGACGGGCGCTGGGGAGCCATCGAGGTCAAGCTGAGTGATGCGAAAGCAGACGATGGAGCGAGAAATCTCAAGGCGCTGGAGAGGAAAGTGCTCTCCAATCCTGCCGCCCAGAATGCCGCGCCGGCGTTTTTGGCGGTCGTGGTTGGAAAGGGGAGCATTGCCTATACACGCGACGACGACGTGGCGGTGATTCCCATGGCGGCACTTGGGGCGTAGTGGTTTTGCGGGCGTGCCGTGCTTCCTTTACCGAAAATCCATTTGGTAAACCAGATGCTCGCGGATAGAATAAAGTTGACGGCAGCCCAAGGGTGATAGCTGGGCAGCGCCGTTGCTTGGTCAAGAGGTCAGTGCCTTAATGGCAGCGACTTGTTATGCTTCGAATGCTGCTTGAGTGCCTCGGAAAGTTCGATAAGCGCCGTGAAGAGCGAGACCAAAGCAACCAAGAGCTCTACGAGCTCTGATGGGCCCGGGATGACCGCTGATTCAAGTCACCGGGCCTAAATCTTTTTCATGCATTTGAATAGAGCGGGCAACTCTCTTGGGGCCGTCTGCATGGCGTGTGCCTGGCGCATGGTATTGCGCCCAGCTTTCATGTCCGCGCGGCCACCTATCCTTACGGCAATGTAGCCGCTTATGTAACAAGCGGCAAGCAACGGAGAAAGGCCCTAACTGTGTCAGCTGAAAAGACGCCGTGTATCTCGGCTATCGATACGACGAACTTTGCGTGCCAGATTGTGCTGGACTTTGAGTTTGCGCCGGTGCCAAAGCAGCGCCAGCGCCGTGGGCTGCGCAACGAGATTATCGAGGTCGGCGCCGTCAAGCTCGACTATCACGGCAACGTTATGGGCGAGTTTTCGCAGTGTGTGCAGACGGAATTTACCGAAGGCGTTGCGTTCCCTGTCCGCGAGCTTACGGGGATATCGGCCGTGGACACCGCGATGGCCGATCCGCTCTACGTGGTGATCAAAAGGCTCTGCGATTGGATCGGTCGCTACTCCGCCCAGATAGTTTGCTGGAGCGGGGCGGATCGTCGACAGCTTTTGACCGAGTGCCAGGCAAAGCACATTGATCTTTCCGCATTTCCTACGGACTGGGCCGACCTGCAGGCGTTTTACACCTCGATCATGGACGTGGGCAGCCACGGGTGCGTCTCTTTGAGTGACGCGGCGACGTGGTTTGGCATCGAGTTCGACGAGCCGACGGGTCACGCCCACAGCGCCCTTGCCGATGCGCGCGTGACCGCCAAGCTGCTCAAGCAGGTGATGGACGGGGACTACCGCGTGAGCCCGCGCGCCCAGGAAGTCCGCCAGCGGTGGGGGATGGGCGAGCGAGCTCAGACGCGCCTTTCTAGCAAGTGCCCCGAGCTGGGCGACCTGCTGCTGAAGCTGAAGGCGGCGGGAAGGTAGGGGCGTTAGCTGTCTGCATGGCGCGTGCCTGTCGCGTATCGTTACTCTTCCTGCTGCTTGGCAGGCAAGATGTAGACGTTCTCGGCGTCCACGGCGATCTGCGCGGGGCGGTTGTAGAGGGTGTCGATCTCCTTTACGCTCTGCTTGAACGGCGTGACGTCGGGCGTCTTTGCCTGATGGAGCTTTTCGAGGAGTTTCTCGGATTGCTTGTCGTTGAACTTTCCGATGCTCTCTCCTGCGCCTTCGAGCGCCTCGTCGATGAGTGTATGGTCGCCCACGGGGGTCTTTGCGATGGCGTGACCGAGCAATTTGCCCGCGGACGCGATACCGCCCAGCAGTGCCGCATCGACGGTGTCGACAGCCCCCGCTTCGAGTGCGTTGTAGCAGTCGGTGTAGAGCTCGCGGTACGCGATCGAATCAGCCTCGATCTTCGCAGTGGCGTCCGCGAGCTTTGCGGGCTCGAAGTTCTGGGCGAGCATGGGTTCGAGGAACAGCGAGAACGCGTGGATGTAGGTGGCGAGCTGGCAGTCTTTGAGGTAGTCGAGCACCTTGTCGAGGCGTCTGCCCAAGCCGTCTCGCACCTCGATGAACCCTTTCTTTTTCAGATCCGCCTGTGCCTGCGAGCGGAAGAGTTCCATGTCCTGCGCGGACGACTGCTTGATGTCGAGCACCTTCATATGGGCGTTTGCCATGTAGGTGGCGTTGCCGTAGTTGAGGCCGTAACCGTTGAGGATGTCTGCGAGCGTCTTGAGGTTGCCACGCATGTTGGCCTTGTCGCGCTGACGCATGTACTCGAACATTTCGTCGACGGACTCCTGGATGGAGTCGAGCTTTTGGTTTATCTGCGCGATTGCGGCTGCCATGAATAACGATGTTGGATCGTAAGGCACCTGCGTGACGCTCGTGGCGATGTCGCCCTCGACTACGTGGAAGCGCGCCTGCCCAAGGCCCTTGGCGGCGTCGCGGTAGCCCCCTGTGAGACCGCTGCCGTCCTTGAACGTGTTGAGTTTCGACGGATCGAGCGGGCTACCATATTTGTCAGTCGCCTGGAGCAGCGTGGGCACACTCACCGTGTTGGTGACGGTGCGAAACATCGAGCGGAGCGAGGCGAACGCCACGCCGAGTTGGGGAATTCGCTCGAGCGGTAGCTTGATGGCGCCGGAGACGTCCACCCGCTTCTGAGTGAGCGCGAGGTGGATTTTGGTCGATGCGAGCTGTTTTGCCACGAGCTCCTCTCGGCCGTCGTTCGCCGAGGGTTTGGTCTCGTTGTCTGCCATAGCGCGCTCCTTGCTTACGTTGATAGTCGTGGGCATTATCTCATCGCCTGGTGGCTTGCTAGAGCGGGGTAGAGGCCGAGCGTCTGGCGAAACTCGTTAACTGATTGCATTTCAGCGGATTGGGTTGATTATAAGAGAAGGACGGCTATCCATCTGCCCTTCCCAGTTGAGTTCGCTTTGAGCTACTGTTCGTGCCTATGCTGCTTGGGCTCAAGCCTTCTCGCTGCCGTGAAGCAGGCCGTGGCCGCCATGGCCAATGCGATGCTGGCCATCCAAGTGGAGTCGCCGGTTGCAGCGAGCTTTGGTTCATCGGCTGTCGTGCGTCCCGACTTTTTTGTAGCCGCCTCGTCGGCGTCCTTTTCAGGAGTGGCAGGATCACTTTTGTTGTCGCCGGGTGAATCTACGTCGGTCTTTCCGCCCGCCTGCTCCCCTTGGGCCTTCCCCTCCACGGTGAAGGACGCATCGGTCGCCGTCCCGTCCTTCCAGACGGCCGTGACGGTGTGTCCGCCGCCGGCGAGCGTGTCCAGGTAGGACGGCCTGAGCTCGATAATCGTGCTGCCCCTGGTTGCGGTGTAGTTCTCGGCGGAGACCTCAGTTCCGTCCACGAGGAGACGCGTGAACTCATCGAGAGGTCCGCTGAAGCGGAAGGTCAGACCGGCCTCGCCGTCCTTTGCATACGCCTGCCCGTCGCCCTTGGTGGCGGCATACAGCGGAGCGGTCACGTCGAAGGTGACGTCCCCCGCGTCGTCGACATCAAAGGTCTGAACGCCGGTCTTGCCGTTACGCTCGGCGTAGGCGGAGCTGTAGACGAAGGTCTCGTGGCCCGTCTTGTCGAGGACCGCGAGGGCTTGGATTTCAAACGAGCCCATCGAGAGCGACGTGGGGAACTCGATTTCGATATAGCCCCTTGCCGCATCGTAGCTGCAGCTCAACGTTTTGCGGGTCTTTAAAGAGTTCGGGTCCTCGACATAGCCGGGGTCGCCGAGGATCGGGGAGACAGACCTTACGCCGTCCGCGTCGCCTACATTGCAATAGATACGGAGGATCCCGCCGACGGGGACCCTCTTCGCGGAGATGGAAACGTTCGAGACCGTGGGCGGGTTCCGGTCGATCGCGCTGCCGGTCACCTCGAAGCACAGCTCGCTCGGGTCGCCAACCGAGAAAGTCGCGCCCGAAATGCCGTTGGCCCTGGCGTAGGAACTCTCGTACACATCGGTCTCGAACCCTAGGCCATCGGTGACCGAAAGGCCGATCAGCCTGTGCCTTCCGATCCTATTGCTGTCGAATGTGAGGTCAAACCCGTCGATAGACGAGCCTCCGTGATAATAGGCTGACGAAACAGAGCAGCCGTCGTCCGAATTCTCCCAGCCCTGCCGCAGTATGGGGGAAACGGAGCGAACGCCGTCGGCATCGGAGACGGTCCAAGAGATGTGGAAGTCGGCACCGGTTGCGACCTCCCTGCTCGAGAGCGACACGGAGGACACGGTCGGCGGGTTTTGGTCCTCGGGTCCCTCGGTCACCTCATACTCGAGGGGGTCGGTGGTGAAGGTCGGACAGTCGAGCCCCTTCTCCTCGGCATACGTCGTGTCGTAGACATCGGTAACCCATCCAAGACTATCGGTCACGCCGAGGCCGATGATCCGGTACCTGCAGGGCCGGTCGCTCGGGGAGGTGGAGATATCGAAGCCCGCGGTCGTGTTGCCGGTCGACGAGAAGGCGAGACGGGAACTGATTCCATGGTCTCCGGTATCGTTTTCGACAAGGACTTCGACTATGGGCGTGACGGACCGTACCCCGTCAGGGTCATCGACGCTATAGCCGACATGCAGCGTGGAGCCGGCCGTGACTGTCGTCGCGGATATCGTCACGTTGGAGATGCTGGGCGGGTTCGGGTCCGACGCGGCTAGGGCGGTTGAGGGCAAAGCAAGCGCTACGGTGGCGGACAGCGAGGCGAGCAGGCTAAGCGCGAAGCGCCTGGAGAATTTCAAGGAGGTCATTGGTGGTGCCGATCTTCCATAATTGTTGCAGCGATACCAGTATATCTTTGGCCCATGCTAGCCAGATGTTCTTTCCGCGAACGGCTCGTTAGTTTAGAGACGGCATATGGACGCCTGTCTCGTCCACGTTTCTCGTAAGGGCGATTATAAGGACATGAAGAGACTTTCTCGGAACAATCAATTGGGGATATCAAAGAAATGCTGGACGCCTCCTGATCGCTCAATGCCTTTGAGGTGAAATGCGGCGCATCGGCTACGTTGTTGAGATCATTTATCGAGCGATACGTCATTCCAGCTGAGGCCACCGTCATGAGGCTTCTGTTCCTACACCCCCCCGCAATCCCGCGCGCGGCACCCAACAGCGCGTACTCCCTCTCGCTCCACTGGCACAGCTCGGCAGTCTCGACGGCGTCGCGACACAGGTCCAGAAACACCTCAGCTCCCTCGCAGAAGCACTCGCGGGCAAAGTCACCCGAACCGCTTGCGACGCACGTGCCGTCGGCAAACAGCTTCCAGCTAGACAGCTCGCGCGAGTCGTCTCCAAGCAGCTTGATCTGCAGTACGTGCGGGTCGCCGGCGGTGTAGAGCTCTTTCTCGAGCGCCTGCACGGTAAAGCGCATCTGGTGGGGGAGACTGCTCTTGACCATGGCCGAGGCATAGCCGTTCGGCTTGTCCAGAAGATGCATTCGTTTTGGCTTGGCGGCTAGGTTGTGGAAGTTGCGCTCACTGCGCACAGAGAAATTGTCCATACGGACTCCTTTCATCGATGTTGGCAGGGCCACCGTGCCTCTTGGCCGGTTGGCGTCGGGATCGTGGAGCCAACTCTCTACCCCGACTCTGGATAAAACGCGCCCGCTGCTTGCGGGCACGATGGAGTCTATCAGCACGCGCGGACAAAGATCAACCCCGTGCGGCAATGAGCGCACGGGGTTGATCTGGTCTACGACCCTCAATTTTTGGCATTTGTTATTCGTCGTCCTCGTCGTTGGGGTCGCCCTTGAGGGTGTTGATATCCAGGTACTGGTTATCGTCCTCTTTTTGCTGGGTCTCCGACTCCGCTTGGGTGGGGCCGCGGAACAGCTGGAATCCCTCAAACGCAATGACACCGAGCAGGGCAATGACAATGGCGATAAAGGCAACCTTGACTGCCTGCGGAAATTCCGAGAAACGCAGCGCCTTTTCCTCGGCGTAATAATCGGCGAAGCGCTCTTCGCCCGTGCTTTTGGTATACGCCGGCGCGGACGCGGCCTCCGGGTCATATTCCGGTGCAGGCGTGGCGGCGTACGGATCGTTGAGATAATCGCCCGATGCGGTGCCATAATCCTCGGTCTCGATGCGACCGGTGCCAGCATAGCCATCGGAATAACCGGAATATGCCGCACCGCCCTCATAGTCCGCGGCGCTCGTGTTGGCGGCAAAAAGCGGGTTAACTGGAACATCGAGCGCCGGCATGCCGGTAGAGGTCTCATCCAGATCGGTTGCAGCCCAGGAATCGTAGGCAACCTGACGGGCAACGGGCTCATCGAGCCTTGCGACCGGAGGCTTGCGTGCCGCAGGAACAGGCAACTGCTGGGCGCTGTACATAACGGTGCTGTCGGCCGATTTGCCCTGCGTCGCTGCAGCGAGAAATGCCGCCGTCTCGGACGGGTCGCTTGCGGGACGGGGAGCGGGTGTGGGCGCCGAAGTGGGTGCGGGCGTAGGCGCGGGCGTCGAAACAGGCGACTGCGCAGGAGTCGGCGCAGGTGCGGACTTAGGCGCAAGTGCGGGATTGGGGCTTGACGGGCGAGCCCCGCCGCCGCCCATGAGTTCGTCGGCGGTCCACGGGCGATCGTCCATCACGTCGTCAAGGCTCAGCGAAAACAGGTCGTCTTCACCCTCATCGAACATGCGGTGCACATGTCCACCAATTGCCGGAATCAATCCGCGACCGATGCATGATGCCTTGCTCAACGCCATTCTGTTCCATCCTTTCGAAATACTAATGACATCGATTATATGGAACTTCCCAAGCGGCTCGGTCTTGGATTCGCGCTTTCCAGAACTCGCGCCCAAAAGGGGAGGGGCAATCTAGGCGAGTGCCTACTTGTCGCCGGCCGCCGCCTTGGCCTCATTGAGGTAGCTATAGAAGCTGTACTTGGAGATGCCAAAGAACTCGCAGGCGCGCTCGCTCGACTTGGAAATGAGGAAGGCGCCGCGACGGTCGAGGTAGCCAATGGCACGAATACGCTCGTCTTTGGTCATGAGTGCCGCGGGCTTGCCCACAAACTGCTCGCACTCGTGCAGCAGGTCCTCGAGCAGGTCGCCGATGTTCTTGGTAATGGGCTCGGGCTCGGTGTAGCCCGTGCCGCCGGTGCCGGTAAAGGCGTCGAGCGAACGCTCAAAAGCCTTCATGAGCGTAATGTCAAAGTTGATGCCCAAAATGCCGACGGGCTTGCCCTCGTCGTTGCGGATAAAGATCGTCGACGATTTGAGCAGCTTACCGTCGGTGGTTTTAGTGAGGTACGGCTCGCGGTCGTGTACATCGGTGGCGCCCTCGTGCATGGACTCAAACACGATATGGCTGGGGCCGTCACCCAGTTTGCGCCCGCTGACGTGGCCGTTTTCGATCACTACGATGGAGTGGTCCACGTCCTCGGTCTCCAGATCGTGGACGACGACTTCGCAGTTGGGGCCAAATTGGAGCGCCAGACCGTGTGCGAGGCGCTTGTAAAACTCAATCTGTGCGGGGGTCATGGGTGCCTTCCTAAAAATTAGTTTGGGCACACTTTGCCATAAACCACACTTGACCGCAAACAAATCCATCAACAAGGCAATTCATGACCGTTCGGCGGCGAAAAAGTACCGATTACGGCAACAAACAATTCGTTAGGTATGCCAATCAAAAAGTGTGATAGAACATTACTAACAAACTTTTTGTTTGGCATCCACATAAAAGTTCAGCCGTGTGAATGGGATCGGGCTGAAACGCGTATGCGGGGGCCGGCAAGAGAGAACTTAAGGAGTTCACCGTATGGCCGATAAGATCCAGTGGGCGAGCAACACGATGCCCAAGAGCGATGACAAGCACTTGGGAATCATGAGTCTCGACCACGTGAAGAAGGCCCGCGCCTTCCACCAGTCGTTCCCCCAGTACACCGTCACTCCGCTTGCCCGCCTGGACGGCCAGGCCGCGCGCCTGGGCCTGTCCAACCTGTGCGTTAAAGACGAGAGCTATCGCTTTGGCCTCAACGCCTTTAAGGTCCTGGGCGGCTCGTTTGCCATGGCCAACTACATTGCCGACGAGACCGGCAAGGACGTTGCCGAGTGCACCTTCGATTACCTGACCTCCGATCAGCTTGCCAAGGACTTTGGCCAGGCCACCTTCTTTACCGCCACCGATGGCAACCATGGCCGCGGCGTGGCATGGGCTGCCAACAAGCTGGGCCAGAAGGCTGTCGTGCACATGCCCAAGGGTTCCACCAAGCCCCGCTTCGATAACATCGCCGCCGAGGGCGCAACGGTGACCATCGAAGAGGTCAACTACGACGAGTGCGTGCGCATGGCTGCCGCCGAGGCCGACGCCTGCGAGCGTGGCGTCATCGTTCAGGACACCGCCTGGGAGGGCTACGAGAAGATCCCGTCCTGGATCATGGAGGGTTACGGCACCATGGCTTCCGAGGCTGCCGAGCAGCTGCGCGAGATGGCCATCAACCGCCCGACGCACGTGTTTGTCCAGGCTGGCGTGGGTTCGCTCGCCGGCGCCGTGGTGGGCTACTTCACCAACCTGTATCCCGATAACCCGCCCACCTTCGTCGTGGTTGAGTGCGCGCCTGCTGCCTGCCTGTACAAGGGCGCTGCCGCCGGCGACGGCGATCCGCGCATCGTGGACGGTGACATGCCCTCCATCATGGCCGGTCTGTGCTGCGGCGAGCCCAACATTCTGGGCTGGGATATCCTGCGCAACCACGCCACCGCCTTCGTGTCCTGCCCCGACTGGGTCACCGCTCGCGGCATGCGCACCCTGGGCGCTCCCGAGAAGGGCGACCCGCGCGTCATCTCCGGCGAGTCCGGCGCTGTGACCACCGGCCTGGTCGAGACCCTCATGCTCGATCCCGAGTACGCCGAGCTCAAGGAACTCATCGGCCTGGACAAGACGAGCTCCGTGCTCTGCTTCTCCACCGAGGGCGACACCGATCCCGACCAGTATCGCCGCATTGTTTGGGAAGGCGAATATCCCACTTGCTAATCGTTGGGGCGGAGTAAATAGGTATCGCTCCGCCACCTCACAGGTAGATTCCTTCGTTTGAAAGGTTATGAACAATGGCTAAAGAACTCGATTTCGACGCTATCAAGGCTGCTGCTGAGTCTCATCGTGCTGATATGACTCGTTTCCTGCGCGCTATGATTTCCCATCCCTCTGAGTCCTGCGAGGAGGGTGAGGTTGTCGCCTGCATCAAGGCCGAGATGGAGAGCCTTGGCTATGACGAGGTCAAGGTCGACGGTCTGGGCAACGTCATGGGCTTTATGGGCGAGGGCGACAAGATCATCGCCATCGACTCCCACATCGACACCGTCGGCATCGGCAACATCGAGAACTGGGATGCCGATCCCTATGAGGGCTACGAGACCGACGAGATCATCTACGGCCGCGGCGGCTCCGACCAGGAGGGCGGCATGGCTTCTGCTACCTACGCTGCCAAGATGATGAAGGACATGGGCCTCATCCCCGAGGGCTACAAGATCATGGTCGTCGGCACCGTCCAGGAAGAGGACTGCGACGGCATGTGCTGGCAGTACATCTACAACAAGGACGGCATTAAGCCCGAGTTCGTCATTTCCACCGAGCCCACCGACGGCGGCATCTACCGCGGTCACCGCGGCCGCATGGAGATCCGCGTCGACGTTCACGGTACCTCCTGCCACGGCTCCGCTCCCGACCGCGGCGACAACGCCATCTACAAGATGGCCGACATCATCGCCGACGTCCGCGCCCTCAACAACAACGGCTGCGACGAGTCGACCGACATCAAGGGCCTCGTCAAGATGCTCGACCCCAAGTACAACCCCGAGCACTTCGAGGATGCCCGCTTCCTGGGCCGCGGCACCTGCACCGTCAGCCAGATCTTCTACACCAGCCCCAGCCGCTGCGCCGTGGCCGATTCCTGCGCCATCTCCATCGACCGTCGCATGACCGCCGGCGAGACCTGGGAGTCCTGCCTGGACGAGATCCGCAACCTGCCGGCCGCCAAGAAGTACGGCGACGACGTGAAGGTCTCCATGTACATGTACGATCGTCCGTCCTGGACCGGCGAGGTCTACGAGACCGAGGCTTACTTCCCCACGTGGATCAACAAGGAGACCGCTCCGCACGTCAAGGCCCTCGTCGACGCCCACAAGGCCATGTTTGGTGACGAGCGCATCGGCTGCGAGCCCAGCATGGACAAGCGCACCGGTCGCCCGCTGTGCGACAAGTGGACCTTCTCCACGAACTGCGTCTCCATCCAGGGCCGCTACGGCATCCCCTGCGTGGGCTTTGGCCCGGGTGCCGAGTCTCAGGCTCACGCTCCCAACGAGGTCACCTACAAGGACGACCTGGTCACCGCTGCCGCCATGTATGTGGCTGCCCTGAACCTCTACGATCCGAGCCAGGCCGATGGCGACGCCACCGTGTTCCGCGCCGGTCTGACCAACAACAAGATCGACTAGTCCCATTCCTCGATCTTGTTGAGCCGGGGACAGTTTATGCCCCCGGCACCCCCTGTTGACTTGGGGCCCGCGGTCGTTATCTCCCATGCTTCCTCAACGGTAGCGGGTCCTCGTCATGGTGCTCTGCATGTTCTAGCCACACGCGCATGCCGGAGCACATCTACTCATTGCGATCGTTTCATCTTTAGAAAGGACATTTCCATGGACGCCAAGTTTACCGAGCTCGTCGAGCAGCTGAACGGCCTCGACTTTAAGGGTATGTACGGCAGCGACTTCCTGCACACCTGGGATAAGACCACCGATGAGCTCAAGGCGCTCTACATCGTCGCCGACGCTCTGCGCGAGCTGCGCGAGAACAACGTTTCGTCCAAGATCTTCGATTCGGGCCTGGCCGTCTCGCTGTTCCGCGACAACTCCACCCGTACGCGCTTCTCCTTCTCTAAGGCCGCCAACCTGCTCGGCCTTGAGCTGCAGGACCTGGACGAGAAGAAGTCCCAGATCGCTCACGGCGAGACCGTCCGCGAGACCGCTACCATGATCTCCTTCATGGCCGACGTCATCGGCATCCGCGATGACATGTACATCGGCAAGGGCGACGCCTACATGGCTGAGGTCTCCGAGTCTGTCCAGCAGGCTTACGAGGATGGCGTTCTGGATCACCGTCCCACGCTCATCTCCCTGCAGTCCGACTCCGATCATCCCACGCAGTCCTCTGCCGACATGCTCTACCTCATCAACGAGTTTGGTGGCCTCGAGAACCTCAAGGGCAAGAAGGTTGCCGTCACCTGGGCCTATTCGCCCTCTTACGGCAAGCCGCTGTCCTGCCCGCAGTCGCTGATCAGCCTGCTGCCCCGCTTTGGCATGGACGTCACCCTGGCTCACCCCGAGGGCTACGACCTCATGCCCGAGGTCGTCGAGCGCGCCAAGGGCTATGCCGCCGAGTCCGGCACCACCTTTAAGCAGGTCAACACCATGGCCGAGGCCTTCGAGGGCGCCGACATCGTGATCCCCAAGAGCTGGGCTCCGTTTGCCGCCATGGAGAAGCGCACCAACCTGTACGCCGAGGGCGACGACGCCGGCATCGCAGCGCTCGAGAAGGAGCTGCTCGCCCAGAACGCCACCCATCAGGACTGGTGCTCCACGACCGAGCTCATGGAGAAGACTGCCAACGGCCAGGACACCATCTTTATGCACCCGCTGCCCGCCGACATCTCCGGTGTCTCTTGCGAGCACGGCGAGGTCAACGCCGACGTCTTCGACATGCACCGCGTGGGCATGTACAAGGAGGCCAGCTACAAGCCGTATGCCATCGCTGCCATGATGTTCCTGCAGAAGGTTGCCGATCCCGCCGCTACCCTCAAGGCCCTCGACGAGCGCAACACCGCCCGTTGGTTCCAGGCCTAAAGCTGGGTTGAGGTAAGCCATGTAAAGGGGGCGCTCTGCCAACCGGCGGGGTGCCCCTTTTTTGCATCGCGGGCGTGCGGGATAAGCGCTTTCGATGTGGATGCCCGCGGCGCGAGTTATGGGTACGATGGTTTCAGGGGAGGTATCACCATGAAACTTGGATGCGTCATTATGGCATCGGGCGAGGGCAAGCGGTTTGGCTCTAACAAGATGCTCGCCGATATCTATGGCGAGCCGCTGATTGCCCGGACCATCGATTCGGTTCCCCGGGGCTTTGACGTCGTGGTTTCGACGCGTTGGCCCGAGGTCGCTCAGATTTGCGAGGACAAGCATTGCCCGTGTGTGCTGCACGATGGCGAGCTGCGCAGCGAAAGCGTCCGTGCGGGCCTTTCATGGGGAGTCGAACGCAACTGGAAAGGTTGCCTCTTTTTGCCGGGCGACCAGCCGCTCGTGAGTTCGGGTTCTTTTGAGGCTATGGTTCGTGCGTTTGACGAGTGTGGCCGCAAACATCCGGTGCGTCTTGCGTGCAACGGTGAGCCTTCGAGCCCGGTGCTCTTTCCGGCGGAACTGTTCGATGCACTTATGTGTCTTGAGGGCAAGGACGGCGGCGGTTCGATCCTCAAGGACCGTACCGACGTGGTGCTGGTCGAGGCGCGTGCCTACGAGCTGTGGGACGTCGATACCGCCAAGGGACAGCAACGCATAACGGAGCATATCGCCGCCTGCTCGTATTTTGATCGCGTGGCCAACTGCATCAATCAATAAGGAGCAATTATGATCATCATCAAAAACGGCGCGCTCGTGACGCCCCAGGGGCTTCGCCGCGCCGATCTTGCCATGGAGGGCGATAAGATTGTGCGGATTGCCGCAGCGATTGAGCCGGGCGCCGACGATACCGTCGAGGACGCCGCGGGCTGCTGGGTGTTTCCCGGCTTTATCGACGGCCACACGCACATGCAGTGCTGGACTGGCATGGATTGGACAGCCGATAGCTTTGAAACCGGCACGCGTGCGGCTGCCTGCGGCGGTACGACGACCATCGTGGACTACGCGACGGCTGATCGCGGCGTGACCATGCCCGATGCCTTGGCCGAGTGGCATCGCCGTGCCGACGGAACCTGCACGGCCAACTACGCCTTTCATATGGCACTCGCCGAGTGGAATGAACGCAACCGCGCCGATCTTTCGGCTATGCGCGAGGCGGGCGTATCGTCGTTTAAGACCTACTTTGCCTACGATCATTTGCGCCTGGACGATGCCGAGACGCTCGAGGTGCTCGAGGAGCTCAAGCGTATTGGCGGCATACTGTGCGTGCATTGCGAGAACGGTACGCTGGTGAATGAGCTGCAGAAGCGCGTGTACGAGCAGGGGATTCATGGACCCGAGGGGCATGCGCTCAGCCGCCCGGACGTGTGTGAGGCCGAAGCCGTGAGCCGCCTGCTGTATCTGGCGCACCTGGCCGGCGACGCCCCAGTCAACGTGGTGCACCTTTCGACCAAGTTGGGGCTCGAGGCCATTCGTGCGGCCAAGGCGCGCGGGCAGAAGAATATCTATGTCGAGACCTGCCCTCAGTATCTGATGCTCGACGACACCTGCTATCTGGAGCAGGGCGAGGACGGCTTTGCGGGCGCCAAGTACGTGATGAGCCCGCCGCTGCGCCATGCCGGCGACCGTGCCGCGCTGCGCGAGGCGCTTGTGGCCGGCGAGATCGATACGATTGCGACCGATCATTGCAGCTTTAACCTGCACGGGCAAAAGGACCGCGGGCGCGACGATTTCCGCGCGATTCCCAACGGCGGGCCCGGCGTGGAGCATCGTCCCGTCGCGATTGCCACGAGCTTTGAGGGACAGCTGGGACCCGAGGATCTGTGCCGCTTGATGAGCGAGAACCCGGCGCGCGTGTTTGGCATGTACCCGCGCAAGGGCTGTCTTGCCGAGGGCGCCGATGCCGATGTGTGCGTGTGGGATCCCAAAGCGCGCTGGACAATCAGCGCCGCGACACAGCATCAGGCCGTGGACTACACGCCGCTCGAGGGCTTTGAGGCACATGGCCGCGCCAAGGCCGTGTTTGTGAACGGCGTGCTGGTGGCGCGCGATGGCGAGCCCACCGGAGCCCAACCCGGCCGCTACGTGCCCCGCTAGCAGCAAAGATGCCGTGTCCCCTCCTCAGTTGCGGTGAAATACGGACTGTTTGCGGCCGTCGGGCGGCCAAACAGTCCGTATTTCACCGCAACTGAGGAGATGGGGCCGGCTACTTGAGGCTGCTGGCGACGACGGGGCGGTCGAGAGCTGCCTCGAAGCGGTCGGCCATCGTGGGGTCGCTGAGCGTGTCGACTTGGTTGAGCATGACGCGTGCGGTGCTGAGTTTCAGCGCCTGCATCTCGGCATTGAGCACCTGGGCGACGCGCTCGGGCGTGGCGATGTCGGTGAGCTCGCAGCCGCAACGCTCGCAAAAGAGCTCGGGGCGGTGGACGGCTTCGTTGATGGGCTTGCTGAGTCCCGAGGCGCCGACGAGCCAGATGACGTTGGCCGTGCCGGCGGGAATTACCGGCTCCCAGGCGGCATGCGCCTTGAGCGGGAGTCGCTTGCTACCGTCTGCCTCGGCCAACACATAGTCAAAGCGCTGTGCCAGCCCGCCGAGTGGCTCGGCGGGGGCGGAGAGCTTGCCTGTCTCCGGGTCCAAGACGCCTGCCTGGCAGATGCCTCCGCGTGCAAGGCCCGCGCAGGCCTCGCAGGTGCAACCGGGGACATGCGAGGCGCCCGGCTTCCAAGGCGCGGCGTCCAGGCGACGATTCGACCCGTCCCATGGCACGCCGGCAACGGGAAGCATATGCGTGGTGGTGCAGAGGAGCACGCGGCCGCCAGCGCGCATGAGCTCAAGACCCAGCGTTTTGAGCAACGTCGACTTGCCGCCGCTGCCGATAATCGCGGTAATGCCCGGCTCGATCCTGAGCGCCGAGGCAAGATTGCCGCTAACCGTTTCCATCTGTTCACCGCCGTATAATACTGTGATAATAAATAATCATCAGAGTAGCGGTCGAACCGCTTTTGCTCTGCTCAAACCGTAGCACAGGGAGGTGCCCCGGGAATGCTCGTTTATGTTCGCGGCGCCGGCGATATCGCCACGGGCGTCGCCGCCCGTTTGGTGCGCGCCGGCGTGTCGGTCGTTATGGCCGATATCGCGGTTCCCACGTGCATCCGCCGCACAATCAGTTTTTGCGAGGCCATTCGCCTGGGCGAGGTCCAGGTCGAGGGCATTCGCGCTCGCTTGGCGCAGACGCCGGCAGAGGCGCTTGCAATTACCGAGGCCGGAGACGTCGCCGTCGTGGTAGACCCCCAGGCCAAGATGCTCGATGAGCTTAAACCCGCCGCCGTGGTCGACGCGATTTTGGCCAAGCGCAACCTGGGTACCACGCGCGACATGGCGCCTGCCGTCATCGCCGTGGGGCCGGGCTTTACCGCGCCGGTTGATTGCGACGCCGTGGTCGAGACCATGCGCGGGCATTTCTTGGGCCGTGTCATTACCCAAGGTTCGCCCCAGCCCAACACGGGCGTGCCGGGCATTATCGCCGGCTATGGCAAGGAGCGCGTAATCCACAGCCCCGCCGCCGGCGTGTTTCGGTCCGACCGCGCAATCGGCGACATCGTGCGCGCCGGAGACGTGATTGGCTACGCGGGCGATACGCCCATGCGCACGCAGATCGATGGCTGTCTGCGCGGGCTTTTGGCGAACGGCGTGCAGGTGACCGAGGGCTTTAAATGCGCCGATGCCGATCCGCGCGGCGATGCCAGCTATATCAACTACATTTCGGACAAGGCGACGTCGGTCGGCGGCGGCGTGCTCGAGGCACTCGCTATGCTCACCGATATCTTTAGAGGATAGAAGGCGGCAATGGAAAAGCTCGATGTTGTGAATGCGGCGCTTGTCGCCCTGCGTGCTGGCGAGACGTGCGAGCTCGTGGTCGTGGCCGGCACGGCGGGGTCGTCGCCGCGCGGCGTGGGCGCCTGGATGGTCGTCTTTGCCGACGGCAGCCAGGCGGGCACCATCGGCGGCGGCAAGATCGAGCTCTTTGCGCTGGACGAGGCGCGAGAGCTGCTGGCCGCGGGGCAATCGCGTCTGGTCCGCTACACCATGGGCGGCGAGAACTCCGATACCGGCATGATCTGCGGCGGAGCCATCTGCCTGTGCTATCTGCATCTGGATGCGACCCAGGCACCGTTGTTTCAGGAAATTGCCGACGTCTTGGTCTATCGGCGCATCGGCGACTTCGTCATCGACTTTGAGCCGTTTATCGCGAGCGCGCTCGAGGGCGATGTGGCCGAGTACCATGGCGAGGCATCGCGCCATACCATTGCCGGCTGCCCCGGGCTTTCGCTGGTGGAGGAGGGGAGTAAGGTCACCTACACCAACGCGGCCTCTGAGATTCCCGCGGCGCACATCGAGACGCTCTGCCCCGAGGGCCTGACCTACATCTTTGGCTGCGGCCACGTGGGCGCCGCGACGGCGCGGGTGCTCACGGCGGCGGGCTTTGCCGTCGTGACGTGCGACGACCGTCCCGGCACGCTGACCCCCGATTGGGTGCCCGGTGTCTACGACCGTCGTCTGGTCGACTACAAGAACCTGAGCAAGCAGTGCCCCATCGGCCCGCGCGACTTGGTGGTCGTGGCCACAGCAGGCCACAAGTCCGATATCGACGTGGTGATTCAGGCCATGCGTGCCAAGCCTGCCTACCTGGGCTGTCTGGGTTCGCGTCGCAAGACGGCCTTTGTGCGTGCCCGCCTGGAGCAGGAAGGCTTTACACAGGACCAGATCGACGAGCTGCACCTTCCGATCGGCGTTGCCATTCAGGCCGAGGACCCCGAGGAGATCGCCATCTCCATCGCCGCCGAGATGATCCACCTGCGCCGCACCAAACTCGTCCCCCGCAAGCGCTAATCGCATCCCCACCAATAAGTTGCGGTGAAATACGGACTGTTTAAGCCTGTTAGGCCGCCAAACAGTCCCTATTTCACCGCAACAGCTTTTTGGGACCCATTTGTGCGGGGGAGTTGTGGAGTTGTGCAGGCAGACGAGGTTTTTCTGGAAATACGCTCCCGATGCGCGTATAGTACCGATTGTTTTGTCGGCTCCTGCTGCGTCGAGTCCAAACCGCAAAATGCCATGAGCGGTGCGGATGCAGTCAGGAGGCACGAGGACAACCCACCGTGGCCACGCCCCGTGCTTAAAACCCCAAGAAGGAGTGAACAATGGCAGAAGAGAAGTATGTGCCGCGTCTGAAGACCAAGTACAACAACGAGGTCAAGCAGCAGCTTCAGGACAAGTTCCAGTACGAGAACGTCATGATGATCCCCAAGTTTGAGAAGATCGTCGTGAACATGGGTGTCGGCGAGGCCGCTACCGATTCCAAGGCCATCGACGGTGCCGTGCGCGACCTGCGCGCCATCACCGGCCAGCAGCCGATGATTACCCGTGCCCGTAAGTCCATCGCTACCTTCCGCCTGCGCGCTGGTATGCCGATCGGCTGCAAGGTTACCCTGCGTGGCGACCGTATGTGGGAGTTCTTCGATCGTCTGACCTCCGTCGCGATCCCCCGTATCCGCGACTTCCGCGGCATCTCCGCCAAGAGCTTCGACGGCCGTGGTAACTTCTCCATGGGCGTCACCGAGCAGCTCATCTTCCCCGAGATCGACTTCGACTCCGTCGATCACCAGCGCGGTATGGACATCACTTTCGTGACCACCGCCAACACCGATGAGGAGGCCAAGGCCCTTCTGGACGCCTTCGGTTTCCCGTTCAAGAAATAGGTTCACCTGCCCTATAAGCGCCGTTCCCACAAGGGGGCGGCGCTTGGGGCGAACAATACTCTATGTGAGGAGGATATAAGTGGCTAAGACATCGATGATCGTCAAGTGCAATCGCAAGCAGAAGTTCTCTACTCGTGAGTACACGCGCTGCCAGCGCTGCGGCCGTCCGCACTCTGTGTACCGCAAGTTCGGCCTGTGCCGTGTCTGCTTCCGCGAGCTTGCACTCAAGGGCGAGCTTCCCGGCGTTAAGAAGGCCAGCTGGTAAGTCACTACCAGCGTTTCAAGCATCAGTTTGGAACAGGGAAAACGCGCTAAAAAGGCTTTGCCGTTAAGGGCGGCGAAGAACCAAGAGCACGTGTTCATCAAGAACGAAGGAGAATCTGTATGAACCTTACAGACCCGATCGCAGATATGCTTACGCGCATCCGTAACGCTAACTCTGTGAACAAGGCCACGGTCTCCATGCCGAGCAGCAAGAAGCTCGTCGAGATCGCTCGTGTTCTGCACGAGGAGGGCTACATCGAGGGCTACGATGTCGAGGACACCGTTCCCCAGAAGACTCTGCACATCACGCTTAAGTATGGTCCCAAGAAGGCTAAGGTCATCAACGGCATCCGCCGCATTTCCAAGCCGGGCCTGCGTAAGTACACTGGCGTTGCCGACATGCCCCGCGTCCGCGGTGGCCTTGGTACCGCCATTATTTCCACCAGCCATGGCGTCATGACCGACCGCGATGCTCGCAAGCACAACGTCGGCGGCGAGATCATCGCTTACGTCTGGTAATTCGCTCGGTAGGTAGAAGGAAAGGAGATCACCGTGTCTCGTATCGGTAATAAGCCTGTCCAGATTCCCGCCGGAGTCGAAGTGGCAGTCAACGGCAACAACGTTGTCGTCAAGGGCCCCAAGGGCCAGCTCGAGCTCGATGTCTTTGAGAAGCTCGCTATCAACGTCGAGGACAACGTCCTCACCGTTTCCCGTCCCGACGACGAGCGTGAGACCCGTGCCCGCCACGGCCTCACCCGTGCCCTCATCCACAACATGGTTGTTGGCGTTTCCGAGGGCTTCGAGAAGAAGCTCGAGCTCGCCGGCGTCGGTTACCGCGTGCAGCAGAAGGGCAAGAACCTCGAGTTCTCCCTCGGCTTCTCGCACCCCGTGATCGTCGAGGCTCCCGAGGGCATCACCTTCGAGGTTCCCGACAACACCCACGTGAACGTCAAGGGTATCAACAAGCAGCAGGTCGGTCAGATCGCCGCTGAGATCCGCGGCCATCGTCCTCCCGAGCCTTACAAGGGCAAGGGTATCCACTACGTTGGCGAGCACATCCGCCGCAAGTTGGGTAAGGCCGCCAAGTAGTCGTAACCGACTCACTCGCATAAGACCAGCACCCCGTCAGGTGCTGGCAAGATCAACCTTTTTAGGAGTTTACGTATGAACAAGCATAAGGCGAAGCTGGAAGGCCTCAAGCGTCGTCAGCGTCGTGTTCGCGGCAAGGTCTCGGGTACCTCCGAGCGTCCGCGTCTTCGCGTGACCCGTACTAACGCCAACATCTATGCCCAGATCATCGACGACAGCAAGGGCTCCAGCCTGACGCTCGTCTCTGCCTCGACCCTCGAGGCCGAGTTCAAGGGCACCCACACCTCGAACAAGGAGGCTGCGGAAAAGGTCGGTCAGCTCGTTGGCAAGCGCGCCATCGAGGCCGGCATCACCAAGGTCGCCTTCGATCGCGGTGGCCGTATCTACCATGGCCGCGTCAAGGCCCTCGCCGACGGTGCTCGTGCCGCCGGTCTCGAGTTCTAGGAGGTATGTAGCACATGGCTCGTAATCAGAAGCAGCAGCGCGAGGCCTCCGAGTTCGAGGAGCGCGTCGTTTACATCAACCGCGTGTCGAAGACCGTCAAGGGTGGTCGTCGCATGAGCCTCGTCGCTCTCGTCGTCGTTGGCGACGGCAAGGGCAACGTCG
The DNA here is from genome assembly GCA_014871645.1 of Collinsella sp. Taxonomy (GTDB): domain Bacteria; phylum Actinomycetota; class Coriobacteriia; order Coriobacteriales; family Coriobacteriaceae; genus Collinsella. Next base: position 148,496 of record WGSN01000001.1, read on the forward strand.
GCGTTGGCATGGGCAAGTCCGCTGAGGTGCCCATGGCCATCTCCAAGGCGTCTCTCGATGCCAAGAAGAACATGTTCCACGTGCCGGTGACCGATCAGGGCACCATTCCGCACGAGGTTCTCGGTCACTTTGGTGCCGGCCGCATCATCATCAAGCCCGCTGTCGAGGGTACCGGCGTTATCGCCGGCGGCGCTGTGCGTCCCCTCTTCGAGCTTGCTGGCATCAAGAACGTCCTGTCCAAGTCCCTCGGTACCGACAACGGCCTCAACATCATCAAGGCTGCCGTCGAGGGCCTCAAGGAGCTCTCCAGCCCTGAGGACGTCGCGGCTCGCCGTGGCCTGACGGTCTCCGAGATGTTCGTCGGTAAGGAGAACTAAGCATGGCTGACACCATCAAGATCAAGCAGGTCCGCAGCACCAACGGTTGCAAGCAGGACCAGGTCCGTACTGTCCGTGCCCTCGGTCTCCACAGGATCCGCGAGGTTCGCGAGATTGCTGACAACGAGTCCGTCCGCGGCATGATCTTCAAGGTCAAGCACCTTGTCGAGATTGTAGAGGAGTAGCAAATGCAGCTTCACGATCTTACTCCCGCGCCCGGTTCCACCAAGAACCGCAAGCGCGTCGGCCGTGGCAATTCTTCTGGTCACGGCACCACTTCTGGCCGCGGTCAGAAGGGCCAGGGTTCCCGCTCTGGCGGCACCAAGGGTGCCGGTTTCGAGGGTGGCCAGACTCCGCTGGCTATGCGCCTGCCCAAGCTTCCGGGCTTCCGCAACCCCCGTCGTATCGAGTACACCGCTGTTAACGTTGAGCGTCTCGAGCGCAAGTTCGAGGACGGCGCTGTGATCGACGGTGCCGCTCTTAAGGCCGCTCGCATCACCAAGAGCGAGTTCGAGCCCGTCAAGGTGCTCGGCAATGGTGAGCTCACCAAGAAGTTCACGGTCAAGGTCGACAAGGTCAGCGCTTCTGCGCAGGCCAAGATCGAGGCCGCCGGCGGAAAGGTCGAGCTGCCGTGCTAAATGGTCTTAAGAATGCTTTCCGCATCAAAGAATTGCGCGAAAAGATTCTTTTTACCATAGCTATGCTCGTCGTGTACCGCATTGGTGCGCACGTTCCTGTGCCCGGCATTCCCTTCCAGGGGATGCTGGGCCTTTTCTCGACCGATAACAATTCGGTCGCCGCAGGTGCTATGGCCCTCCTGAATCTTTTCTCTGGCGGCGCTTTGAGCTATGTGTCGGTGTTTTCGCTGGGCATCATGCCTTACATCACCAGCTCGATCATCCTCCAGATGCTCCAGGCCGTTGTGCCTTCCCTGCATGAGCTTGCCCGCGAGGGCGAGGTCGGTCAGACCAAGATTACGCAGTATTCGCGTTACCTCACCCTGGCTCTGGCAATCCTCAACTCCGTGGGTTACCTCTTCCTCTTTAAGAGCTTCGGCATCAGCTTTAATGGCGCCGGCGCTCCCGAGATCATCTTCGACCTCATGATCGTCGGCACGCTCACTGCGGGCGCCATGCTGATCATGTGGATTGGTGAGCTCATCACCCAGCGCGGTATCGGCAATGGCATGTCGCTGATCATCTTTGCGAACATCATGGCCGGTCTGCCGCAGGCTATCTTCTCCAGCACCGAGGGCAATGCCGGTGGCATCATCACCATGGTGATTATCTGCGCCATCATCCTGCTGGTTATCCCGCTGATTGTTTTCCTTGAGCGCGGCCAGCGCCGCATTCCGGTCTCCTACGCTAAGCGCGTCGTGGGCCGTCGCATGATGGGTGGCCAGACCACCTACCTGCCCATCAAGGTCAACACCGCGGGTGTCGTGCCGATCATCTTCGCTTCGGCGCTGCTGTATTTCCCGGCTCAGATTGCCGTGTTCTTCCCCGGCATCGGCTGGATCCAGGCAGTTGCCTCTGCGCTTTCGACCGGTTGGCTCAACTGGGTGCTTAATGTTGTCCTCATCGTGTTCTTCGCGTACTTCTACACCTCCATGGTGTTTAACCCCGATGACACGGCCGACAACCTTAAGAAGCAGGGCGGCTTTATTCCGGGCGTGCGTCCGGGTAGGGCTACCGCGGCCTACATCAAGAACGCGCTCAACAAGATTACGCTTCCCAGCGCTGTCTTTTTGGCGCTCATCGCCATCGTGCCTTCGATCATCTTCTCCTTCACGGGTAACCATCTGATCCAGGCATTTGGCGGCACGTCCATCCTCATCATGGTCGGCGTCGTGCTCGACACGGTCGATAAGCTCGAAGGCCAGATCAAGATGTATGATTACGATGGATTCTTTAAATAGGCTAGAGGAGGATTGCTCATGAACCTCGTATTGCTCGGAGCTCCGGGTGCCGGTAAGGGCACCGTCGCACAGGAGCTCGTCGCCGAGTTTGGCGTCGCCCATATTTCCACGGGCGACCTGCTGCGTGCTGCCGTCAAGGGTGGCACCGAGCTTGGTATTCAGGCTAAGAAGTACATGGACGCTGGCGAGCTCGTTCCCGACCAGCTCGTGATCGACCTTGTCAAGGAGCGCCTTGCCGCCGATGACGCCCAACAGGGCTTCATCCTCGACGGCTTCCCGCGCAACACCGCCCAGGCTGTGACGCTCGATTCCGAGCTTTCCGCCATGGGTCGCGAGATCGACTGTGCCCTTCTGGTCGATGTGGCCCCCGAGGTCATTATCGATCGTCTGTCTTCGCGTCGCACCTGCCGCGCCTGCGGTTACACCGGCACCGCTGCTGATGCTACCTGCCCCAAGTGCGCAGGCGAGATGTATCAGCGCGACGACGACAAGCCCGAGACCATCAAGAACCGTCTCGACGTCTACGAGAAGTCCACGAGTCCGCTCGTCGACTACTATCGTGGCCAGGGTCTGCTCAAGTCGGTCAACGGTGACCAGGCTCGCGAGACCGTGTACGGGGATGTCAAAGAGGCTCTCGGTCTATGATCAAGATTAAGTCTGCAACGCAAATCGAGCAGATGAAGAAGGCAGGAGCGCTATCTAAGATGGCGCTCCGCCACGTTGGAGCCATGGTGCGTCCCGGCGTTTCGACTTTTGAGCTCGATCAGCTCGCGGAGCAGATTATCCGCATGCATGGCGGCACCCCGGCCTTTAAGGGTTACGGCGGGTTCCCGGGGACCATTTGCGCATCGATCAACGATGCCGTGGTCCACGGTATTCCCAACCCCGACATGATCCTGCGCGATGGCGATATCATCTCCATCGATACGGGAGCCGTTGTCGACGGTTGGGTCGGCGATAACGCTTGGACGTTTTTCGTCGGCACCCCCACGCCCGAAGCCAAGGCTTTGTGCGAGGTCACGCGCGATTGTCTTAAGGCTGCCATCGAGCAGGCTGTTCCCGGTAACCATATCGGGGACGTTGGTTATGCCGTTCAGTCCCTCGCCGAGTCTCACGGTTACGGCGTGCTTCGTGATTATGTGGGACATGGCATCGGCCGCGTGATGCACGAGGACCCCAACGTTCCTAACTATGGAAAGAAGGGGAGGGGCGTTCGCCTCCAGGCCGGCATGGTCATTGCCATTGAGCCGATGGTTACGATGGGTTCCAACCATGTGAGCACGGGTTCCGACGGTTGGATCGTCACGACCAACGACCACCTGCCCGCCGCGCACTACGAGAACACCGTCGCCATTACCAATGACGGCCCGGTGATTCTCACCACGGATGCGCAAGGTGCTTGGTGTTCGCTCCAAGGCGGAGAAATGTAACAAGTTCCACTTAGTTGTGGAGCCATTACGAAGTTATTACGATGCGTGCATACGTGTTGTAGAATACTCAATCGCTGTCGTTTTCTAGAGAAAGATGATTGCTTGTGAAGAAGGAAGACGCAATTGAGCTCGAGGGTACGGTAAAGGAACCGTTGCCCAACGCCATGTTTAAGGTCGAGCTCGAGAACGGTCATTCGGTTCTGTGCAACATTTCTGGCAAGATCCGAATGAATTACATCCGTATTCTCCCCGGTGACAGGGTTGTCGTGGAGCTTTCCCCGTACGACCTGACCCGCGGCCGCATCACCTATCGCTACAAATAGCGGCACGCATACACGCACTCCATTTCCGACTGCAGGCTTAGCTCAACCTACGGTCGGATTGTGTGTGAAGACCAGCCATAGTTTTAAACGCCTGCGGCTGGGCGAGTAGATAGTAGGGAAGTAGTTTGAGCGCTACCGAAAGGAAGAACGATGAAGGTACGTCCTTCGGTCAAGAAGATGTGCGATAAGTGCAAAATCATTAGGCGCCATGGCAAGGTCCTCGTCATTTGCGAGAACCCCCGTCATAAGCAGCGTCAGGGTTAAGAGAGGAGACTACGTTGGCCCGTATTAATGGTGTCGACCTCCCGCGTGAGAAGCGCGTTGAGATCGGTCTGACCTACATTTACGGCATCGGCCGCACCACTGCGACGAAGATTTGCGTCGAGTGCAACGTTAACGTGGATACGCGCGTTAAGGACCTCACCGAGGATGAGGTTAACGCCATCCGCGATTATATCGACAAGAACCAGATCATGGTTGAGGGCGACCTCCGCCGTGAGCGCAACCAGAACGTCAAGCGCCTTATGGACATCGGCTGCAACCGCGGCCTTCGTCACCGCAAGGGCCTCCCGGTCCGCGGCCAGCGCACCCACACTAACGCTCGTACCCGCAAGGGCCCGAAGCGTCAGATCGGTGCTAAGAAGAAGAAATAAGGAGCGCTAGATAGATGGCTACTGCTAAGAAGAACGTTCGCGCTGCCCGTCTGAAGCGCGCGGACCGTAAGAACATTTCCGTGGGCCAGGCTCACATTCGTTCTACGTTCAACAACACGATCGTTTCGATCACCGATCCCCAGGGCAACGTCATTTCCTGGAAGTCGGCTGGCCAGGTGGGCTTCAAGGGCTCCCGTAAGTCCACGCCGTTCGCTGCCCAGATGGCTGCCGAGGCTGCTGCCAAGCAGGCCATGGAGCACGGTATGAAGAAGGTTTCCGTCTTCGTCAAGGGCCCCGGCTCCGGTCGTGAGACCGCCATCCGCTCCCTCCAGGCTGCTGGCCTCGAGGTCTCGAGCATCCAGGACAAGACCCCCATTCCGCACAACGGCTGCCGCCCCAAGAAGCGTCGCCGCGTGTAACTGAAAGGATCGTATCAATATGGCAATCGACAGGACTCCTGTTCTTAAGCGCTGCCGTCAGCTCGGGATCGATCCCGCTGAGCTCGGTTACAGCAGCAAGAAGGAATCTATCCGTCAGCCCAAGCGCCGTCGCAAGGAATCTGAGTACGGCATGCAGCTGCGCGAGAAGCAGAAGGTCAAGTTCATCTATGGCGTTCTGGAGAAGCAGTTCCACGGCTACTTCAACAAGGCCCGTAAGATGAACGGCGTCACCGGTGAGAACCTCATGATCATCCTTGAGTCTCGCCTCGACAACGTCGTCTTCCGTCTTGGCTTTGCCCGCACCCGCAAAGAGGCTCGTCAGTCCGTCCGTCACGGTCACTTCACCGTGAACGGCAAGCGCGTGGACATCCCGTCTTACCGCGTCAAGGCCGGCGACGTCGTCGCTGTCGGCGAGAAGTTCCGTGACCTCCTCCCCATCAAGGAGGCCCTGATTTCCTCCGAGCGCTTTGAGGTCCCTGGCTGGCTCGAGGTCGATATCGAGAAGCTGTCTGGTAACGTGCTCGCTTTGCCGACGCGTGAGCAGATCAGCGGTGATATCAACGAGCAGCTCATCGTCGAGCTCTACTCTAAGTAGTCCATCCGGGCTGCTGAGGCTGGAGGTAATACATGTCAGAATTCATTAGGCCTCAGGTTCAGGTCGAAGAGATCAACGAGACGTCTGCTCGTGTCTCCGTCGAGCCGCTCGAGCGTGGCTACGGCGATACGCTGGGTAACTCCCTTCGTCGCGTTCTTCTGTCCTCGCTCGAGGGTGCCGCCGTCGAGGCTATTCAGATCGATGGCGCGCAGCACGAGTTCATGACCATCCCTAACATGGTCGAGGATGTCACCGACATCGTCCTGAATGTCAAGGGTCTTGTCTTCAGGGCTCTCGGCACGACCGACGAGGCGACCGCCACCATCTCGGTTGACGGCCCCTGCGAGGTCACCGGTGCGGACTTCTTTATTCCGTCCGAGTTTGAGCTGGTCAACCCCGAGCAGCACATCGCTACGCTCACCGAGGGTGGCCATCTCACCATGAGCATGCGCATCGGCTATGGCCGCGGCTATGTTTCTGGCGAGGCCAACAAGCGCGACAACGATCCCATCGGTGTGATCCACGTCGACTCGCTGTACTCGCCGGTTTCCCGTTGCGCCAAGCTCGTTGAGGCTTGCCGTGTCGGTCAGCACACCGACTACGACCGCCTTGTCCTCGAGATCGAGACCAACGGCTCCATCGCCCCGCGCGACGCCGTGGTCCAGGCTGCCAATATCATCAACCAGCATATGGCCGCCTTTATGAACCTTGCCGAGACCCCCGAGGTCGAGGAGGAGGCTTCGATCTTCGCTCCCGAGGTCACCAACGACAACGCCGAGCTGGACAAGCAGATCGAGGATCTGGACCTTTCCGTCCGTTCCTACAACTGCCTTAAGCGCGCCAGCATTCACTCGGTCCGTCAGCTCGTTGAGTTCTCGGAGAACGATCTGCTCAACATCCGTAACTTCGGTGTTAAGTCGATCGAGGAAGTGAAGGACAAGCTTGAGTCCATGGGCCTGAGCCTGAAGGCTTAATGCTTCGCATATTTGAGGAGAAACTAGACCATGCGTCATAACGTTAAGAAGGGCCTGAAGCTCGGCACCGATGCGAGCCACACCAAGGCCATGAAGAAGAGCCTTGCTAAGGCCCTCTTCGAGAACGACCGCATCAAGACCACCGAGACCCGCGCTAAGGCGCTGCGTTCGGTCGTCGATCCGATCATCACCTGGGCCAAGAAGGGCGACCTGCACTCTCGTCGTCTGGCTATCGCCAAGCTCGGCGATAAGCAGCTCGTTGCCGAGATCTTCGACAAGGCTGCTCAGGGCATGTGGCAGGACCGCAACGGCGGTTACACCCGCATCATGAAGCTCGGTAACCGCAAGGGCGACAACGCTCCCATCGTTATCATGGAGCTCGTCACCGAGCCTTGCACGCCTAAGGCCAAGAAGGCTGCTCCGGCCCCCAAGAAGGCCGCTGCTCCCAAGAAGGTCGAGGCTGCCGAGGAGGCTCCTGCTGAGGAGACCGCTGAGTAGACAATCCGTCTGCATAGGCTATATTCGAGGGGTACGTTCGCGTACCCCTCTTTTTTTGTCGAAATGCCATTGCCTGTTTGTTGGGAGCGTCCATGACCGCGCCGTCTGATTTCAATTCGATTCCCGAGCTCGATGCCACGCTCGTTTTCCGCGTGGCCTACGATGGCTCGTCCTACAGCGGCTTTGCCGAGCAGCCCGGTCAGACGACGGTTGCGGGCGAGCTGCGCCGCGCTATCGAGACGCTCCTGCGCCGTCCGATTGTCCTGACGTGCGCGGGGCGTACCGATGCCGGCGTACATGCCGTGGCTCAGTACATCAGCGTGCCCGTAACGGACGCTGAGCTCGCTTGTACGCGCCGTAGGTGGCTGCGGGCTATGGATGCCCTGCTACCCAAAGATATCGCCATAAACGAGGTCTACAAGGCCCGTAAAGGCTTTTCTGCACGCTTTGATGCGCGTTCACGTACATATACGTACCGTATTGCCGATCGCGACGCGCGTCCCGTGCTCTCACGGGGTGCCGTGTGGTGGCATCGCTATCCCTTGGACGTCGAGGCCATGTCTGTGGCCTGTCCCGCGCTTTTGGGTGAGCAGGACTTTAAGAGCTTTTGCAAGGTTGCCTCGGCCGTTGGCAAGCCCACGCATCGCTGCGTGATGCGTGCCGAGTTTGGCCATGAGGTTGCGTTTGGCGAGGACATCCTGACGTTTACCATCGAGGGCAATGCGTTTCTGCATTCGATGGTCCGCACGATCGTGGGCACGCTTGTCGAGATTGGCATGCATCGCCGTGAACCCGAGTGGATGCGCGAGGTCATCGATGCTTGCGACCGTACCGCTGCGGGCCCCGCGGCTCCTGCCTGCGGCCTTACGTTTATGGGCGTGGATTACGATCCCGCCGAGCTTGTCGTGCTCGACTAGGGGAGGGCTCGACGCGTCGTGCGTCGACACCTGTCATCTGTGGGCTGCGCGTGTGCAACATCTGTTCTTGACGTGCAATACAACTGGTGTCTCATTGCTTTTATTGCCGGGGTGTACCATGAACCACGGTTTGATTTATTGCTGTCGAGAGGACGGATAACTTGGTTCGACGTGGTTCGCATCCGCGACTTTCGGTGATCCTTATTGTTGAGGGTTCGCCCAGCTATGCGATGCGTGCGCTCGAGAGTGTCCAGAACCAAGACCTCTATGACCTGCAAATTGTCGTGGTTTGTCGCGACGTTGCGCCGGGCGTGCGCCATTCGCTTCAAGTTGCTGCCGACAGGGACATCCATATTGATTTGATTGACGTCGAGGACGCGAAGCGCGGTGCTTGTCTTCGTGCCGGTTTTGCTGCCTCGCGTGGCTCTCAAATCATCGCTATGAACGCCGATGAGTGGTTTGCTCCGCAGGCCCTTTCCAAGATGGTCGATATCGCGTGCGATACTGCGGCAGACATTGTGCTCCCCTCGGTGTCGCTCGATCGCTACGATGCGCATCGCGAGCGCCATTCGCGCGTCTTGGATGCTGCTCATATTTCCATTGATAGCAAATCCTCGATGGTGACCGGGCTGCCCCAGTTGATTTTAGGCGGCCTTGTCGTTCAGACCTCTGGCGTGATGTACAGCCGCTCGCTGTTTGAGGCATGCCTGTCGCGCGGCAAGGCGTACCGTACGGTTGAGTTTATGGCTTATGCGCTCTCGCAGGCACGATTCGTGTCCGGCTGCGGCGACGCTTGTTTCCACGCGGTGGCACCTAAGCTTACAGATGCCTTTGATCCCACCATGTATGCCAGGATATCCGATGACACTCGAGCGCTCGACGAGCTTGCGGACTCACTCTCGGAAGCAGATAGCGGTGGTCGGCTCAAGCTGGCAAGCCAAAAGTTCTACTTTGCCGGACTGGTCGCCTGCATCGAGAATTTGTGTCTGAGCCCGCATGGAGTGTCGTCAATCGAGCGTTCCGCCCGCATGCGTGATATGCTCGAGGCGCCTCGAACCCGTCAGATGGTCGCCGCGCTCAAGGATAACCATCGGGGACTCGGTCTGTTGTTTGGGCCGATCGCCAGCGCCAAGCCCGCGCGCTGCGTGATGTGTACGCATCTGGCAGCTTTTCTTAACCGGACGGGCGCAAAAACCGCCTAAACGGCTCATTTCGAAACAAATTTGCATAGAATTGTTTCGAAATGCGTTCTTATACACAAAAGCCTTCAAATAGCGTTAAACTATTCAATCACTGATTGATTGTCTCCGCCATCTTTTGGAGAGAGGGTTTGTATGGCTAAAAAACGCAATGGGCGCCAGGATGCCATTAGAGATATTGTGCGCAATAAGGACGTCCGCACGCAGCGCGTGCTGGTCGATGAGCTCCGCGCTATGGGCTTTGATTGCACGCAGGCGACTGTCTCTCGCGATATTGCCGATATGGGGCTGCGTAAGCTCCCTGAGGGCATCTATGTTCTGGCAGAGGACCTGCACCTGCAGCGTATGGTTTCCGAGCTCGTAACGGGCGTTCTGCGCACCGATAATCTGGTTATGATCAAGGCTCAGCCTGGCACGGCTTCCGGCATCGCCGCCGCCGTTGATGCGGCAGAGCTGCCCGATGTGCTTGGCTCGCTTGCCGGCAACGATACGATTTTGGTTATTGCCCAGACGGCCGAGGACGGCGAGCGTCTCGAGGCGCTGATCAATAAGCTGAGCAATTCTCGCAAGTAGGCGTGCGGGTCGTGCGCTCGGCACTGTGTGCGTGACATGGTGGCTTGTAAGGGGGTATCGACGTTGGTCGGTACCCCCTATATTGTTTGCCGGTATAAAGACCGTTCACCAGGTCGCTTTAAACTAAAAGGCCCCCGAGCAGTTTAATAAGCTGCTCGGGGGCCTTGTTGCTAATGGCCGGATGAATTTCTAGCCAACAGTATCGTCAGGCGTGGGCGAGGGGTCGGGAGTGGGCGTAGGCGTGGGCGTAGGCGTGCCGCCATCGCCGCCGGTCGAACCACCAGTGGAGCCGCCCGTCGAGCCACCGGTCGTTCCGGTGCCGCCGGTGGTGTCGCCGCCCGTGGTCTCGGTGGTCGTGGTCGTCGTGGTGGTCGTTGTGGTGGTTTCCTCTTCGTCCTCGTTCTCGTCCTTGTCGTCGTTCTCCGTCTTCTTGGTGTTGTTGGTGCCGTAGAACTTCCAGACGCTGTTGTTCTTGTAGGTGGGCGCCGTTCCGGTCGCAAACTCCTCGCGTTCGGTACCGGTCAGAACGGTGTTCATAAACCGTTTAAAGACAGGCAGGTTGGTGCTGTCGCCCAGCAGGTCCGTGCCGTATTTTTGGATGGGGATCTCGCCCGCGGAATAGCCGGTCCACAGGGCGCACGCCAGCTGCGGGGTATAGCCGCAGAACCACAGGTTGGTGGTGTTGTCGGTGGTGCCCGTTTTGCCGGCATAGGGCTGGTTGACGCTCAGGGCGCCAGCAGCACCCGTACCGCCGCCCTGCATGACGCCGGACAGAACATCGGTGACCACGGCGGCCTCGCCCTCGGTAAGCACCTGTGAGGGATTGTCCGTGTGCTGGTACAGCACCGAACCGGTACGAGAGTCAATCTCGGTGATGGCGATCGGCTGGCGATAGTAGCCGCCGTTGGCAAACGTCGCGTAGGCGGCGGCCATCTCGAGCGGCGAGATCGAGCCGGTGCCGAGCGTCATGACGGGAACGTCCTCGATGTTGTCCTTGGCGGGATCGATGCCGAGCTTTTTGACGAGTGAGATGATCTTGCTGTTGCCGACGGCTTCCGCCACCTGGATGTAGCCGGTGTTGGAGGAGTATGCCGTTGCCTGCTTAAGCGTGATGTTGCCATAGCTATGGTTGGCGTAGTTTTGGACCTCGGTCGTGGTGCCCTTAGCCTTGAGCGGCGAATTGCAGTTGAGGGTGACGTTGGGGTTCATGCCGTTTTGGATGGCGGTTGCCAGCGTAAAGGCCTTAAAGGTGGAGCCGACGGGACGCTTGGCCGTGGCATGGTTTACGTGGTTCTCGTCGGCGTTGTAGTCGTAGCCGCCCACCATGCACTTGATGTAGCCGGTCTTGGGGTCGACGACGACCATGCCCATATCCAGGCCGTCGAGTGAGAGCGTGTCGAGCTGCTGGCGGACGGCATTCTCTGCCACCTGCTGCATCGTGGGGTCGATGGTGGTCTTGACGGTCAGACCGCCCTTAAAGAGCACGTCGGTCGAGAACTCCTGCTCCAGCAGCTGCTTAACATAGGCGACAAAGTAGGGCTGCGAGTATACGTCGACGCCGCTGCCCGAAATCTCGGTCACGTTGAGGGTGATGGGCTCGGCCTGTGCGGCATCGTGCTCCTCCTGCGTAATGTGGCCCAGGCGCAACATGTTGTCGAGGACCTTGTTGCGGCGAGACAGTGCCAGATCGGGATTGACCGTGGGGTCGTACTGCGAAGGCGAGTTGGGAAGGCCGATCAACAGTGCGGCTTCGCTCAGGGTGAGGTCGGCGGCGCTCTTGGACAGGTAGGTCTCGGCTGCGGCCTCGATGCCGTAGGCGCCGTGGCCGTAATAGATGGTGTTGAGGTACATCATGAGGATCTCGTCTTTGGAGTACATGTCCTCCATCTTTACGGCGATGTAGGCCTCGCGCACCTTACGCTCGATGGTCGAGTCGAACTGCTCCTCCTGCAGGATGGTGTTGCGCACCAGCTGCTGGGTGATAGTCGAGGCGCCTTCGTGCCCGCCGCCGAGGGTTGCCACCGCAGCACGCGCGATACCCCACAGGTCGATACCGCCGTGCTCGTAGAAGCGCTCGTCCTCGACGTCAACGGTGCCCTGCAGCACGTAGGGGGAGACCTCGTCCTTGGTGATGGACTTGCGGTTTTGCGTGTAGAAGCTTGCGATCTTGTTGCCGTTGCAGTCGACGATCTCGGTGGGCTCGCTCACCAGATACGCGTTAGCGTCGGTGTAGTCGGGCAGATCGGACAGCCAGCGGTTGACGTTGCCGACCATGCCGATGCCAAATGCCACGCCCGCAATCAGCAGAAAGCCCAAAAACGAGAGCAGGATTATGGGCAGGGCATGCGTCTTTGAACGGCTGCGTCCCTGTCGTTGGCGAGGACCCATATATTGACCTCCAGGTATGTCGTGCCGGACGGTGGATGTGCCGTCGGGGCAGGATGGACATAAGTTATTACACGATAAACCAAACGGGGCGCGCGATGCCTCGTGTATGCTGGAAGACGGCATTTTTCAGAGTGAATGCATACCTTGGTAAGGAGTTTGTCGATGGCGATTCGGACGATGGGGCCGAGCGGACAATACGAGACTGGATTGGATGCTGCTGGTGCGGCGCTGCCCGAGTTGCTGGCGCCGGCGGGCGGGCTCGACCAGATGCTTGCGGCCATCGCCGCGGGTGCCGATGCCATCTATGCGGGGTTGGGCGGCTTTAACGCCCGTGTGAGCGCCCATGGCTTTACGGATAACGAGTTTGCGCGCGGCTGCGCCGTGGCGCATGCCCATGGCGTGCGTGTGTACGTAACGCTCAACGTGTTCGTGTTTGACGATGAGTTGTCCGACGCGGTGGTGTTGGGAGCTCATGCACTGGAGCTGGGCGCCGATGCTCTGATTGTCGCCGATGCCGGGTTGGCCTGCGCGCTGCGCGCGGCGATTCCCGGGGTCGAGATTCACCTGTCTACGCAGGCGGGCGTTCATAGCGAAGGCGCCGTGCGGCTTGCCGCCGATGAGCTGGGGGTCGAGCGCGTGACGACGGCACGCGAGCTGACGGTCGACGAGATTGCGGCGCTATGTGCCACGGGTGTGCCCATCGAGGTATTCTGCCACGGTGCGATTTGCATCGGCTATTCGGGGGCGTGCGAGTTCTCGGCCCTGCGGCGTGGGCGCTCGGCGATGCGCGGCGACTGCACACAGCCGTGCCGTCTGGCGTACGACCTAGTGGACGAGGCGGGGCAGAGTGTTGTTGCTGTCGAGGGAGATCGCCTGCTGTGCCCGCGCGACTATCTGGGTATTGCGCATCTGCCCGAGCTTGTAGATGCCGGCGTGGCGTCGCTCAAGATCGAGGGGCGCATGAAGAACCCCGATTACGTATTCAACGTGGTGCGGGTGTGGCGCCGGGCACTCGATATGCTGTGCGACGGCGCGTGGGGCCCCGGTGCCGTGGAAGAGCTTGAGCGCGAGCTGGGAAGGTCGTTTAACCGTGGGTTTACCGATGCGTACCTGCGAGGGCGTTCGGGTGCCGAGCTGATGAGCTTTGAGCGCGCAATTAACCAGGGCGTGCGCGTGGGGCGCTTGGTCGCTGTGGGCCACGAAGAGGTGACCGTTGAGCTCGACGCCGCCGTGGCGGCGGGTGACATGCTCGAGATTCGGTTCTATCCGGGTGTCGACGCGCGTCCCGATGTGCCCAAGCGCTGGCCGCAGGTGCCCTGCCCGGTGGATGCCGCAGCGGGGAAGCGCGTCGTCGTGCATTGCAAGCGTAAGGTGGACACGGGCTGCGAGGTGTACCTGATTCGCAGCGCCGGCGTGTTGGATCAGACGGCGGCAGTGTTGGAGCGCATGCGGGCCGAGGCGGATGCGATTGCGCCTGTTGCGCGTGCCGTTGAGGTGCTGCCCTTTGAGGGCGTTGCGGTGGATGGCGGTGCGTCGACGGAGTTGGTGGAGTGCGCGGTTCCCACTCGCATGGTTTTTGCTTGGCAACTGATGGATGCCGACCCGCGCGGAGAACTCGATTTGTCCGACGCCGTTGTGGTGCTTGACGAGGTGTACCGCACAGGTGACGCTGACCGGACCCGCTCACTGATGCAGCGTGCCGGGCGCGTCGTCTGCCGCAACCTGGGACAGGTGGTGATCGCTCGCGAGCTGGGCGTGACGTTTGACGTGGCGGCGCCGGTGTTCTGCGCGAATCGGGCCACGCTTACCTGGCTGCGCGGACTCGGTGCGGGGCGGGTGTACTTGCCGGCCGAGTTGCTCGGCAATGATGCGGAGCGTATTGCCGAACTGGCTGCTGAACCCGGCGTCTTGGGTCCGGTCGACGCCGACCGTCCCGAGCTTATGGTGTGCGAGCACTGCCTGCTGACCGCCGAGGGCGTCTGCGCCACCGATGCGACGGGACAGGTCCGTTGCCGCGACTGCTTGCGTCGTCGGCAGGTACGCTATCTGGTCGAGCGTGACGGTACGCGTCTGCCAGTTGCCATTGACGCATGCGGCAGGACGAGGATTTTCCTGTCGTAGGTGCCGCGTCGCGTCAGTTTGTTATCATAAGAGAGTTTATGGACTTCCAGCACCGCCGTTTTCGGCGAGGGTGCTATAGCAAAAGGAGGATACCCAATGCTGTCTGTTGACGAGCAAATGCGTATCATCACCTCGGGCGCCGCGCAGATCGTTCCCGAGGCCGACCTTCGCAAGAAGCTTGAGAAGGGCGAGCCCCTCAACATCAAGCTCGGCGTCGACCCCACCAGTCCCGACCTGCACCTGGGCCACGCCGTGCCGCTGCGCAAGATGCGTCAGTTCCAGGACCTGGGCCACAACGTTACCCTCATCATCGGTAACGGCACCGCGCTGATCGGCGATCCCTCGGGCAAGAACTCCACGCGTCCGCAGCTTTCGCAGGAGCAGATCGAGGCCAACGCCGAGACCTACGTGAGCCAGGCCATGAAGATCCTGGACCCCGAGAAGACCACCATCGTGCACAACGGCGATTGGATCCTTTCGATGGATCTGGCCGGCCTGCTGCAGGTGTGCTCCAAGTTCACCGTCGCCCGCATCCTTGAGCGCGACGACTTTACTAAGCGCTACCAGTCTCAGACGCCGATCGCCCTGCACGAGTTCCTGTACCCCGTGATGCAGGCCTTCGACTCCGTTCAGATCAAGGCCGACGTGGAGATGGGCGGCACCGACCAGCTCTTCAACCTGCTCGCTGGTCGCGAGCTCATGGAGAAGATGGGCATGGAGCCGCAGATTGCGCTCACCATGCCGCTGCTCGAGGGCACCGATGGTGTCCGTAAGATGTCCAAGTCCTACGGTAACTACATCGGCCTGACCGACGCGCCCAAGGATATGTTCGGCAAGACCATGTCCATCCCCGACGAGATGATTGGCAAGTACTACCGCCTGGCGAGCTCGCTCACCCCGGCCGAGGTCGACAAGATCGACGCTGCTCTGGCCGACGGCTCTGCCGATCCCTATGAGCTCAAGCGCGCTCTGGGCCGCGACCTGTGCGACACCTACCACGGCGCCGGCGCCGGCGACGAGGCCCAGGCCGAGTTCGACCGCGTGTTCAAGGAGGGCCAGCTCGCCGACTTCCCCGAGAAGCATGTTGAGCTGACCGTCAACGACGAGGGCCAGATTTACCTCGCCGGCCTGCTCAAGGACCTGGGCCTTTCGGCCAGCGCCGGTCAGGCCCGCCGCGACATCGACGGCGGCGGCGTCAAGATCAACGGCAAGGCCGTGGCTCCCAAGAGCTACAACATCGACCCCAGCGCCCTCAAACTGGGCGACACCCTCTCCGTAGGCAAGCGCAAGGGCTTCAAGCTGGTCTAGCAAGTAGGTCAACCTAACATGTGCAATAGGGCCGCAGCCGGAACTCCCGACTGCGGCCTTTTGAGTTGCGGTGAAATAGTTCCTAAAAATGCCATACGGGCGCCCAGGTAGGAACTATTCCACCGCAACTTTTTTCCTCCGTCCCCAAGGGATCATTTGGCGGTGCCGTTAAGCGGAAGGGGTGTTATCGGCGGCCTCCTTTTGGGCATACAATGGCTATTGGTTTGCTGCGGTGAAGGTCTGTCCGCTCCGCAGCTTTTTTCTACGGTTAAAGGAGTATGTATGTCCGTTGAGGTCATGAGATCTGTGATCGAGGCCGCCGAGGGTCGTGTGCCCGTTGACACGCTGTTTGCCAACGCACAGATTGTCGATGTGTACGGCCAGCGCGTGGCGCCCGGTAGCGTTGCCGTCAAGGATGGCGTGATCGTCGGTGTGCTCTACGATGGTCGCGACGATGCCGCCGGTACGTATGAGGCTGCCGAGGTCATCGATTGCCAGGGCCGCTATCTTGCCCCCGGTTTTATTGACGGACACTTGCATATCGAGTCTTCGAACATCCGCCCTGCCGAGTATGCGCGCATGGCGGCGACGCGCGGTACCACCACTGCCATTGCCGACAGCCACGAGATCGCCAACGTTTCCGGCCTGGACGGCCTGCGCTTTATGATCGAGGACGGCCGTCGCGCTCCTATTTCCATCAAGTACATGATGCCCTCGTGCGTGCCCGCGCTGCCCGACGAGCAGGCCGGTGCCGTCATCACCGCTGCTGATATGCAGGCGTTTTTTGCCGAGCATCCGGGCGATGTCTTTGGCCTGGGCGAGATGATGAACCTGCCGGGCGTCTTTATGGCCGATCCCGAGACCTGCGCTCGAATCGACGCTGCCAACCAGACGCCGTCCAAACAGGTGGACGGTCACGCCCCGCTCGTTGCCGGCAAGGACCTCAACGCCTATGCCGCAGCAGGTATTATCGCTGACCATGAGTCGACGATTCCCGAGGAGGCACTCGACAAGCTGTCTCGCGGCATGTATGTGATGGTGCGCGAGGGTACGTGCAGCCATGACCTGGCCAACCTGTCGCCGATGCTGCTGGAGAATCCTGCCCGTGCCCGCCGTTGCTGCTTTGCGACCGACGACCGCGCTCCTTCCGATGCGCTTGCGTCCGGCATGATCGACAACGCCTGCCGCGTGGCGATTGAGGCCGGTATCGACCCGGTGGTCGCTATCTCCATGGCGTCCCTTTCCACGGCTGAGGCGTTTGGCCTGGATCACGGCTGCCGCGACCCGCACGAGCTCCGCGGCGCCATCGCCCCGGGCAAGCGTGCCGACCTGCTGGTGCTCAATGACCTGACGTTTGCCACGGCTCCGCATCGCGTATATGCCGCCGGTGCTCTGGTGGCGCAGGACGGTACCTTTGTGGGCGAGATTGCACCCGAGATGGCCGAGGTCGCAGCCCTTGCCGATGAGCTGCGCGCCTCCGTTAAGCTGCCGAAGCTTTCGCTCGACGTGTTCGACTATGCCTTTAAGCCGGGCGAGGCCGTGATTGACGTGGTGCCGGGTAAGGCCATCACGGGTATGGCTCGCCCCGAGAGCGCCGAGGGCCTGCGTCGCATTATGCTGATTGAGCGCCATGGCCGCGGCGTGTCGTTGCAGGCCGAGGGCGCCGACGGCGATGGCCCCGCTGGCCTGGGACTCGTTGGCAAGCATATCGGCCGCGGCTGGGTGCGCGGTTTCACCATCACGGGCGGTGCCATTGCCTCCACGATCGGCCACGACTCGCACAACGTGTGCGTGGTGGGCGACAATGCGGCGGATATGATGGCTGCCGTTGAGGCCGTGGGCCAGGGCGGTCACGTGCTGGTGCGCAACGGCGAGGTCGTGGCGCGCATTCCGCTGGCGCTCGGTGGCCTGATGAGCGAGGGCACGGCCGAAGATGTCGCCGCGCAGCACGACGACTTTATGGTCAAGGCGCGTGCCATGGGCGTCGAGCCGCCGCTCGACCCCATCATGGGCATCATCTTCCTGCCCCTGCCGGTGATCCCGACGCTCCGCATCCGCCCCGAGGGCATGTTCGACGTCACGACCTTCACCTACGCCGACTAGTCATCGGGGACGTTCTTAAACGACTAGCCGTCGGGGTGGCGTGTCGCCTGGCGCCGCGACCGTAGGGCCTCTGGCGCGCGTGAGCTATTTGCCAGGTCCTTGTAACGTTTGCGTCCGCGGAGTCTTATTTGAGCTCCCTTTGGGTACGGTGATTTTGGATATACATCCGATTCCATCAAGTCCGAAGGGAGCTTTTCTATGTTTAAACTGATTGCATCCGATATGGACGGCACGCTGCTTGACGAAAACGGCCAGGTGCCTCCCGAGACCTACGAACTGATTCTGGCGCTACACGAGCATGGCGTGCATTTCGCCGCATCGTCAGGCCGTCGTTACGACCGCCTGTGCGAGTTCTTTGCACCTGTTCGCGACAAGATGGACTTTGTCGCCGCTAACGGCGCCCAAGTCTACGCCGACGGTAAGATGGTAGACCGCGAGGTGTATTCGCACCTGGCGATTCGAAGGCTCGCCCAGGCCGTCGCGACGTTTCCCAATCTGCATCTTGCACTTTTTGACCGAACCAAGTCCTTCTTGCTCGATGACGAGTGCAAGTTCGTGCGTGAGGTCGATAAGGACCTTCCCAATGCCGAGCGCATTTGGGAGCTGCCCGATCCCAGCGTAAATATCATCAAGGCGAGTATCTTTTGCGACGACGGTGCCGTTATGGACAGTGCGTACGTGCTGCAGCGCGAACTCGGTCAGCTCTTCACCTTTGCGCCTTCGGGCAACGCGTGGATCGATGCCATGCAGCCCGGTGTGTCGAAGGCTTCGGGTATTGCACAGCTCGCGGAGCATTATGGCATTGGGCGCGACGAGGTCATGGCGTTTGGCGACTCGATGAACGACTACGAGATCATTCGCTTTGTCGGCACGGGTTGCGCGATGGAAAACGCACGCCCCGCGCTCAAGGCAGTCGCCGATCGCGTGGTGGGTCGTAACCGCGACCACGCTGTCCAGCAGGAACTCCGCCGCGTGCTGGAGAGCCTCACCTAATTCGGCAGATGGGGACGTTCCTTTTCTGCCGGCAGTGGGGGACAGTCCTTGCAGCTTTTCGCGAAGAGTGTCCCCAACGACTAGTCGTTTAAGAACGTCCCCAATGACTAGGCGAGGGCGGCCATGATGGTGCGGGCGACGCCGTCGTGGTCGTTGTCGTATTCGGTGATGGCGTCGGCGGCCTCGCGGTCCTCGGGTTCGGCGTTGATCATGGCCATGCCGTGGCCTGCTGCCTGCAGCATGGGAATGTCGTTGATGTTGTCGCCGAACGCCCAGGCGTCGGCGAGGCGCTCGCCCAGGTGTTCGCATAGCCACGTGAGGGCCGTTCCCTTGGTGGCGCCCTCGCCCATGACCTCGATATTCATGGCGTACGAACGCGTGACCTCAATGCCTCCGAGCGTGTCGAGCTCCGCCGCGATGGCGTCGCGATCGGCCGGGTCGTGCCAGTACATGGCGATGCGTTCGAGCGTCTCGACCTCGTCGATCTTGCTGTCGATATCCATGTCGATCGGTGTTCGTGTGCGCTTGAGCGAAGCCGCGATGTGGGGGTCGCCGCCGCAGAACTCATCCAGACGCGCGTAGAGCGAGTGGGGGAGGAAGCACTGCCCATCCGCGAAGATATCGAAGGTCACATCGTGGCCGGCGGCGATGCGATGGATACGATGGGCAATGCCGCAATCGAGCGGTCGGCTCAAGATGCGCGTGGCGCGCGAGGCATCGGCGGGCGTACCGTCGTCGAGCTGCCAGACGCTGGCGCCATTGGCGCAGACGGCATAGTGCACGGCGGGATGGGCGAGGATGGGCTCAAAGATACCCGACAGCGGACGTCCCGTGCAGGGCACAAATTCAATCCCGTGTCGAGCGAGCTCGTCGAGCATCGCCCAGGTGGCATCGCTCATCTGCTTATCGCTCGTCAGCAGCGTTCCGTCCATATCGGAAAACACAATCATTTGATGCAGCCCTTTCTGCTGGCATAAAAAGCGTGGCCGAGGGCGGTGATGCCCTGGCCACGCTCGGGTTCTATAACGGTCCGCGTCCTAGCGGTCGGCGAGCGGCTTGTACTCCAGCGGTTCGATCACCGGACGGTATGCCGGGCGGATGATGCGATGCGCGCAGAAGAGCTCTTCCATGCGGTGTGCCGACCAGCCGGCCATGCGGGCGACGGCGAATAGCGGCGTAAAGAGCGTCTCGGGCACGCCGAGCATCTTGTAGATAAAGCCCGTGTACAGGTCGATGTTGGCGCAGATGGGCTTGGTCATACCGTGGTCGCGCATCACCTGCGGTGCCAGGCGCTCGATACGCTCGATCAGAGCGAATTCCTCGCCCAGATCTTTCTTGGCAGCGAGCGAACGTGCGTAGTGGCGGCAGACCTCGGCGCGCGGGTCGCTCAGCGTGTAGACGGCGTGGCCCATGCCGTAGATGAGACCCGTGCCGTCGAAGGCCTGCTTGTCGAGAATTTTGCCCAGGTAGGCTGCGACCTCGTCCTCGTCCTCCCAATTGGAGACATGCGCGCGGATGTCCTCGTGCATGGACACGACCTTGGCGTTGGCGCCGCCGTGGCGCGGGCCCTTGAGCGAGCCGATAGCCGCGGCGTAGGCGGAATACGGGTCGGTGGCCGAGGAGGACAGCACGCGGCAGGCAAACGTGGAGTTGTTGCCGCCGCCGTGCTCGGCATGCAGCATGAGCATCACGTCGAGCAGCATCGCCTCATCGCGAGTGAACGCCATGCCGCCGCGCAACACCTGCAGGATGGTCTCGGCGGTGGAGAGGCCGGGTGTGGGGTGCGGTACATGAACCTCGGAGCCGCGGCGCTTGGCGACCGAGGCCATATGCGCGAAGGCGGCGATGCGGGGGAGACGGGCGAGCATGGAGATGGCGACGTCGATTTCGTGCTCGGGTGTAATGGCGTCGGGCTCGGCGTCGAAGGCGTAGAGCAGCAGCACGGCGCGCTGAAGCACATTCATGATGCTCGCCGACACCGTGGTCATGGGGAACTCGCGGACGTATTCGTCGCTCAGGTGTCTAAAAGCACCCAGGCGTCCGCAAAAACCGTCGAGTTCCTCTTTGGTGGGCAGAGAGCCCGTGATGAGCAGATAGGCGACTTCTTCGTAGCCATAGCGATCCTCGGCCTGGGCGTTGTTGACCAGGTCCTCGATGCTGTAGCCACGAAGCGTGAGTTTGCCCTGATCGGGCACGACCTTACCGTCGACCTTGTTGTAGCCATGCACATCCGAGATGCGAGTGAGGCCCGCGACCACGCCCGAGCCGTCGGCATTGCGCAGGCCGCGCTTGACGTTGTGCTCTTCGAACAAGCCCTCGTCGTACGGGGCGGTCGGCAGGCCGTGATAGAGGTTTTCGCTTTCGGGCGAAATCTGACGGCTCGCCTCGTAATCCAGAACCAGGCGGCTCAGGTGATCGTCGAAGCGGTAGTAGATTTTCTTGGCGTCGTAGGCCATGCGCGCTCCTCTCCAGTCCGCTTTGGGGCCGCGCGCTTGGACGATATGACGTCAAGCTGCCCCGAGCGGCTTGTTCGCTACAGGCGGTACATAAAGTTAAAGACGTCCTCGCGCTGAATGGACACGTTGACGCCCGAAAGCTCGCCTGCCTCGGCCAGGGCTTTCTGCAGCTCGGCGAAGTCGAGCTTGGACTCGGCAGTGTCGGCCAGCATGGTCATGGTGAAGATGTCCTCGATAATGGACTGCGTGATGTCGCGGATGTCGACGTTGGCCTCGCCCAGAACACGGGTGACGCCGGCGACGATACCGGGGCGGTTCTTGCCAAGGACGGTGATGACGATGCGGGAGGACGAGATCTCGGCCATGGGAAACCCTTTCGCGTGGTTGCGGCGCGCGGGGGCGCTCCGCTACGGTACAGTGTTCATCATTGTACCTGTCTGGCGCCAAAAGGGGCACCTTTGCTGCGGCGTTACACGTCTGCAACATGGGTGAAGGTTCGATGGGGCGCGTGCTCGCTGCGGTTGGGCATATCGCATTGCACAAAGACCGTGAACCTTTTGTGGGACGCTCGACGCCGTGGTACCATAGCCGAGTTTGTTGTCTTGGTCGGAAACCAAGACGCCTTATGCGCTGATCGGTAACCAGCGCCTGACCAATAAGGAGTCCTACCATGAAGCAGGGTATCCATCCCCAGTATGTCGAGTGCACGGTGACGTGCTCCTGCGGCAACACCTTCAAGACGCACGCTACCGTGTCCGAGATGAAGGTCGAGCTTTGCAACGAGTGCCACCCGTTCTACACCGGCCAGCAGAAGTTCGTCGACACCGGTGGACGCGTCCAGCGCTTCGCCGACAAGTTCGGTGGCGCCGCTGCCGCCCAGCTCAAGAAGGCTGAGGAGGCCAAGGCTGCCAAGGCCGCCAAGGCTGCTGAGGCCGAGGCCGCTCGCAAGGCCGCCGCTGAGGCTAAGGCTGCCGAGAAGGCTAAGCGTGCCGCTAAGTTCGCCGAGGAGGCTGCCAAGCAGGCCGCCGAGGCTCCCGCAGAGGCTCCCGTCGAGGAGGCCGCTGCTGAGGCCGAGACCACCGAGGCTGCTGAGTAAATAGCTCGCCGCGGAATCGCTCGCATTCATGGCATAAGGGCCGTGCATCCGTTTGGGTGCGCGGCCCTTTTCCTTTATTGGTGCAAACGAACCTGTCTCCATGGCACCAGATTGGTACGAAGGGGACGGATTGGTTTGCGCCAAATGGCAGAGAGACAGCGTTTTCCCAGATAAAAGCTGACAAATTAAACCAGTCCCTTTTTGGCAGGTTGGTCGTAGTTATTACGTGGCGGTCGAGGTCGACCGTATAGGCCGCGCCTTGTTTGGCTAAAGTACAATCATCTGTGTTTAACTCGCCCGCAGCTGCACGGCGTGGGCGATGGCCAAAAAGGAAAACCACATGGGATTCATGTCAAAGCTGCTGTCCTTTGGATCCGATAAGGACCTTAAGCGCTACTACAAGATCGTCGACCAGATCAACGGTCTTGAGCCCCAGTTTGAGAAGATGACCGAGGAGGAACTCCGCGCCCAGACCGATAAGTTCCGCGAGCGTTACGCCAACGGCGAGTCGCTCGACGACATGCTCCCCGAGGCTTTTGCCACTGTGCGCGAGGCTTCCAAGCGCATCACGGGCATGCGTCACTTTGACGTACAGCTCATCGGCGCCATGGCGCTTCATGAGGGTCATATTGCCGAGATGAAGACCGGCGAGGGCAAGACGCTCGTCTCCACCTTGGCCGGCTACCTCAACGCTATCGCCGGCAAGGGCGTGCATGTCGTTACCGTCAACGATTACCTGGCAAAGCGCGATTCCGAGTGGATGGGCCGCATCTACAAGTACCTGGGCATGACCGTCGGTCTGCTCCAGAACAACATGCCGCTCGAGCTCAAGCGTCCGGCCTACCAGGCAGACGTCACCTACGGCACCAACTCCGAGTTCGGTTTCGACTACCTGCGCGACAACATGGTCACCCGCCCCGAGCAGCGCGTTCAGCGCGGCCACCATTACGCCATCGTCGACGAGGTCGACTCCATCCTGATCGATGAGGCCAGAACGCCGCTCATCATCTCGGGTGCCGGCACCAAGTCCGCCAGCACCTACAAGGACTTCGCGCGTGCCGTGCGCGGCCTTGAGCGCGGCGAGGACGTGTCGCACGACATGCTCACCGCCACCGAGGACGTCGAGCCCACGGGCGACTACGTCATGGACGAGGCCAAGCACACCATCGCCGCCACCGAGCGCGGTCTTAAGAAGATCGAGCGCCGCCTGGGTATCGATGACATCTATGCCGATCTCTCCGGCCAGCTGGTCAACCACCTGCAGCAGGCGCTGAAGGCCCAGTACATGTTCCACCGCGATAAGCAGTACGTGGTCACCAACGGCGAGGTCAAGATCGTCGACGAGTTCACCGGCCGCATCATGGAGGGCCGCCGCTATTCTGAGGGCCTGCACCAGGCCATCGAGGCCAAAGAGGGTGTGCTCGTACGCGAGGAGAACCAGACACTCGCCACCATCACCCTGCAGAACTACTTCCGTCTGTATGACAAGCTTTCCGGCATGACCGGCACGGCACTTACCGAGGATGCCGAGTTCCGCGAGATCTACAAGCTGCCTGTCGAGGTCATCCCCTCCAACAAGCCCGTGCAGCGCGTGGACCACGAGGACCTGGTGTACCGCACCATTCAGGCTAAGTACAACGCCGTCGCCGACGACGTTGAGCGTCGTCACGCCAAGGGCCAGCCGGTCCTGGTGGGCACCGTCTCCATCGAAAGCTCCGAGAAGCTGTCCGCCGCCCTTACCAAGCGCGGCATCGCACACGAGGTCCTCAACGCCAAGCACCATGAACGCGAGGCCCACATCGTGGCCCAGGCCGGACGCTACGGCGCCGTGACCATCGCCACCAACATGGCCGGTCGTGGTACCGACATCCTGCTGGGCGGCAACCCCGACGAACTGGTGCGCGAGCGCCTGGAGTACGAGGGCCTGACCATGGAGGACGTGACGCCCGAGCAGCTCGAGCAGTTTAACGCCGAGGCCAAGGAGACTTGCAAGGCCGAGCGCGAGCGCGTGCTTGCCGCCGGCGGCCTGACCGTTATCGGCACCGAGCGCCATGAGTCCCGCCGTATCGACAACCAGCTGCGCGGCCGCTCCGGTCGTCAGGGCGATCCGGGCGAGACCCAGTTCTACCTGTCGCTCGAGGACGACCTCATGCGCCTGTTCGGCGGCGACAAGATGGACCGCGTCTCCAAGATGATGGTCACGGCCGACATGGGTGACGACATGCCCATCCAGCATAAGATCATCTCCAAGGCCGTCGAGAGCGCCCAGCACAAGGTCGAGAGCATCAACTTCTCCATGCGTAAGAGCGTCCTTGAGTACGACGACGTTATGAACAAGCAGCGCCAGGTCATCTACGCCGAGCGCAATAAGATTCTGGACGGCAAGGACCTGACCGACCACATCACCGAGGTCATGCACGATACCGTCTACCGTTGCGTGCAGGAGTTCTGCACCAAGGACAGCCACGATGGTGAGCGCGACCTGGAGGGCCTGCGCAAGTGGGTTGTGGAGCTCACCGGTCACATCGATACGCCGAAGTTCCCCGACGAGGATTTTGAGGCCCTGGCTGCCGATGTCCTGGCTTACGTAGAGAAGTGCTACAACATGAAGGCCGAGCGCTTGGGCGAGGACCTGATGCGCGAGCTCAACACCCAGGTCATGCTGCGCGTCATCGATACCCGCTGGATGAACTACCTGCAGGAGATGGACTACCTCAAGACCGGCATCGGCCTGCGCGGCTTTGGCCAGCGCGACCCGCTGGTTGAGTACAAGACCGAGGCCTACGGCGCGTTCCAGATACTCGTCGATACCATGTATGAGGATTACCTGCGCACGGTTCTGCGCATCGAGATCAAGGCTGCCCCGCGTGCCGTGGAGCACAAGGAGGAGCCCGCGCTCGAGGGCGCGCGCTTCTCCGGTCCTGCCGAGGTCGATGGTGATAACGGCGACTCGGTGCTGCGCAAGCAGGCGCAGGTGCAGGCCCGCACGGCTGTCCAAGGCGGACCGGCTGCCGTCAACAACGGTGGCAAGGTGACCACCTATCGCAAGTCCGAGAGCGATGATCCGTACGTCAACGTGGGCCGCAACGACCCGTGTCCCTGCGGTAGCGGCAAGAAGTTTAAGTACTGCCACGGCAGGAATCGTTAATGGCTGAGGCTTTAGAGGTAACGCTCGCCGAGCTGGACGCGTTCGCGGCCCGGCTCGGCGAGGTCGAGTCGTATCTCCACCTGGACGAAAAGCGCACGCGCGTGACCGAGCTCGAGGCCAAAAGTGTTGCCCCTGGCTTTTGGGATGACGCCGACGCCGCCCGTGCCACCATGGAGGAGATAGCGCGTACCAAGGAAGATATCGCTGCCGTGGACACCGCGCGCGGCGAGCTTTCCGATGCCCGCGCCGCGCTGGAGCTTGCCGAGGAGATGGGGGATGACCCCGACGCCGTCGCCCTTCGCGAGGAGGCTACAGCCACGGCTGAGCGCCTGGCCCGTGCCATCGATGAGCTTGAGCTTTCGAGCTGGTTTACCGGTGAGTTCGATCACGGCGATGCCATTGTGACCATCAAGCCCGGACAGGGTGGTCTGGAGGCCCAGGACTGGACCTTCATGCTCTTTAAGATGTACATGAAGTACTGCCAGCGTCGCGGCTGGAAGGTCACCATCAACGACTGTCCCGCAGCCGAGGTTATCGGCATCGACCGCGCGACCTTTACCGTCGAGGGCAAGGACGCATTTGGCATGCTGCGCGCCGAGGCCGGCGTCCACCGCTTGGTGCGCATCAGCCCCACCGACGACAAGAAGCGCCGCCAGACCACGTTTGCCGGCGTCGAGGTCATCCCCGTGCTACCCGATGATATCGACATCGAAATCAGTCCCGACGACATCCGCGTGGACGTGTACCACGCGAGCGGCCCGGGCGGTCAGGGCGTCAACACCACTGACTCCGCCGTGCGCGTGACGCATTTTCCCAGCGGCATTGTGGTCACCTGCCAAAACGAGCGCAGCCAGATCCAGAACAAGGCCGCGTGCATGCAGATCCTCAAGGCTCGCCTGTACGAGATTGAGCTCGAGAAGCGTGCCGAGGCGCTCGATGAGATTCGCGGACCCAAGACCACGATTGGTTTTGGCAACCAGATTCGCAGCTACGTGCTCTACCCGTACCAGATGGTCAAGGACCTACGCACGGGCGTGGAGACCAGCAATGTCGAGGCCGTTCTTGACGATGGTGACCTGGACCCGTTTGTTATTGGCTACCATCGCTGGGCCACCGGCAACGCCGATGCAGAAGGCTCGGAGGTCTAAAACATCGGGTGGCTTCAAGTTGATGCCAAGCCCAACGGTTGGACGGGTTTGTATCCAGAATAAACCCTGCGCAGGGGTGGTTTTTGTTCGGCGAATCGGTAGAATCGAATACAAGAAGAAGTTCGAAGCGCATCCGATGGGGTGCGCTTTTTTGAGGGAGGCAGCATGGCATATCGTCTGGACATCAAGCGCATTCTTTCGATGAACTTCTTTCACGATCTGCCCCAGATCATGTTGGGGTGCGCTCTGGCCGCTATTGCGACCGACCTGTTTTTGATTCCCAACGGCCTTGCTGCCGGTGGCGTTACGGGCCTTGCCACCATTATCCAGGCGGTCGGCGCGACGCGAGGCGTGTCGCTTCCCGTCGGTATCCAGACCATCGTGATGAATGCCTTGCTGTTGTTGGTCGTTATGCGCGAGGGCGGCATGTTCTACGTGGTGCAGACCGCGACGGGCTTTGTGCTGCTGGGCTTCTTTACTGATCTGTTCGCCCCGTTTGTAGCACCTCTGGCGGATGCGGACCTGATGCTCCCTGCCATGTGGGGCGGCATTATTACGGGCATCGGTTACGGCATGGTGTTGCGCGCCGGCGCCAACACCGGCGGCTCGGACACGATTGGCCAAATCATCTCGCGTAATACCTCACTGCCCGTGGGCTCGACCGTCATGGCGATCGATGTTGCCGTATGCGCGCTGTCGGCTCCGGTCTTTTCAATCGAAAACGCGCTATATGCAGGCCTTTCGATGGTCATTAGCGGCTACGTGATCGATGCCGTGGTCGATGGTGGCAACAAACGCCGTATGGTACTCATCATCTCGGACAAGTTCCCTGATATCGCTGCCGATATCATGTATGGCCTGGGTCGTGGTTGTACCAAGTTTAAGGCGACTGGCATGTATTCGGGTGCCGAGAAGCCAGTGATTATGGTCATCGTGAGCCGTCGAGAGCTCAATACCCTCAAGACGATCGTGCGCGAGCGCGATCCTCATGCCATCGTGACGGTTGCCGACGTTACGGAAGCCTTCGGCGAGGGATTCAAGGACATTAGCGTGTAGGGTCGATCGCGTTCCATCCAAAAGACGTTCACATTGATAAACCGTTTCATCAGCGGTTCTGCCTGCTAAATTGTTCAAATAATGATAAAAACTCTGGTAAAGCCATCAGTTTCCAGCATAATGAATGACGTACGTGCATTGCGGCTGTGTTGGGATTACCTTCGGTGCCGTGCGCATTTTGTCTAATGAGGATGAAAGGAAGGCACAATGAGCGACGAAGAGCTCAAAAAGGTTGCCAACGAGGTAAGGAAGGGCATCGTCACCGGCGTGCACGCTGCCAAGTCCGGCCATCCGGGCGGTTCGCTCGGCGCTGCCGACATCATGACCTATCTGTACTTTGAGGAAATGAACGTCGACCCGGCCGATCCCCGCAAGGCCGATCGCGACCGTTTTGTGCTCTCCAAGGGCCATTGCGCTCCGGGCCTGTACGCCGTGCTCGCCGAGCGTGGGTTCTTCCCCAAGGAGGATCTCGAGACGCTGCGCCATATCGGCAGCCACCTGCAAGGTCATCCCAACATGAACGACACCCCGGGCGTCGATATGTCCACCGGCTCGCTCGGCCAGGGCATCTCCGCCGCCGTGGGCATGGCGGTTGCCGCCAAGCACTGGGGCGATACTTACCGCACGTACGCCCTGCTGGGTGATGGCGAGAGCGAGGAGGGCCAGGTCTGGGAGGCAGCCATGTTTGCCGGCAACCAGCAGCTCGATAACCTCTGCGTGATCGTCGACCACAACGGCCTGCAGATCGACGGCCCCGTCGAGGAGGTCAACGACCCCATGCCGCTCGCCGACAAGTTCCGCGCCTTTAAGTTCCACGTGGTGGAGCTTGCCGACGGCAACGATTTCGATCAGATCCGCGCCGCCTTTGCCGAGGCCCGCGCCACCAAGGGTCAGCCGACCGCCATCATCGCCGAGACCATGAAGGGCAAGGGCGTTTCCTTTATGGAGAACCAGGTTGGTTGGCACGGCAAGGCCCCCAACGATGAACAGTTTGAGCAGGCCATGGCAGAGCTCACGGCCGCCGGAGAGGAGCTCTAGGATGGCAGACGTCAAAAAAATCGCCACGCGCGTAAGCTACGGCGAGGCCCTCGTCGAGCTCGCCAACGAGCACGATGACTTTGTGGTCCTCGACGCCGACCTGGCCGCCGCCACGCAGACCGGCAAGTTCAAGGCCGCCTGCCCCGATCGTTTCTTCGATGTGGGCATTGCCGAGAGCAACCTGATGGGCGTCGCCGCCGGTATCGCGACCACCGGCCGCGTTGCCTTCGCGAGCACCTTTGCCATGTTCGCTGCCGGTCGCGCCTTTGAGCAGGTCCGCAACTCCATCGGCTACCCGCACCTCAACGTTAAGATCGGTGCCACGCATGCCGGTATCTCGGTGGGCGAGGATGGCGCCACGCACCAGTGCTGCGAGGATATCGCCCTCATGCGCGTCATCCCCGGCATGACCGTGATTGTTCCCGCCGACGACGTGGAGGCCCGCGCCGTGACGCGCGCCGCCTACGAGTGCGACGGTCCGGTGTACATGCGCTTCGCCCGTTTGGCCTCGCCGGTTATCAACGACCCCGAGACCTACAAGTTCGAGTTGGGTAAGGGCATTGTCATGCGCGAGGGCGCCGATGTGACCATCATCGCCTGCGGCCTGATGGTCGGCGAGGCTCTCGAGGCCGCCGAGCAGCTCGCTGCCGAGGGCATCGACGCCGAGGTCATCAACATACACACCATCAAGCCCATCGATGCCGGCCTGATCGTCAAGAGCGCCACCAAGACCGGCCACGTCGTGACCGTCGAGGAGCATTCTGTAATCGGTGGCCTGGGCAGCGCCGTTGCCGACGTCCTGTGCGAGCAGTGCCCGACGCCGCTCAAGAAGATCGGCGTCAACGACACCTTCGGTGAGTCCGGCCCGGGCGCCGAGCTCCTGCACAAGTACGGCCTGGACGCCGCCAACATCGTGGCGACCACCAAGGAGTTCTTGGCCTAGAGCAGCCATCGCTCAATCGGCAACAAGCCAATCGCATTCAAATGCAGACAGGGGCGTCCTCAAAGAGGGCGGCCCTGTTTTATATTTCAGCTAAATCTGAGCCGCACCAAGCGAGGCATTCTCCGGGAAGAGAGCCCAGTACAGCAAAGTGCAATTCAGACCCTTCTAACTTTGTATATGCAGCACCCCAAGATAAATGCGGCGGCCCCTTAGTAGCCGCAGGCCGGGCACAGGGTTACTCTCCAAATCTTTCCGCAGGACGGAGGAGCCCCCGCCGCACGTAGTGCGCAGCGGAGGCTCCGACATGTCCGAGGACGATTTGGAAAGTAACCCTGCGCCCGGCCGGTGAGATCCCAAAGCCCGCCATGCTTCTTATGTGCAGCAAAGCTAATGCTGCTAAAATGTAAAGCGCTCATGTAGTTTAAACGCACGACGATAAGGAGCACCAGTGGGTAACCACTTCCGTACCTCCGGTGCGGGCGATGATGCCCCCAAGACGCAGACAGGCGTCCAGGGCAGTCGTTTCGCCACTCCGGATTCAGAGGGCCAGCCTGTTGCTCAGGCCCCCGCTCAGCCGGCAGATCAGGCACAGCCGGCATCCGATCCCTTTGCCTACAATCCCACCAGCGATGTTGCGCTTTCCGGCACGGCGGGTTTTGAGCCCGTTCAGGCTGTGACCGGTCGCGTGGAGCAGCCTCAGGCTGGCGCCGCCGCGCCGCAGCCTAGCATGGCCGGCATTCCCGACCCCATGGCTCCTGTGACACCGGCTCCTCAGCCTGCGCAGTCTGGCCTCTTTGCCGCTATTCCCGATCCCACGCAGCCTGCTGCCCCGGTGGTCGAGAGCGATCAGGCAGCCGAGGTCGCAAGCCTCGATAACGCGCTCAACAACCCCGATTTTACATCGGTGTTTGCGCCCATCGATCCGCAGGCCAGCCGCAAGAAGATGGCCAAGCAGGCCGGTGTCGAGCCCGTTATCCTTATGGAGCATGTCACCAAGATCTATCCGGCACAGCCCAACAAGCCTGCACTCGACGACATCAACATCGAGATCTATCCGGGCGAGTTCGTCTTCCTGGTCGGTCACTCCGGCTCGGGTAAGACCACGCTGCTGTCGACGCTCAACCGCGACGTCAAGCCGACGAGCGGTCGCATCCTGGTTGCCGGTCAGGACCTCATGAAGATCAAGAACCGCAAGGTTCCGTTCCTGCGCCGCCAGATTGGCGCCGTGTTCCAGGACTTTAAGCTCCTGCCGCAAAAAACCGCCTACGAAAACGTGGCGTTTGCTCTGCAGTGCATCGGCAAGCCCAAGGGCGTCATTCGCAGCCAGGTGCCCGAGGTGCTGCGTCTGGTCGGTCTGGCCGATCAGATGGACTCGCTGCCCGACCAGCTTTCCGGTGGCGAGCAGCAGCGCGTTGCCGTCGCCCGCGCTATGGTCAACCGTCCGCCGCTGCTGATCTGCGACGAGCCCACGGGTAACCTCGACCCGGCGATCTCGCTGGGCATCATGAAGCTGCTCGAGCGCATTAACCGCACCGGCACCACCGTGATCGTCGCCACGCACGACCGCGAGATGGTCGATAGCATGCACCGTCGCGTGATCGCCCTCGAGGGCGGCCACGTTATCCGCGACCAGGAGAGGGGAGGTTACGGCAACTATGGCACCAACTAACGTGGGCTACTCCTTCAAAGAGGCAATCAGCCACTTCTTCCGTAACTGGACTACCTCGCTCGGCGCCGTCATCACGATCTTCCTTTCGCTGTTTATCATCGGCCTGTTCATCATGGGCTCCGCGATGCTGAACTCCGTGATCGGCACCGTCGAGGATCAGGTTGTCATCAACGCGTTCATTAGTGATGACGCCGATCAGGCCGATGTTCAGGCTTTTGAGGCCGAGCTTAAGACGTGGAATAACGTCAAGTCCGTGACCTATAAGGACAAGGACGACGCGCTGGCCGAGTATACGAGCAAGATGTCGGGCAACGCCGACGCCACCATGAGCGCGCTCGATGGCCAGAATCCGCTGCCGGCTTCGTTTGCAATTGAGATGGACGATCCGTCCAAGGTCGAGAGCACGGCCCAGAAGCTCAAGAAGAACGCCGACTTCCAGAAGATCGCGGATGATGGCGACGTCAACGCGAGCGTGCTGTACGGCCAGGAGGAAGTGAGCCGCCTGTTCCAGGTGACCAACTACATCCGCATCGCCGCCGTGGTGCTCGTTGGCCTTCTGACCTTTATCGCATTCATCTTCATCAACAACACGATTCGCCTTTCCATCACGGCGCGTCGTCGTGAGATTGCGATTATGCGTCTGGTCGGCGCCAGCAACGGCTTCATTCGCGGCCCGTTTATCACCGAGGGCGTACTGCAGGCCATTTTGGGCTCGCTGCTTTCCATCGGTGTTCTGGAGCTGCTGCGCAATCTGATGATTCCGCGTCTGCAGGAGAGCATCGGCTGGATGTCGTTTGCCCTGCCGATGCAGTACTACCTGGTGACCTATGCTGCGCTGATTCTGGTCGGCGTGATTATCGGTCTCTTTGGTTCTGCCATCGCCATGCGCCGCTACCTGCGCGTGTAGGCATGCCTGGAATTCACCCTTCCAACGGGTCGTCTCTTATGGGGCGGCCCGTTTTTTGATCCCAAGGGGACGGAGGAAAACGGGTCATTGTGGCGCTGGTCTATCTATGTGGCCCGCAATCCTGCCGTCCCCTAGGGATCATTTGGGTAGACTCTTGGGATGTAAACGGCAATCGATAGCAAGGAGGCGCCATGGGGCGCAATAACAAGCATAAGCGTGGAGCTCGCAATAAGCGCGGGCCGGTGCGCAGCGAACGCCGTCCGAGCCTGACCGGGCGCGTGCAGCTCCATGAGCATAGCGCCTACGTTGTAACCGAAAACGGCGACTACAAGGTCATGGGCCGCGGTAAGCGCGAGATCATGGATGGCGATACCGTTGTCGTGAGCATAAAGAACAGCCCGCACGGTGAGCGGCGCGCCGTGATCGAAGGCGTGGTTGAGCGCGCAGCCATAAGCGTGGTGGGTACGTACCAGACCGCCGGTCCGCTCGGTGTGATTGAGCCGCTCGATTCGCGTCTGAAGGCCGACTTCTTCATTCTGCCCGAGGATACCTCGGCGGATCGCCTGGGCGTCCACCCGGGTGATGCCGTTGTCGCGCGCATTTTGACCTACCCGACGCGCCTGGAATCGGGCACCGTGACGATCGAACGCCGCATTGGCGGAGATGACGCGCCCGATTTGGGCGTTCAATATGTGATGGCGCGTTACGGCTATACCGATAGCTATCCCGAGGCCGCGCTGGACGAGGCCGAGGGGCTTTCGCTCGATGTGTCCGCGGCGCTTAAGGACCCGCTCCGCCGCGATCTGCGCGACCGCTTTGTCATCACGATCGACCCGGTCGACGCGCGCGACTTTGATGATGCCATTTCGCTGGAGCGCACGCCCGAGGGTGGTTACAAGCTGGGTGTGCATATCGCTGACGTTTCACACTATGTGGCTTGGGATGGGCATATCGATCTTGAGGCTCGCCATCGTACGACATCGGTGTATCTGGCCGATCGCGTGCTTCCCATGCTGCCCGAACGCCTGTCCTGTGACCTGTGTTCGCTTCGCCCTGACGAGGACCGTCTTGCGTTTACCGTTGACATTGAGCTCGATGCGCAGGGTCGCGTGCGGCATTACGATCCGTACCCCAGCGTGATTCGCTCACGTGTGCGTATGGACTATGACGGCGCTGAGGCGCTGCTGGTGCGTGCCGGCGCGGTGGAGTATGGGGTGCTGGAGGGTGCGACCGAGGATGTTGCGGCTGCCGAGGCCTCGCGCGAGGAGGCGCTTGAGCGTGGGCTTGCATGTGAGGAGACAGCCCGCGGCTATAATGTCGACCTCGGTGATTTTTTGGTTGCCGCCAACGAGCTTGCGGAGCTCCGCCGCCGCATTCGTCGCGCCCGCGGCTCAGTCGATTTTGACACGGCCGAGATTCGCGCTCTATTGGATGAGGACGGAGTACCCGTGCAGATTGTGGCGCGCGAGCGTTCGTGTGCCACGTCGCTTATCGAGGAAGCCATGCTGCTCGCCAACGAGTGCGTTGCAGAGTGGCTGGCAGACCGTGATATCGAGGCGTGCTATCGCGTGCATGAGGATCCGAGCCCCGATAGCCTGCACGGTGCCGCCGTTGCGCTGGCGCAGCTGGGCATCATCGACGATCGCCGTGCTGCCGGTATTGCCCTGGGGAGTCCCGATGAGCTGCAAGCTGCAGTTGATGCTGCCGCCGGTACGGCAAACGCACCGCTCGTCAACACGCTGCTTCTGCGCAGCATGCAGCGTGCGCTGTACAAGCCGCGCAACGAGGGCCACTTTGCGCTCGCCGCGTCGTGCTACTGTCACTTTACGAGTCCCATCCGTCGCTATCCCGATCTGGTGGTGCACCGCGTGCTCAAACTGCAGTTGGCCTATGAGCAGCTCGGCGGCAAGGACGCCTTGGTGCGCACGCCGCGGCTCATCGGCAAAGGTCGCGAGTCGCTGCCGCGCATTCTGCC
Source organism: Collinsella sp. (assembly GCA_014871645.1). GTDB lineage: Bacteria > Actinomycetota > Coriobacteriia > Coriobacteriales > Coriobacteriaceae > Collinsella. The sequence goes on from WGSN01000001.1 coordinate 182,742, forward strand.
GCAGATTTGCCGTGCGTGCAGCGATGCGGAGCGTGCGGCCGATGCCGCCAGCCATGCGACGCAAAAGATTAAGATTGCCCAGTACTATGAGGATCGCCTGGGCGAGCGCTATGCCGGAACGGTCTCATGGGTCAGCAGTATGGGCCTGTTCGTACGCTTGGACCTGACACAGGTCGAAGGCTTGGTTTCGATCAAGAGCCTGGGCAACGAGTGGTTCGAGTTTGACGAGGACGCGCTCACGCTCACAGGTGTCGACACGGGGACCCGCTATGAACTGGGGCAGCGTGTGATCATCGAGGTCTCACGCGTCAATACCACGCGCGGGCACTTGGACTTTAAGCTTATCCATTAGCCAAATTCCGACTCATGGTGTGGGGGGCGGAGAGCGGCCTTTCGGGACCGCCCTTCGCATTTGAATCGTGGCTATCTTGCCGTCTGCTCGGCCGCCTGCTTGCCTGCTATTGGAGAGGTAAAACCTACCAAAATAAACCTGTCCCTTTTTGGCAGGTTTACAAGAAAGCGGGGATGAGATGGCGACGGTGTATGGTTATGCGCGGGTGAGTTCGCGCGATCAGAATCTTAATCGGCAGCTGGATGCGCTGGGCGCCTATGGCGTGGGCTCGGCGAATATTTATGCCGACCATGCGAGCGGCAAGGACTTCGATCGACCGCGTTATCGTGAGCTGCTGCACGTCCTGGGAGACGGGGACGTGCTAGTGGTGCTTTCTATCGACCGACTTGGTCGTAATTACTCCGAGATTCTTGAGGAATGGCGACGCATTACCAAGGAGCTCGGGGTTGCCATTGTGGTGTTGGACATGCCATTGCTTGACACGCGCGCCAGGGCCAGCGGCACGCCGGATGTGACCAACACCCTGATTGCCGATATTGTGCTGCAACTGCTGAGCTACGTGGCGCAGGTGGAGCGCGAGAATATCCATCGGCGCCAGGCGGAGGGAATTGCAGCGGCGCGGGCGCGAGGGGTTCGTTTCGGTCGACCTCGCAAGCCGTGCCCTCCTCAGTTTGAGCTGGTGCGCGATAGCTATGAGGCAGGCGATATTACCCGCAGCCAGGCAGCAAAGTGCCTGGGCGTGTGCGTGGGGACGTTCGATCGCTGGATGCGCGAGGCGGGGTAGGAGTTTGCGTCGCTTTGTTGCTTCCTGTTGCGATTCAAATTTTGATACGGTGACGATGCCATTTTGGACTACACTCGCTGATATTCAAAAAACGGAGGTTGGCCTTTGGCACGCGTAAAACAAATAATCGGATGGACCGCGATCGCTCTGTTCGTCGCAACGCTGGCGGGCATCTGGGTGCTGACGGAGCAAAACGCGGTGCAGACGTCGTTGCTGAGCGAGTCCACCGCGCGTGTGGTGGAGGGTCAGGCTACGGGCGTACAGGCTGCCGATGCCACGGGTGAAGCTCAGACCGAGAACGGGATGACCGGGGGCACCGATTCGGCTGCTTCGAATGTCCGGTCTGGCCGACTTGCTTCCATTCGCATGTGGGTGGGCGCGAACGTCCGTCGCGTTGCCCATACCGTAGAGTTTTTCTTCGTCGGATTGTTCGCCTCGGTGGTCGTGGTTTGCTTTTCCAGGCGTCCGTGGAGCGTATGCTCCCGTTGCGTGCCCGTGTTGCTCTTTTGCGCCGTCTGCTCCGTTGGCGATCAGGTACATAAGATCTTTGTTCCCGGCAGGCATTTCGACGTTATCGATTTAGGATTCGATGCTGCGGGCTATGTTACCGCGATGCTGTTGGTATTGCTGGCAGCGGCGTTGGTGCGCTATGCGACTCGGCCGATCGGCGCCCATGCGAGGCGCTAGCCGGTAACAAACCCGTTTCTGATCATGCGACCTTGTTGAATTATTTTGTGTCGCGCGTATTTCCGAGCGGTCGGATTTGAGGGGCGAGCGGTAGAACGCTCGCCCTTTGTGCGCCACGATGCGGCACAATGTACCGTAAAAGCTGTTTGTATCCGGTACGAATCATTCGTTGGTCTTTAATTCTTCTCAACGGAGGTGTTTGAGATGGCAAACGGATTGCTTTTGCGGCTTCGCGAGCGTGAGCTCAGCGCGAGCCCGGCGGAACGCAATGTCATCGCATATGTAAGCGCTCATCTGCACGAGGTGGTCGGGCTGTCCGTCCGCGGTCTTGCCGATGCCACGTTCTCCTCGCCCTCGAGCATTTTGCGCTTTTGCAAGCGCTTGGGTTTTGCGGGCTACAAGGAGTTCCAGCGCGAACTGATTGCCGAGCTGGCGCTCTTGGGTGACAAGAAAGACGTTGCCCTCGAGGATATCTCCATGGATGACAGCGTCGAACGTATCGTGGGGAAGGTGATGAAAAGCAACGTGCGCACGATCGAAGCGACGGCGCGAACGCTCGATTACACCGTCTTGGAGCGATGCGCGGCCCATCTTAAGCGGGCACGCGCGGTCAATCTGTTCGGTATCGGTGCCTCTCGTTTGGTCGCGCACGATCTGGCGCAAAAGCTCATGCGTGTCGACAAAGAGTGCCATCTGTACGACGACTGGCATGATCAGCTCTTGTGTGCCAAGAACATGCATGAGGGCGATATGGCAATCGCCTTTAGCTACTCGGGCTTGACGCAAGAGGTGCTGGACTGCACCGCCGAGGCTCAACGTCACAACTGTCCCGTTGTGGCCGTGACCAAAGTAGATGGATCATCCAAGCTTGCCACCATGGCCGATGCCGTGCTCGGCGTCGCTGCGAGTGAACCCTTGGTCCGCAGCGGTGCCATGGCTTCGCGTATGGCCCAGCTTATGGTTGTCGATGCCCTGTACGCTGCTTACGTTGCCAGCGACTACGAACGGGCGACGCATGTCATTAAGCAAAACTACATCGAGAAACAGGAAAGATGAGGTGAAAGAAATGCTCGATTTAACAAAATTCACGACCGAACAGCGTAATCAAAGGTCAATGGACCTCGATACGATGACATCGCTGCAAATCGTCACGACGATGAACGATGAGGATCTTCGTGCCGTCCAGTCGGTCACAAAAGTGCTGCCCCAGGTTGCCACAGCAATCGACTGGGCTGCTGAGGCACTCGAGCGCGGCGGGCGCGTCTTTTACATGGGCGCAGGCACCAGCGGTCGTCTGGGCGTACTCGACGCTTCGGAGTGTCCGCCCACGTTTGGCGTGTCACCCGATCTGATTGTCGGGCTCATTGCCGGAGGCGAGACGGCGTTTATCAAGGCTGTCGAAGGTGCCGAAGACAGCGAGGAGCTTGGCGCGAGCGACCTGCGGGAGCGTGGACTCTCGGACAAGGATCTTGTCGTTGGCCTGGCGGCAAGCGGTCGTACACCCTATGTGGTGGGCGGCCTTATGTACGCCAAGGCAACTGGGTGCAAGACCATTGCAATTGCCTGCAACCAAGGGTCGAAGATCGGGGAGAGCGCAGATCTTGCCATTGAACCCGTGCCCGGTCCCGAGGTGCTGACCGGCTCAACGAGGCTCAAGGCGGGAACGGTTCAAAAGCTCATTCTCAACATGATTTCGACCGGTGCCATGGTCAAGATCGGCAAGGTATACCAAAACCTGATGGTCGATGTGCAGCAGACGAACGAGAAGTTGGTGGTGCGCGGCCAGAACATCGTGATGGAGGCGACCGGCTGCACGCGCGAGCGCGCTATTCAGGCGCTTGCAGATGCCGGCGGCCACGTAAAAACCGCTATTGTCTCGGTACTGCTGGACTGCGATGCCGAGCAGGCTGCGGTAGCTCTTGATCGAGCGCGAGGCCATGTCCGTGCTGCGGTGAGTGGCCATGAGAAGAGCAATGCCGATGCCCAATAGGTGTGCGGCGTGAGCTGATATGACATCCAGACGAGATACCCAATACAAGGAGGAGTTATGACGAACAAAGAGCTGGCTCAAAAGCTGCTGGACCTTTTGGGCGGTAAAGACAACGTGCTCGCAAACGCGGCGTGTATGACGCGCCTGCGCGTGACCGTCAAAGACGCGGGCAACGTCGACACGGAGGGCATTAAGGCACTCGACGGCGTGATAGGCCTGGTCGAGGACGACACGATGCAGATCGTGCTGGGTCCGGGCAAGGTGAATAAGGTGCTCGAGGAGTTCTCCAAGCTCACCGGCCTTGCGAAAGGCGTTGCTGACGAGAGCGTGGTTGACGCTGCGGCCACAAACAAGGCCGCGCAGAAGGCAAAGTACGAGTCCAAGCCGGTTCAGGCCTTCCTCAAGAAGATTTCCAATGTCTTCGTCGCCCTGCTTCCCGGCATCATTGCGGCTGGCCTCATCAACGGTATCTGCAACGTCATTAACGTCTCGACGGCAGGCGCGCTTGCGGGCGAGTGGTGGTACCAGGGCATTCGTTCCATGGGCTGGGCCCTGTTTGCCTATCTGCCCATCTTGGTGGGCTATAACGCGGCACGTGAGTTTGGTGGATCCGCTGCGCTGGGCGGCATCGCCGGCATGATGTGTATCGCCAACAGTGCCATGCCCCTGCTTGCGCCTGGCGCGGCTGATCCTGCCACTGCCATTTTGCTGCCGCTCACCAATGCGCAGTACAACCCCGCAGCGGGCGGCATGATCGCGGCTCTTATCGCTGGTGCATTTTTTGCCTGGATGGAGCGTCAGATTCGCAAGGTTATGCCCAACGCACTCGACACGTTCTTGTCCCCGCTGTTGGTGCTCATCATCGGCGCCTTTGCTCTGATGCTCGTCATCCAGCCGGTTGGCGCATGGCTGACGACTGCCATCTTTAGCGTTTTGACCTTTATCTTCGAGAAGCTGGGCGTCCTGGGCGGCTATATCCTGTCGGCAGGCTTCTTGCCGCTGGTTTCCGTCGGCCTGCATCAGGCGCTCACGCCGATCCACGCTATGCTCAACGATCCCGACGGTGCTACCAAGGGCATCAATTACCTGCTTCCCATCCTTATGATGGCTGGCGGCGGTCAGGTCGGTGCCGGTCTGGCGCTGTACTTTAAGACCAAGAACGCTAAGCTTAAGAAGTACGTCGCAGAGTCCATTCCCGTTGGAATCCTGGGTGTGGGCGAGCCTCTGATGTATGCCGTTACGCTGCCGCTCGTTCGTCCGTTTGTGACGGCCTGTCTGGGTGCCGGATTTGGCGGCGCGCTCGCAGCGCTGCTTCACATCGGCACGGTTTCTCAGGGCGTTTCCGGTCTGTTTGGCCTGCTGATCGTCGTTCCTGGCCAGCAGCTCGGCTACGTTGCCGCTATGCTGCTTGCCTATGTCGCCGGCTTTGTCCTGACGTGGTTCTTTGGCGTCGACGAGCAGAAGATCAACGAGTTCTTTGGCGAGTAGTTTGATATCGCGAGCCGTGTTGCTCAGGGCTCGCGGCGCGCGGCAGATTTCTTGATGCTATGGTTGTGCCGGCGGGGCTAACTGCTCCGCCGGCCTTTTTTAAAGGAGTGTTGAAGCGTGAAAACGGGTATTTCGATTTATCTTTCCAGCCCTCTGCAGGATATTGAGCGGACGATCGAGCGTGGTGCCGCGGCGGGTGCGCGCTATGCGTTCACCTCACTGCATATTCCCGAGGATGGGGGAGCGGCGTATACCGATAAGGTCCGTCATGTGCTGTCGCTGCTTTCTGCCCGCGGCATTGCGCTCATTGCCGATGTGGGGCCGCGCACGTGCGATTTGCTCGGGCTTGAGCGCATCGAGGACCTGCGCGATCTGGGGTTGGAATACCTTCGTTTGGACTATGGCTTTAGCGCCCAGCGGGTCGCGGAGCTGTCCGGTGTATTTCGCATTGTGGTCAATGCATCGACGGTGAGTTCTGTTGAAATCGCATCGTGGCGTGAGGCCGGTGCCGATGTGACTCGTTTTGCCGCCTGCCACAATTTTTACCCTAAGCCTTATACCGGTTTAGCTCTGGAGGACATTGCTCGGGTGAATCTTCGTCTTGCGGCGCTTGGATTCGAAATCATGGCTTTTGTGCCGGGTGATGCTAACGTTCGCGGGCCGGTATTCGAGGGACTGCCGACGGTCGAGGCGCAGCGCGGTCGCGCGTCAAAGGTTGCCCTCAACATGCTTGAGCTTGCACATGGCGCCGATTGCGACATTGTGTTGGTCGGCGACCCCGATCTTTCCGATGCGGGCTGGACGCAGTTTGCTCATGTTTCCGCCGGATACGTGGACCTGCAATGCGAGCTTGAGCCCGGTTATGCCTATGTGCGTGGGCAGATTCATCACGACCGACCCGATTCGAGCACCCTCATCTTTAGGTCTCAGGAGTCGCGTACGACGCTTAAGCCGGATTCCGTGCCGATGGATGCCGGTGCCGGCCTGTTTCGAAAGGCGGGGTCGATCGCTGTGAGCAATAGCAGCTATGGGCGCTACGAAGGCGAGCTTGAGATTGCGCGGGTCGATCTTCCCGGTGAGGAGCGCATGAACGTTGCGGGTCATATCACGCCCGAGGCAATGGAGCTGCTGCCGTTCATCAAACGCGGATTCGGGGTACGGTTCGTTTAGCGTGTGACCCGTGGGCTACAATTGGCCCATCATGCGAAGGCGCCTCGTGTGGCGTGTGCCTGCGTTGGCCGATCTATATTCGGAGGATTCCCATGACCGTACTGTTTATTGAATATCCCAAGTGCTCGACCTGTAAGAAGGCCAAGGCATGGCTGGACGAACACGGGGTAGAGTATATCGACCGCGATATCGTTTTGGACAATCCCACGGCTGATGAGCTTGCGACCTGGATTGCTCGTTCGGGACTGCCGGTGCGGCGCTTCTTTAATTCGTCGGGCATGAAATATCGAGAGCTGGGCCTGAAGGCGCGTCTAGATGCGGGCATGACGGATCGGGAGTGCTACGAGCTGCTGGCGACCGACGGCATGCTGGTCAAGCGTCCGCTGTTGGTGGGCGACGACTTTGCGATTCCCGGCTTTAGGGAAGCAGCTTGGACCGAGGCGCTGCTGTAGCGGCTGCGGAAAGTGCGACCCGTTTTGAGTGCTCAGGGTGGGACGTGTTTTCCATCGGCGGGCTCGCTCGGCTCAATCCTCGAGCTGTGCCCATTCGTGCGGATCGTAGACCTTTACGTGCTTGTTGGGCTTGCCGCTCCAGTACTCCTCGTCCATAAAGGGCAGATATGCCTGAACACCGGGGCAGATAAAGGGAATCCGCTGCTGTTGCAGTCGCTCGCGCTGTCGCTGCTCCAGGTGCGCCTCGGATATGACAGTCGGCATACCGGACAGCTCGACGAGGCTTGACTGGATTCGCTTAAGGTCGGGGAGTCCCGCGTGCCATGACATCCGCATGATCAAAAAGGATGCACGGCGGTATTTTGCCTGCATCACCGTGATGGCGGGGCGCAGAGTGGGATGGATTTTGTCCCGTTCGGGCCAAAGGTCAGCAGTGATCTCGAGGCCCAGGGTCTCCCATAGGTAATCAAGCTCTTCGTCCATGGCGCCTCGATATCTACGTGATCATTGATACTTCGATTGTGTTGCCTGGTGCTATCGTTTTCGCGGTAGAATCTGCCAACGGTTGACGGCTACCGCTCGCGGCGTTTTGTCCTTCGTGTGCAGCGGTCGACTTCACAGGTCCTTCACGTGTTGGCCGTATTTGACTGAATTTCAAAAAAGTCAAAATTGGGGCTTGCGTCACGGCCGGACTTCCCGTATATTTCTTTCTTGCGCAAAGGCACAGCCGAGCGCAGCGATGCAGTCATTGGGATGTCGTCTAATGGCAGGACAGCGGATTCTGGTTCCGTCAATGGGGGTTCGACTCCCTCCATCCCAGCCATTGCATTTGCTACATATGGCCCGTTCGTCTAGCGGTTTAGGACGCCGCCCTCTCAAGGCGGAGATCACCAGTTCGAATCTGGTACGGGCTACCAAAATTGAACGCCCGGGCCTCGTAAGAGACCCGGGTTTTGTGTATTGACCGATATTTAAGGCGCGCGTTGAGTCTGCCGCCCGGACCGAGGAGTTGTCATGGACCTGCCTATCAGCTTGGAAGACATCACGTATGCCGAGAACTATCTGGCGCAGGGCGACCTGGCTACGGCGACGCCGCTGCTTGAGCGTCTGGTGGAGCTCGCCGAGGAGTATATCGACGCTGAGTGCAAGACGGAGGAGAAGCGCCAGTACTTTAGCTTCGACAGCAAGTTTGAGCGCCTGGCCTATCGCCGCGTGGAGAAGGATCCGCGCGAGCTGGTGCAGGTCGAGGTTCCCTTTGACCGCCTATACTCCGACATGGCGTTTGCCTACATTCGCCAGCAGGATTATGTGAGTGCTCGGAATGCCCTGATGCAGGCCGTGCGTTGGGATCCCATGAACTGCAACTATCGCTTGGACTTGGCCGAGCTGTTCCGCGCGCTCGAGGACAAGCAGGAGTGGGCATCGCTCTCGTTCTCGGTGCTGGAGCGCGCGAGCGACGGTAAGTGCGCCGCACGCGCCTACACCAATTTGGGTCAGTACTTCTTGGAGCCCGAGACCGAGAACATTTCGGCTGCCGTGGGCTGCGCGCGTCTGGCGCTGCGCCTGGCGCCCAATGATGCGCATACGACGCGCCTGCTCAACAAGATCCATACCACCTATCCGGATGCCGCGGACGAGAGTGACGACCATGTGATGGGTGAGCTCGCCCTGCAGGGCGTGCCGACCTCGCCTTCGGCCGAGATCGCCATCTGCCTGATCATGTGCGCGACCGATGCTGCAAGCGACGGCGACAAGCAGGAGGCTACGCGTCTGACGGTCCGTGCCCGCGACCTGGTGGGCGAGGAGGCATGCGCGGCGATTATCAAGCTGGTGCGCGAGAGCGATGCCGAGCTTAATGCCGAGCGCAGGGCAAAGCGCGAGGCTGCGGGCTCAAACGCCGATGGCGCCAAGGAGGCCGGCGATGCCCAGTAAGCGCGAGCGCAAGCTCATTTCCAAGAATCGCTCGGCACATCACGAGTACTTTATCGATGAGACGTTTGAGTGCGGTATTGAGCTGAGCGGTACCGAGGTCAAGTCGATTCGCGAGCGCGCGTGCCAGATTACCGATACCTTCGCACTGATTCGTGGCGGTGAGTGCTGGCTCGTCGGTCTGCATATCCACCCTTATAGCCATGGTGGCGTGTGGAATCGCGATCCCGACCGTCGGCGCCGTCTGCTGCTGCACCGCAAGGAGATCGACTTTCTTGACGGCAAACTTCGCAACCGTGGTTATGCGCTGGTTCCGTTGGAGCTCTACTTTAATACCGACGGTCGCGTAAAACTGCTGCTGGGCCTGGGTCGCGGCAAGAAGCTCTACGACAAGCGCGAGGACATGGCCAAGCGAGATGTCCAACGCGAGATCGACCGCGCCCTCAAGGAACGCAACCGCTAGGCGCTCTATATAAGTTGCGGTGGAATACGGACTGTTTTGCCTGTTTGAGGGGCTATTCAGTCCCTATTTCACCGCAGCTGCGGGTGTCTCATCTTTCTTACTGTTCTGACACATATGTTTCAAAGGCGGCGTCCGTTATGGGTGCCGCCTTTTTGTGGGTACATACATCCATGAGGTTCCAACCCGGGTTAGGGGAGTGATCGTTATGGACAAAACAGCGTTCTTTACCATGCCGAGCGGTCTGTACGTGGTGAGCGCCGCGGCAGACGGGCTGCGCGCCGGCTGCGTCATCAACACGGCGGTGCAGGTGACGTCCATGCCGCCGCGCATTTCGGTTGCCGTGAACAAGGACAACGTCACCTCGGGCGTCATCGCATCGGCCAAAGCGTTCGCGCTGACCGTGATCGATCAGACGGCCGATATGCTCTACATCGGTAACTTTGGGTTCCGCACCAGCAGCGATTATGACAAGTTTGCCAAATACGAGACCCGCGAGACGGCTCTGGGCATGCCCTATGTGCCCGAGCACGCGACGGCCCTGTTTAGCTGCCGTTTGATCGACACTGTGGATGTGGGTACGCATCTACTGTTTATCGGCGAGGTCGAGGATGCCGAGCGCCTGAGCGACGAGACGCCGCTCACCTACGATTACTACCATAAGGTCCTGAAGGGCAAGACGCCTCCGAAGGCGTCCTCGTATCAAGGCTAGAAATGTTCTAAAAATACTTGCATTATATTATTGATAACATATACTAATAAGCGAAGTACATCACCAGTCGCGTTCGAGAGGAGAACATCATGGCTGAGGAGAAGAAGACGTATAAGTTCGTGTGCATCGTTTGTGGCTACGAGGTTGAGGTCGACACGCCCGAGCTGCCCGAGGACTACGTGTGCCCGGTCTGCGGCGTCGGTCCCGATCAGTTTGAGCTCGTCGAGGAGTAGCTCGCAGGCACGCGGCGATTAGCCATACAGAGCTCTGTCCAAGGGCCCCGGTCGAATTCTCGGCCGGGGCCCTTTTCCTCCGCCCCCAAGGGATCACGGTTGCTGTTGGCCGATCCTGTCTGTTGTGAGTCCGGCCGACCTTTTGTCTTAATCTGTAACGTCTAACGGTGGAAATTGGGCCCACTTGTTACATATCGAGACAAACCAAAACCGTCCGGCAGAAGATCTCAATCTGTAACATCTAGACATCGAAAGCGGGTCTAGATGTTACAGATCGAGACGTTTGCCTGAGTAGGTGCCCCGCCCCATTACATCCCTGTCAACAACACGACATCGAGAATCGTCACGATGGCACCGATCCCTACGAGCAGCGCGTTGAGCGGGCGCGAATTGGCATATTTGCCCATGACGCGGCGTGTGCTGGTGAGCCGTATGAGCACAAAGACCGTAATCGGCAGCTGAAGCGACAGCAGCGCCTGACTCCAGATGAGACCTTCAAAAGGATTTGGGACGACCAGGCACGCCGTCACTGCGCCGACGAAACAGGCCGCCACCCCGATCGAGGAATGTCGGTCGTGGATGTCGTATTCCTCGTCGAACATGCCCGCGGTGATGGTGCCCGCCGCCACGCCCGCCGTCACACTACTCGAGAGGCCCGCAAACAGCAGCGCTACCGCAAAGATGGTCGAGCTCGCCGGGCCCAAGATGGGGGAGAGCGTGGCCGCTGCGACGGCGAGGTCGTCTACGACCATGCCGTGCGCAAAGAAGGTCGTTGCGGCAAGGATGACCATGGCCGAGTTGATTGCCCAGCCCACGCCCATCGAAAAGAGCGTGTCGAAGAGCTCGTAGTGCAGACGTTCTTCGATAACTTGCTCGCCTTGGCCTTCGAAGTGCATGGATTGGATGACCTCGGAGTGCAGAAAAAGGTTGTGTGGCATTACGACCGCACCCAGGACACTCACGATAGTCGCAGCAGAGCCAGTGGGCATACTGGGCGTGATCCAGCTTGCGGCGGCTTGCGGCCAGTCGACCTTGACTAGTGCAAGCTCGGCCAAAAACGAGAGTCCTACCACGCCTACGAAGGCGATGATCCAGCGTTCGGCTCGCTTGTAGGAGTTCGTCATGAGCATCGCCATCGATACTGCCGCCACGATGACGCAGCCCGCACGCACGGGCAGCCCAAAGAGCATTTGAAGGGCAATCGCGCCGCCCAGGACTTCGGCCATGGCGGTGGCGATGGTCGCGAGATAGGCGCTGCCGAGCACCGCGCGTCCCACGATGCGGGGGAGAAAGCGGGTCGTGGCCTCGGCAAGGCAGGCGCCCGTGGCGATGCCCAAGTGCGCCGCGTTGTGCTGCAGCACGATGAGCATAATCGTGGACAGCGTGACGATCCACAGCAGCGCGTAGCCAAACTGCGAGCCCGCGGCCATATTGGAGGCCCAGTTGCCCGGGTCGATAAAGCCGACGGTCACGAGCAGCCCGGGGCCGATATGCCGCGCAATGTCTAGGCCTCCGTGACCACCGGTGCGTCGGGAGCCAAAGTGTTGTTTGAGATGGTTGAGCATGGTGAGCTCCTGCGTGCCGTTTGTTTGACGCCGCAAAGGATACCCGTTTTAGGCTCGAAGTTAACCAAGACTAACAAAATTGCTGTATTTGAATAGGATGATGAAGGGGGCTGCCGAAATGTCTTGATCTGTAACAACTAGGGATGGAAATTGGGCCTAGTTGTTACAGATCAAGACAGGAAGAAATGGTCCTATGGAATATCTCGATCTGTAACAGCTGACCGCCAAAACTGGCCCTTCGTGTTACAGATCGAGACAAACCAAAACCGTCCTGCAGAAAATCTCAATCTGTAACATCTAAGCGCCAAAATCGGCTCCTCCTGTTACAGATTGAGATGTTTGAAGCGGTGAGCTTACAGGCCGAACTTGGGGCCTATGTTGTCGCCCTTGAGGTCGGCGGTGTCCACTCGTAGGGCGCGCGTTACGCGATTGTTTCGAAACGGGTGGGAAACACAACGGGCCGGCGATGCTCCTAGTATGCCTAGTCAACTGACTGTCTAAATATCTAGGGGAGGATCGCGATGCAGGCAGATTCCGCTCAGCAGCAGGGCCTTTATCGCCCCGAATTCGACCACGATGCATGTGGCATCGGCGCACTTGCCGATATCAACGGCGAGCGCCATCACCAGATTCTGGACGACGCGCTGTCCATTCTGGTCAACTTGGAGCACCGCGGCGGCACGGGACTCGAGAAGAATACCGGCGATGGCGCTGGCATCCTGTTCCAGGTTCCGCATCACTTTTTCCGTAAAGAGGCTCAAAAGTGCGGTCAGATTCTGCCGGCAGAGGGCGACTATGGCGTGGCCATGCTGTTCTTCCCGCAGGACGACAAGGGCGTAGAGGATGCCCGCCGCGTGTTTGAGGAGGGCTGTGCCGAGGCCGGCGTGCCGCTGCTCTTTTGGCGCGAGGTGCCCGTCGACCCGCACGACCTGGGCGAGACGGCCCGCGCCTGCATGCCCACTATCCTGCAGGCCTTCCTGGGCCGTCCGGACGACACGCCCGCCGGCGATGCCTTTGAGCGTCGCCTGTACGTGTGCCGCCGCACCATCGAAAAGAAGGCCGATGCCGAGTTTGCCCTGCGAGACAAGATCTTCTACGTGTGCTCCATGAGCTCGCGCACCATCGTGTACAAGGGCATGCTGGTCGCCACGCAGATGCGCCGCTTCTTCATCGACCTCAACGACGCCGCCGTCAAAACGGCCGTGGCGCTCGTCCACTCGCGCTACTCCACCAACACCACGCCCAGCTGGGAGCGTGCGCACCCCAACCGCTTTATCATCCATAACGGCGAGATCAACACCCTCAAGGGCAACGTCAACTGGATTCGCGCCCGCGAACCCAACCTGTACAGCCCCGTGCTGCAGCACGATCTTGAGCGCGTGATGCCCATCATCAACCGCGAGGGTTCCGACTCCGCGATTCTGGACAACGTGCTCGAATTCTTGGTCATGAACGGTCGCCCGCTCACGCGTGCCGCGTCCATGTTGCTGCCCGAGCCGTGGGACCACAACGATAGCCTGAGTGAGGAGCGCCGCGCCTACGACGCTTACCAGTCCATGCTCATGGAGCCCTGGGACGGCCCGGCGGCCATCGCCTTTACCGACGGTCGCACGCTGGGCGCCGCCCTCGACCGCAACGGCTTGCGCCCCGCCCGCTACTACGTGACGCGCGATGGCCGCTTTATGCTGGCAAGCGAGGTGGGCACCATCGAGGTGAGCCCCGAGAACATCCTGACGAGCGGCTGCCTGGGACCGGGCCAGATGCTCGAGGTCGATTTTGCCCGCGGCCGCGTGATCTACAACGACGAGCTGCGCGCCCGCTATGCCAAGGAGAAGCCCTACCGCGACTGGATTGCCGAGGAGACACTGACCGTCGACGCGCTCGATGAGCCCGCCGCGCCCGCGCCCGCCGAGGATGCCGAGGTGCCCGCCGCCGTGCGCATGGCCAAGCTCGGCTATCATTGGGATGATGTTGACGAGGTCGTGCGCCCCATGGCCCAGCAGGGCAAGGCCCCGCTCGCCTCGATGGGTATCGATGCGCCGTTGGCCTGCCTGTCCAAGAAGACGCGTTCGTTCTTTGACTACTTCTATCAGCTGTTCGCTCAGGTCACGAATCCTCCGATCGATGCCCTGCGCGAGCACATGGTGACTTCGACCACGCTCTATCTGGGCAACCACGGCAACCTGCTCGAGGATTCCCGCACGGCCTGTCAGCTGGTGCGCTTGGAGCGCCCATTGCTCAACGAGGAAGAGTTCGAGCATATCTGTGCCATCGACCGTGTTGGCTTTAAGACCCGTCGTTTCCGTGCCGTCTACCGCCGCGATGCCGGCGAGGGCGCGCTGCAGGCTGCGCTCAAACAGCTTGCCGAGGACGTTGAGGCTGCGGTCCGCGACGGCGTGAACATTGTGGTGTTGAGCGATCGTGCCGCTGCGGGCGAGGTGCCCGTGCCGTCGCTGCTCGCCGTGGGCTGCGTGCACAACCACCTGATCCGCGCCGGCGTTCGTACTTTTGCCGACATCGTGGTGGAGTGCGGTGACGCCGTGTCCCCGCACGACTTTGCGGCACTGGTGGGCTACTCCGCGAGCGGCATCTATCCGTACAACGCACATGCGTGCATCCGCGATCTGGCGGCACGCGGCGACCTGGACGTGACGGCCGAGCAGGGCATCGCCAACTACAACAAGGCTGCGACCGCCGGCATCGTCTCCATCATGTCCAAGATGGGCATCTCCACGGTGCAGAGCTACCATTCGGCGCAGATCTTCGAAGCCGTGGGCTTTACGCCGGAGTTCGTCAACGCGTACTTCGCCGGCACGGTGAGCCGTGTGGGCGGTATGGGCGTCGAGGACGTTGAGCGCGAGCAAAACGAGCGCTACGACGCTGCGCTCGCTATCCTTAAGAGCCCGGCTCCCGATCAGCTGCCCACGCTGGGTCTGACCAAGTGGCGCCCGCTCGGCGGCGAGGAACACCTCATCGACCCCCAGACCGTCTACCTGCTGCAGACCGCCTGCCGTGAGGACAGCTACGACACCTTTAAGGAGTACAGCGCCCGCCTGCACCGCACCGGCCGTGCCGTGCGTCTGCGCGACTTGCTCGACTTTGATGCCAGCGGCCGCACGCCGGTTTCGCTCGACGAGGTCGAGCCCGCGCTCAACATCGTCCGCCGCTTTAACACCGGCGCCATGTCGTACGGCTCCATCAGCAAGGAAGCACACGAGTGCATGGCCATCGCCATGAACCGCCTGCACGGCCGTTCCAACTCGGGCGAGGGCGGTGAGGATCCGCGTCGCGAGACCCCGCTGGCTAACGGTGATTCCAAGAACTCCGCGATCAAGCAGGTGGCAAGTGCGCGCTTTGGCGTGACGAGCCGCTACCTGTGCAGCGCCTTCGAGATTCAGATCAAGATGGCCCAGGGCGCCAAGCCCGGCGAGGGTGGCCACCTGCCCGGCAAGAAGGTCTACCCCTGGATTGCCGAGGTCCGTCAGTCCACGCCCGGCATCGGCCTGATCTCGCCTCCGCCGCACCACGACATCTACTCCATCGAGGACCTGGCAGAGCTGATCTTTGACCTTAAGAATGCCAACCCCGGCGCGCGCGTGTCGGTCAAGCTGGTCAGCGAGGCCGGCGTCGGCACCATCGCAACCGGTGTGGCCAAGGGCGCTGCCGACAAGATCTTGATCAGCGGCCACAATGGCGGCTCGGGTGCCGCGGCGCGCGATTCCATTTGGCATGCCGGCCTGCCGCTGGAGCTTGGCCTTGCCGAGGCCCAGCAGACGCTGCTGCAAAACGGCCTGCGCTCCCGCGTGGTGCTCGAGGCCGACGGCAAGCTCATGGACGGCACCGATGTCGCCGTCGCCTGCTTGCTGGGCGCCGAGGAGTTTGGCTTTGCGACCATGCCGCTCATCTCCATGGGTTGCCTCATGCAGCGTGACTGTCAGCAGGATACCTGCCCGGCCGGCATCGCCACGCAAAACTGCCGCCTGCGTCACGGCTTCCGCGGTAAGCCCGAGCACGTTGAGCACTTTATGCTCTTTGTGGCCGAGCAGCTGCGCGAGGTTATGGCGAGCCTGGGCTTCCGCACCGTCGATGAGATGGTTGGCCATCCCGAGTGTTTGTGCCAGATCGAGGTGCCGGGCAACCGCAAGGCTAACCTGCTGGATCTGTCGCCCGTGCTGGCAAGCGCGACCTGCGAGTTCGGTGCCCATATTCCGGGTGCCGACGGTCGCCACTTCCTGCCGCAGATGGCTGCCGACAGCGAGCTCGACAAGACGCTCGACTCCACGTTGTTCGTGCCCTACACGGCCAATGCCCGTGCGCACCTGCGCCCGATTCGTTTCCATGCCGACATCGCCAACGTTAACCGCTGCGTGGGCACCATTCTGGGCAATGCGGTGACCAAGGCGCATCCCGAGGGCCTGCCCGCCGGCTCCATCACCATCGATTGCGATGGTTCGGCCGGTCAGAGCTTTGGCGCCTTCCTGCCGCGCGGCATTACGCTCAACGTGTGCGGCGACGCCAACGACTACTTTGGCAAGGGCCTTTCGGGCGGCGAGGTGTCGGTGCGCCCCAACCCGCATGCGACCTATAAGTTCGACGAAAACATCATCGTGGGCAACGTTGCGTTCTTTGGCGCCACGAGCGGCCGTGGCTTCATCAACGGCCTGGCCGGCCAGCGCTTTGGCGTACGCAACTCCGGTGCCACCGTGGTGGTCGAGGGTTGCGGCAACCACGGTTGCGAGTACATGACGGGCGGTCTGGCGCTCATCCTGGGCGAGGTCGGGCAGAATTTTGCTGCCGGCATGACAGGCGGCGTGGCCTATGTCTTTGACCAGTACGGCACGCTCGATGCCCGTGTGAACCACGAGAGCGTTGAGCTCAAGGCCCCGACGGCCGGCGAGTTGGCGCAGATTCGCGAGCTCATCCAGGAGCACGTGGACGCGACGCAGAGCCCGCGCGGCATTAAACTGCTCTACAGCTTTGAGACGATGGGCAAGCACTTTGTGAAGGTCATTCCGACCGAGTACGAGCGTGTGCTGGCGATTGTCTCCGCGGGCGAGGCTGCCGGCAAGACGCATGCGCAGGCCGAGGAGCTGGCGTTTGACATCGTGACCGGTCGCGCGAGTGCCGCGGATGTCGCTCGCTTTGATGCTGCGGGCGGTGCTGCGGGCGCTGCGTCCGTGGCTGCCAGCTCTGTTGCTTCGACCAAGAAGGAGGCGTAAGTGCCATGGGTAAGCCCGGTGCTTTTCTTGATATCGATCGCGTGACCCACGAGCTTCGCCCCGTGGAGGAGCGCAGCCGCGATTTTGATCCGCTGTACGTGGAGCTCGATGACGATGCACGTCGCGCCCAGGCGAGCCGCTGCATGATGTGCGGCGTGGCGTTTTGCCAGATGGGCGCGAGCTTTGGCAAGGCGCGCCCGAGCGGCTGCCCGCTGCACAACTTGATTCCCGAGTGGAACGAGCTGGTGTACCGCGGCCGCTGGGATGAGGCTGCCGAGCGCCTGTCGCTCACCTCGCCCATGCCCGAGTTCACGAGCCGCGTGTGCCCGGCGTTGTGCGAGGCCGCGTGCAACCTGGGTTCGGTCGACGGCCAGCCCACGACGATCCATGACAACGAGCGTGCGATCAGCGACCATGAGTGGGCAAACGGTGGCCCGCGCCGCTTTGAGCCGGCGGGGGAGGGCGCACCCACGGTTGCCGTGGTGGGTTCCGGTCCTGCTGGTCTGGTGGCTGCATGGGAGCTTGCGCGTCGCGGCGCCCGCGTGACGGTGTTTGAGCGCGACGACCGCCCCGGCGGCCTGCTCATGTACGGCATTCCCAACATGAAGCTCGAGAAGTCCGTGGTCGAGCGTCGCGTGGCGCTCATGCGCGAGCTGGGCATTGTGTTCGAGCTGGGCGCCGATGTAACGGACCCTGCGGTGGCGGCCAAGCTCAACGGCTTTGACGCTGTGGTGGTGGCTGCTGGCGCCCGTGCCCCGCGCGGTCTTTCGGCTACGAACGTGGACGCCCCGGGCGTGGTGTACGCCGTGGACTATCTGACGGCTTCGACCGTGTCGGTTCTCGACGGCGGCGAGCCCGCGGTCGATGCGCGTGGCCTGGACGTTGTGGTCATTGGCGGCGGCGATACCGGTAACGACTGTGTGGGTACCGCCGTGCGCCAAGGCGCGCGCAGCGTGCGCCAGTTTGAGTTCTTGCCGGCTGCGCCCGATAAGCGCGCGGCGAGCAACCCCTGGCCGCAGTGGCCCAACGTGAAGAAGACCGACTACGGCCAGCAGGAGGCTATCGCTGCCATGGGCGGCGAGATGCGCGCTTGGGGCGTGGACACGCTCGAGGTGCTGCTGGACAAGAAGGGCGCGGCTGCGGGTCTGCGCGTGGTCGATCTGGATTGGTCGGCCGGCAAGCCCGAACGCATTGCGGGCTCCGAGCACGAGGTGCCGGCGCAGCTGGTGCTCATCGCCTGTGGCTTTACGGGTCCGGAGCACAGCGTGTTCGATGCAGTGAGCGTGCCTGTTGCCACCGCTGGTCGTCCGCTGCCGGTGATGGCTGCCGAGGGCTCGCATCTCGCGGCTCGCACGGAGGGCGTCGCCGCGGATGCCGCGCCGGTGTATGTGGCGGGTGATGCCCGCAACGGCAGCTCGCTCGTGGTGAACGCCATGGCCGATGCCCTGGCCTGCGCGGCCGAAGTCGCCGACGCGCTGGAACTGTAAAGTAATCACGGAGATACTCAATAATCGAATCGGCAAGGGCTGTCCCTAACTGCCGGCACAAAAGGAACGTCCCTAAGTGCCGGCAGTTGGGGACGTTCCTTTTCTGTCGGCATTCGGGGACACTCCTTGCGGATTTGCGAGCAGTTTGCTCGTTTTTCGACGTACGGATGTTCATTTGTCGACTTTTCGGGCTGTGGTCACCTGTTGTTTCTGTGGTGGCTGCGGGCATCTGGCTCAAAAGGGCAGGTTGGCCGTCTATGTTTACCTGCGGTTTTGTTGCGGTGCGCATTTTCGGTCAAGCTTTTCGTCAAGTGTTTGGTCAGCATCTGGTTTGCAGCCGGGGGCCTATTTTGCCCGCACTGGTCGTGGCTGCCCACCCTCCTCGTAAGCTCAAATTGAGGTCCATCAGTTTGAGGAGGATGCCATGACTGACCACGCTTTAGACCGAGCGCAGCTAGCCGAAGCCGTCGGCAACGATATTGCCGACATGGCCCAATTTTGGATGCTGCGGAAGTTTCAATTCCTGGAGCCGGCGCGCGAACAGTTCGAGATTATCGTCGACCCGTGGCTCAGCTATTGCGAGGAACCTTCTCAAAACGAAATCATGGCCTACAACATGGCGTTTACCGATTGGCTGCTCTTCGAGCGCTCCTATCGCCATGGCAAAACGCTGCTCGAGCTATATGTTGATGAGCCGCCGGCATCGCTTTCGCCTGCCTCGCTCAAGCGGCTCGAGCAGGTACGCGACACGCAGTATTTCTCGCGCTTTGGCATTTTGGACAAGAATCCTGCGTCCGGCATGGTCGTGCTGAAGGACACGCGCACCGATCATCGCTTTGATGTCTACGACCCGCATATCGTGCGGAAGGAGCATTGGAACGACGGCGCGATTGCGGTGCGCCTCGCCTGCGTCGACGATGTCTGGCTTACGGCGGGACAGCTCTACCTGTATGACATCGCGCGCCTGAACGACACGGCGGTCGATGGGCCTGGTGCGGTGCATCCCGAGGATCTGCAGGACGGCTTTGACACCTCGTGCATCAGCTTCTTCTTGCGTCTGGTCCGCGACATCATGGGCGCCCAGGGGCGGTACGTAAGGTCGCTCAACATCTACGAGCAGGAGTGGGAGTAGGGGATGTGACTGGTGTCGCCCTGCTGCCTTGACTTTGTCTCAATCTGTAACGTTTGGCGGCTGTTTGGGCCCGTAACTGTTACAGATTGAGATGTTCGGCAACGGGTTGGGAGAATGTCTCGATCTGTAACATCTACAGGCTAAAAGTCGACCTTGCTGTTACAGATCGAGACAAAGGTTGGCGGCTGCCGAAAGATCTTGTTCTGTAACAACTAGAGGCTCAAAGACTGTCTTCCTGTTACAGATCAAGACATTTATCAGCGGAGGCAACGGTGACGATGGTCCATTTGTCCGATGTGGTGGTGATGGAAGTGTCTAATACCGTTTTCAAGCACAAGCATACGACTCGCAACACGTTGGCGCGGAATAGGATGCTCGCGCGACTCACGGAGGCGACCGAGCAAGGTGCGCTGCTCGCAACGCATGACAATGCCGAGCTCATGTGGCTGCGGCGTCATGTTGGAACCGACGATATCGCGGAACCCGAGCCGTATTTGTTCTGCTTTCAACATGATTGGGGTGTACTGACGCCGGCGGAGCGAACGCTGCGTACCATCAAAGGGCTTGCAGAGTTTCATCCCGATTGGGCGTTTTGGGGCTATGACGCGGCGCTTTTGTGGGGTCTGGAGGTGCCGAATGATCTGCTTGGGTCGCGTTTTCTTGTTAAGACGGGTTGTTCGGTGACGTTGAGCGGCGGGTGCAGGTTGTTGCGTCCGCAGATGGCGGGCGCACTCGAGCATGTTGATGGCGTGCGGGTGACGTCGTTTTGGCGCACGGTGGAGGATTGCCTACTGCGTGCGCCGTTCTCCTACGGGTTGGCAATTGCCGATTCTGCACTGCGGGCGAAGGGCGTATCACGTGGGGATTTGTGCGAGCGCCTCCGCGCCGATTGCGAGGGCAGGCGAGGGTATCGCAGGGCACAGGTGATTGCGTCGTATGCGGACGGGCTGTCCGAAAACGGCGGCGAGTCTCGCTTTCGGGCGTTCTTTATTGCATACGGTTTTCCGGTGCCAGAGTTACAGGTGGAGTTTCGCGACCCGCTTGATCCGAGCCAGGTCTTTCGCGTTGACTATTTCTGGAGGCTCGAGGACGGGACGTGCGTGATTGGCGAGCTCGACGGAAAGGGGAAGTACACCTTGCAGAGCGGCGAGGGTCGGGAGTCGGTTGACCCATTCGTGGCAGAGCGTCAGCGGGAATCTCATCTGACAATGCTCGGGCATAAGGTGCTTCGGTTTACGTTTAACGAACTCAAAGGCCCGGGGAAGCTAGTCGAGAAAATGAGGCTGGCGGGTATTCCTCGGCAGGTTGAATTGGCTGAGGAGTGGAGATGCCAGTGGTATGGGCGCTGAGAGGTTTTGTCTCGATCTGTAACGTTTAGAGGTTGTTTGAGCTCGTAATTGTTACAGATCGAGACAAGCCGGTGAAACGTCGACCGAATGTCTCGATCTGTAACATCAGGGGGCCCAATAACCCTGTACCTGTTATAGATCGAGAGATTTCCCTAGTGCCGCTGGGATGGGACTGCAACGTATTCCGTCCCCCACATCCTCTCTTCCTTCCGTTAACCGATGCGTCTGCAGCAATCCAGCGGGACTAGGTGATAATGGACAAATGTTCAAGTTAATCGTGAGGGAGGAGCTCGATATGGCATCTGCCGATCGTTCCACGTTGTTTATCAATGCGACCATTCTGGATGGTTCGGAGCATATGGAGCCGCAACCCGATATGGCCGTGACTGTTGAGCGCGGCGTCATCACGTGGGTGGGGCCGAGTGCTGTGGCGCAGGCGCCTGCAGGTGCCGAGGTCATCGACCTGGCCGGCGCGTACCTCATGCCCGGCCTCATCAATATGCATGTGCACCTGTGCGGCTCGGGCAAGCCTGTCTCGGCCGGCGATGCGGGCGCACTTATGAAGAAGCTCGATAATCCCGTGGGCCGCGCCATCGTCCGCCACATCCTCAAAGGCAGCGCCCAGCAGCAGTTGGCAAGCGGCGTGACCACGGTGCGCGGTGCGGGTGACCCGCTGTTTGCCGATATTGCCGTGCGCAACGCTATCGACGCCGGCAAGTATCAGGGTCCGCGTCTGGTGGCGCCGGGAACGGGTGTCACGGTGCCGGGCGGTCACGGTGCGGGGCTGTTCGCGCAGGTCGCCGATACCCCCGATGAGGCGGCCGAACAAGTGCGTGACTTGTATGCGCGCGGTGCCGACGTCATCAAGCTGTTCGTGACGGGCGGCGTGTTCGACGCGACCGAAGTAGGTGAGCCGGGCGTGCTGCGCATGCCGGTCGAGGTTGCCGCGGCGGCGTGCAAGGCGGCGCACGAGGTGGGCCTGCCGGTTATGGCTCATGTCGAGAGCACCGAGGGCGTGAAGGCCGCGCTTGAGGCCGGGGTCGACACGATCGAGCACGGTGCCCCGATGACGCCCGAGATCCTGGAGCTGTACCGTGGCGCCGCGGGCACGCAGCTCGAGGGACGTGCGCCCAGCGTTACCTGCACTATCAGCCCGGCGCTGCCGTTTGTGTTGCTCGATCCGGAGAAGACCCATTCGACTGACACGCAAAAGAAGAACGGCGACATCGTGTGCTCGGGCATTATCGAGAGTGCTCGTGCGGCGCTGGAAGCTGGCGTTAAGGTGGGCCTTGGCACAGATTCGAGCTGCCCGTTCGTGACGCAGTACGACATGTGGCGTGAGGTGGCCTATTTTGCCAAGTATGTCGGCGTGAGCAACGCCTTTGCGCTGCACGCGGCTACGCAGGTCAATGCCGAGCTCCTGGGGCTGGGCGGCGAGACCGGTACGATCGAGTGCGGCAAGGCCGCCGATATCCTGGTGACGCGCAAGAACCCGCTCGATGATCTGTGCGCACTGCGTGAGCCGACGTACGTGATGTGCCGTGGTGATCTGGTGCGCAAACTCAAGGTGAAACGTATTCCCGAGGTGGACGCCGAGCTCGACGCGATTATGGCCATGCCTGCCGAGGCGTTGGCCGAGGAGCTTGCCCGCGACGGTGTGGCGTAGACGAGTCAAAGGGACAGCTCCGTTGCCGCATACAAAAAGCCGAGGTCTCAACACGAGGCCTCGGCTTTTTTATCGAACAAATACTTAAGATTTGGGACAAACAAACCTGATTAATTTGTCCCGCGTGCGGGTGCTAGGAGCGGGTTTCCATCTTGGCGTGGCACTTGGGGCAGGTGACGCGGATCTTGCCCTTGCCCTTGGGGACGGAGAGCATCTGACCGCAGTTAGGGCACTTGAGGTATGCCGTAGTCTTGCGACCCTTCCACATCTTCTTGGCCGTACGCTTGGCGCGCTCAAAGTCTTCCTTGCTCGTTCCGGCAGCGCGTGAGGTGCTGGCCGCTGCGGCCCCGCCGCCCAAGCTGGCGACGAACTTGCCCAAGCCGGGGACCTTAGCCGAGCCGGCGACAAAGGCGTCGTTCTCCTTGCGACGTGCATCGATATTTTTGGACAGGCCGCGCAGCACGCCAATCACGATGACGGCGATGGCGATCCAGCTGAGCCACTGGATGCGGGCCATCGATCCGATCATCGCGATGACGATGCCGGCAAAACCCATCACGATGGTGAGCTCGTCAGCACCATTGCGACCCTTCATAAAGTCATTCATGCAAATTGCCTTTCGTTCGATATGCTGCACGCCTTTATACCCGATTTAGAGCAAGGGGGACAGGTTAATCTGCACCAATGTGGTGCAAACATACCTGTCCCCGGAACGCCAAGACGGTGCAAAGAAGTCTGTCCCCAATGCCCCAATTACTTGGAGAGCTTGTCGACGACGCGTTCGATCTCGGCGAGCTTGGCGGCTTTGAGGTCTTCGTCGCCCGATTCGATTGCCGAAGTCACGCAGCCCTCGATATGCGCCTTGAGCACGTCGGCGTTGATGCGCGCAATGAGCGCCTGCGTTGCCATGAGCTGCGTGGAGATGTCGACGCAATAGCGGTCCTCATCGACCATCCGCAAGATGCCGTCGATCTGGCCGCGTGCCGTCTTGAGCATGCGGGTCACCGATTTGTGGTCTGCCATCATGGCGGGTCCTCGTTTCTGGTCGGGGGTACGTGCGGGTCGTTATGCGGCGGTCACCGAAAGGGCGTGGAACTTTTCGCCCGCGGCCTCGACGGCGGCGGCGAGCTGCTCGGCGGTCACAGCGTCGGCGCACTCTACCTGGACGGTTTGGGTCTCGTGATCGGCGTCGGCGTCGGTCACGCCGGCAACGTTGAGCAGTGCCGTCTCGACAGTAGCGTCGCAGTGGCCGCACATAAGGCCGGAAGTCTTAATTGTGAAACGCATGGATATTCCTCTCTGTTGTGTCGGCTTTCCCAGGCACCCGACCTTGACCTTCAAACCGTCGCTCGCGTACCAAAGTACGCGTCGCTCCTCTTTCAGGTCAATCTCGGGCACCTGGAAAACCCGTTCTATATGGACGTAATGGTGAGCCTATTTTGCCACTTTTGGCTTAAAGGATTTCAGGCGCAGTGCATTGGACACGACGCACACGCTCGACAGGCTCATGGCCGCGGCGCCGAACATCGGCGAGAGCTGCCAACCGGTGAGGGGGAAGAACACGCCCGCCGCCAGCGGAATGCCGATGCCGTTGTAGAACAGCGCCCAGAACAGGTCCTGCTTGATGTTGCGGATCGTGGCGCGCGAAAGCTCGATGGCGCGGGCGACGTCCATGAGGTCGCTGCGCATGAGCACCACATCTGCCCCTTCTTTGGCGATGTCGGCGCCGGTTCCGATGGCAAGGCCCACGTCGGCGCGCGCCAGGGCGGGGGAGTCGTTGATGCCGTCGCCCACCATGGCGACCTTGCTGCCTGCATCCTGCAGCCCGCGCACGTGGCGCTCCTTGTCGGCGGGGAGGACGTCGGCGATGACCTGATCGCTGCTCAGCCCCACGCGGCGGGCGATTGCTTCGGCGGTGACGCGGTTGTCGCCGGTGAGCATGCGCACGTCGACGCCGAGTTTGCGGAGCGCGGCGATGGCCTCGGCACTCGTTTCTTTGACCTCGTCAGCCACGGCGATGGTGCCGACAAGCTCGCCGTTCTTGGCAAAGAACAGCGGCGTCTTGCCTTCGGCGGCATATTGCTCGGCAAGACCCGCGGGCACGGTAACGCCCAACTCGTCCATCAGGCGCACGTTGCCGGCTGCGATGACATTCTGCCCCTCGCGTGCCGTAACGCCTCGTCCGGGCACGGCGGCAAAGTCCTCGACCATGCGCGCGACAATTCCGCGCGCTTCGCACTCGGCCATAATCGCCTCGGCCAGCGGGTGCTCGCTCGAGCGCTCCAACGCGGCGGCCAGCTTGAGCAGCGCCTTTTCGCTCATGGCTGGCGAGCCGTCGGCGCGCGTGGCTACCACGATATCGGTCACGGCAGGCTTGCCGCGGGTGACCGTGCCCGTCTTATCGAGCACCACGGTGCCCACGCTGCGCAGGTTCTCCAGCGCCTCGGCGCTCTTAAACAGAATGCCCATCTCGGCGCCCTTGCCGGTGCCGACCATAATGGCGACGGGCGTGGCCAGGCCCAGCGCGCACGGGCAGCTGATCACCAGCACGGCGACGGCGGAGGTAAGCGCTTCGTTGATGCTTCCGGTCAGCACCATCCACACCACAAAGGTCACGGCCGAGATCGCGAATACTACGGGCACGAACACGCCGGCGACCTTGTCGGCCATGCGGGCGATGGGCGCCTTGGTGGCGTTGGCGTCCTCGACGAGCTGGATAATCTTGGCGAGCGACGTGTCGGCGCCCACACGCGTGGCGCGGAAGGTAAACGAGCCCGTGCGGTTGACCGTGGCCGCATTGACAGTGTCGCCGGCGGTCTTCTCCACGGGGATGGACTCGCCGGTGAGCGCGCTCTCGTCCACGGCCGAGCTGCCCTCGAGCACCACGCCATCGACGGGGATGGACTCGCCGGGGCGCACGCGCAGGACCTGGCCGGGAAGGATGGCGTCGACATCGACGGTGGCCTCGGTACCGTCCTCGACCACGACGGTCGCGGTCTTGGGCGCCAGGTCAATGAGCGCCTCGATGGCGCCGCCGGTCTTGGATTTGCTGCGTGTCTCGAGGTATTTGCCCACGGTGACGAGCGACAGGATGGTGCCGGCGCTCTCAAAATACAGGTTGTCCATGCCTGTCATCATGGCCTCGTGCACCTGACCTGCGGCTAGCTGGTCGGCCATGATGAACATGGCGTAGAGCGACCAGGCGATGGACGCGGTGGCGCCGACGGCGATGAGGGCGTCCATGGTGGGCGCGCCGTGCGCGAGCGATTTAAACCCGTTGATAAAGTAGGCGTCGTTGACGTAGGCGATGGGGATGAGCAGGACGAGCTCGGTGAGCGCGAGCGTCATGCTGTGGGTGTGGTCGGTGAAGATGCCGGGCAGCGGCCAGCCGAGCATGTGCCCCATGCCTATGTAGAACAGTGGGATGAGGAATACGATCGAGACGATGAGGCGGGTGCGCATGGCAGAGGCGGCGGCCTCCAACTTTTTGGTCGGCGACTTCATATGGGCGGCGCCGGACCTGACTTGCGCACTTCCGCTTTGGACAGCGTCGGTGCCCGTGCTGATGGGCGAGGCCGAGTAGCCCGCGCGGTCGACAGCGGTGCAGATGTCGTCGGGGGAGACCTGCGCAGGGTCGTAGTCCACCAGCATAGAGCCGGCGAGCAGATTGACCGCGACGCTTTGGACGCCGTCGAGTTTGCTCACGGCACGGTCCACGTGCGCCTGGCAGGCGGCGCACGTCATGCCGCCCACATCGAACTTATCTTGAGCCATGGCTTCTCCTTTCTGTGACGTAGTGTCGGAAATGTTAACCATCCGATACTATACACCCATACCCCCTGGGGGTGTCCAGTACAGAAATAATTTATGAGATTTCGTTACAGATGAGGATGGATGGTTGGCCGATGGACCGTCCCAACCAATCATCTCAATCTGTAACATCTAGCAGGGAAAATGACCTCTAACTGTTACAGATCGAGACATTGCGTCGAGCCACAACTTAACGTCTCAATCTGTAATATCTGGGGACCGTTTTGCCTGCTAGATGTTACAGATCGAGACAAACCATTCGAGGGTAACCCGAACATCTCGATCTGTAACAGTAAGACCGATATTTGGGTCCTAGATGTTACGGATCGAGACAATCTCGGAGCAGATGCCCCGGGCATACAACGTAAAACGCCGGGGCGCCCGCGTGATGGGCGTCCCGGCGCATGCTGGGCAGGGTTTGCGAAGCGGTAGGAGGGAGGAGAAGCCGTCCTCCCGAAACCCTTACTCCTGACGACGTTTCTTGTCGGTTAGGAAGACACCGGCGGCTACGAGCACGACACCTCCGATGACAAACGTCTCGCCGGCGAGCGCAGCATTGTCGCCTGTGGCGGGAAGTGCCGAGTTGGCGGCCGTCTTGGCGTTGCCGGCAGACGGCTTTCCAGCAACCGGCTTAGCGGCAGCCTGCGTGATCTTGGCCTGCTCGGCCTTCGCCGCCTCTTGCTCCTGGTGGGCGATCTCGTCCTTCAGGGCTTGCTCGGCGGCTACGCGTTTTGCCTTCGCCTCGTTGTAGCTGTTGAGAGCCGCGGTGTAGGCGGGCGTCGCAGCATCAAGGTCTGCCTGAGCGGTATCAAGTGCGACCTTTGCGTTATGTTCTGCCTGCTTGGCGGCGACGCACTTGGCAAAGAGGGCATTGAGCGTATCGTCCGCGTTTGCGTCAGAGCCAGTAGCAATACCGTTTTCGACGTTGATGGACTTGAGCTTTCCAAGGGCGGAGGCAGCAACGTCCGATGCAGCCTGAGAATTCTCGACCGCCTGTTCGGCGTTCGCGATGGCATCATTTGCCGCACCAAGGGCGACTCCGGCCTCAGTCACTGCTGCGTCGGCGTCCTTCTTGGCCGCCTTGGCCGCGGTAAGATTGTTGGCCGCGTTGCTCAGGGCGTCGGCATGGGCCTTCTTTGAAGCAAAGTCGTTTTTCGCCGTGGTCAGATAGCTCGCAGCGTGCTCCGCGGTCGCCACCTTGGCCTCGGCGTTGTCCTTCGCGGTGTCGAGGGCCTGCTTCTTGGCAGCCGCGTCGCGCTCCGCCTTTTCGAGAGCACTCTGGGCAGACGTCTGGGCTGCCGTGGCTTCATCAAGCGTTTGATGGGCCTTGTCAGCCTTTTCCTGAGCCGCAGCAACATCGGCAGAATACTTGGCAAGTTCCTTCTTTGCATCTTGCAGAGCCTGCTGCTTTACGAGAGTCTCTGCCTTGGCGTCATCAACCTTCTTCTGACTCTGAGCGGCTTGCTCTTGCGATGCCTTAAGCTCGGCGCGCTTCTGGTTGACGACCTGCTCTGCGGTCGCCACGTTACTTTGGGCGGCTTTGACCTGGTCTTCGGCTTCGGTAACTTTTCCGTTTGCCTTGGCGAGATTCTGCTCTGCTAGGGCAACAGCGGCGGCGGCACTTGCTACGCTGTCGTTCTTGGCGGCAAGGTTGCTGTTCGCGGTATCAACGCCTCCCTGCTTTTGAGCGACGAGGGTCTCAGCTACCTTTACGGCATTGGCTTTCGATGCCGCTGTGCTGCGCTTTTGTTCAAGGTCCGTCTTTGCGGCGGCGAGTTTTTCGCTGGCTTTGGAGAGGCTCAGCTGATACTGATCAAAGAGATTCTCGAGTTCATCGATCGAGTATTCTTTCTCGTACGAACCGTAATTGTTGTCGATCTCCAAGACGAACACATACGGCCAAAGGGTTCCGCGCGAGTTGATGCCGTATCCCATGGTTTTGGCGTTAGGTTGTACGATATTCAAATAATGGCCGACGGTGCCAAAACCCACGCCTTGGGCTCCGAATTCGGTACCGTGACTCCAGAAAGTCTTCCAAGCATCTTTGGGGGCAACGTTGCCAAGGCCGGCTTTCGCTGCAGCATCGTCAAATATTTTCTTTTCGCCATCAACCCATTGGTGCGCGATGTTTTCTTTCGTGCTGAAGTTCCAAGCGGCATTTTCAAATCCGGCATAGTCTGAGTGCCCCTTCGTTGCGTCGGAGTAATTGGAATCAGACTGAGCGATTGCCATTTGCTCTGCCGTCACCTTAAGCTCGCTAAGACCGACGCTTTTGCGATATTCATTAATCTCGCGCAGCTTGTCAAACGATAGCTTGGCGTTGTCGAGTGACGTGCCGTCTTTTTTATCGCCAATGGTCGTCGGGTTTTTATCGCTCTGCCTATAGATGATGTTTGCAGCGTCGTTGGCACCGATGGACTGGTAGAAGCCGATGACACTCTGCGCCTCCGCCGTCGTTGCCTTATCGGTTGCCGCCTTGCACGTATCGTATGCTTTCTGTGCATCGATAACGGCTTGATCGGCGGCCGCCTGGTTTGCCTTGGCAGTATCGAGCGCCTTGTCTGCCTGCTCCTTCTCGGCTTTTGCCTGGTCGACTTGTTTCTGAGCGGCCTTTGCTTTCTCCAATTCGGTAGCATGTGCCTGCTTTGCCGAGGTCAACTCCGATTGCGCCGCATCGGCTTTCGTCTGGGCTGCCGTTACATCATTTTCGGCTGCTGCGACTGTCTGCTTCTTGGCTTCGAGCTCGCTTTCGGCACCGGTGAGGGCGTCCTGCTTGGATGCAACGTCGCTATTTGCCTGAGAAAGGCCTGCTTCGGCAGCCGCCTGCTGCTGCTTCGCCTGGTCGAGTGCGCTTTGGGCGGCATCGACCTTTGCCTGGGCGGCGTCATACTCCGGGCCCTCGGCGCCTGCCTTTGCGGCCGCCAAATCGGCTTGTGCACTGTCATACGCTGTCTGTGCCGCGACTACCTTACCGTCCGCGGCGGTCTTTTCCTGCTGAGCGGAAGCCAGCGTGCCTGCCGCTTTGTCGTAAGCGCTCTGCGCGGCGCTCTGAGCCTGCTGGGCATCGGCGAGCGCGGAATCGGCAGTGGCCTTCGCAGCCTTTGCTTGGTCCAGAGCGGCCTGCGCATCTGCGGCAGCCTGCTCGGCGACCTTGATTTCCTCCGGCGTTGCGTTGGCGGCTGCCTTCTGGGCTGCCTCGAGCTTGGCCTGCGCATCGGCTGCCGTCTGCTTTGCGGCATCAAGGACCTTCGACTTGTCCTCGGCGTCGGTCTTGGCTGCATCGAGCTTTCCTTGGGCATCCTTCAGCGTGGCACTGGCGCTGTCGGCCGCCTTGACGCTTTCATCGAGCTGGCGAGCATATTCGGCGCGCGCGGCGGCCTCTGCCTGCGAATTATCGGAGACGGAGGCGTCATAGGTGCTTTGTGCGTTGTCGCGGGCCGCCTGCTTTTCGGTATAGGGGGCAGCCACCGTGTCGTAGTCGGATTTGGCGTCTGCCTCGGCAGCCTTTGCGGCATCGATCGCAGCCTGCAGGTCGGCAATCTTCTGGGCGTTTGCCTTTACTGCGGAGCTTGCCGCCTCGCCGGCGTGGACAGCAAGCGGCGACATGATCGCGTCCTGTGCCGTGGTATCACTCGCATCGTTGGCAAATGCCGAGAACGGCGCGAGCAGCGTCGAGCCAGTCATAGCGATGGTGGTTGCCGCGGTGACGGCGAGTCGTGTTGCCTTGTGGCCCGAGAATGTGGGGCGAGGCTCGGTGCCGCCTGAGACTTCCAAGTGTTTAGGTGCGTACTTTGCCATTTCTTCTCCCAATCGTTGAAGGGGTACCTATGACAATTCGTACGTTACGACCGCCGAAAGGGTTCCTGTTGCGCAACATTGGCAAGGAAATATCGACACACTTGAATCACATTTACGAGGCGAAGTTCTCGGCAAGCTAATGTCTCGTTCTGTAACATCTAGAGAGGTTTTTGACCCTTTACTGTTACAGATTGAGATGTTGTCTCGCAGGGTTGGGGTTTGTCTCGATCTGTAACATCTAGACCTGTATCTGCCGAGTTAGTGTTACAGATCGAGACAATTGACGGGGAGGGGTCCCGTCACGGCAAGACGCCCGCCGCCTAGATGCAGAACCCGGGGATCACACAGGTTAGCTTGTTTGGCTTTTCCGCAGGCGTTGCGTACGTAAAGACGTCGCCGTCGTGTCCCACGCGATTCATATAGAGTGTGCCTTCGCTCTCCGATGTGTCGGGGCTCACCGTGCGCTCCCACCAACAGGTGTCCTTGCCCTTCCACTGGCGGACCATCGTCTCGTTCGTGGAATACGGGCTCACCTTGAGCTCGCGGAAGAGCTGATACTCCTTGCCCTCGCCGTTGTAGATGTCTGCCAGGTAGTGATAGTCCTCGGCAAACGAATCGGGCGGTTGCGTACCGCACAGCTCGACCATGGCGGGCAGCCAAAGGGTTGCGGGCAACTCGCTCAGACACGATACACTGTTGGCGGCGCCAACGTTATTCGAGATCTTTTTGACAGACTTGATGAGCGCGCGCAACTCGTTGGGCAGCAGCTTAAGGCCGTCGCCGTCGAGCCACTCTCGCAGCTCGCAATCTGCCCAGCCGGCGCTCGGCGGTTCAGTCGCAGCATCGCGCTCGGCAATACCCGCATCGAACATAAACGTCAGTCCGGCCTTGCCTGTACCGTCCAGAAGTTCGTCGTGGCGGATGCCCACAAGCTGAGCGCCGACCTCCAGCCCGTTGGCGAGCTTCACACGCTTGGTGCACGGATAGGGGATATGCCCATCAACGTCGAGCAGGTGGTAGCGCTTGGCAATCTCGCGTGCCTCGCTACGGGTCTCGGCGGCCTTTATCTTGAGCGAAATCTCCTGCAGCTGAGCCCAGGTGTAGTCGTCAAGCGAACCGCGGATGCCGTCCAGGTAGTCGGGGATGCCAAAGCCATGGGTTGCCGCCCCGATAACGCCGAGCCCCGCAACGGCTGCAACGACGCCGCCGATGACAAAGCGGCGGCGGGTCATGGCATCGTGACGGGCCTGCTCCAGGATCTCTCGTGCGCGCTCGCCGGCGACGTCGACCTTAAGGTGCGTGCCGGAATCGATATCAATTGCGGCCTCGTCTCCTGCACCCTCGCGGTCCTCAGATTCTGCAGCGGGGAGGTATGTCGAGAGCACCTCGAGCATCTGCTGCTCGGTAGGGCGATCGCCCTGTTCGACCGAGATGCCTTTCATGATGATCTGGACAAGCGCTTTGTCGCCCTCGCATCGCGGCTCGAGCGGTGCCGGCTTGGTCTTGGTCTTTATGAGGTAGAACGAGCCGGTTGCCGCAGCGCCCGTCGACTCGACGTCGAACGGCTTACGACCGCTGTAGAGCTGGTACAGAATGCTCGAAAGCGCATAGACGTCGATCGCGGGCGAGCGACGAAGGGCCGTGATGCCTTCGATATCCTGCGTGAGCATTTCGGGCGCGGCGTATGCGGGCGTGGCAAAGCGCCAGATGTCGGCGCGCCGGGTGATCGTGTCGTCGCCGAGAGCCATGGTCGCGGAGCCCATGTCGATGAGGCAGGGGTCAAAGGAGCAATCGGCAATCTGCTGCTCGAGCGTTCGGCTGGTGGTGCGGAACATGATATTGGCGGGCGACAGATCGCGATGGATGACCGGGTTCACGAGGCCTTGGGTCATCAAGAGCGCACGAAGCACGGCGTTTCCGACGGCGGCGACCATCTGGGTGGTCAGCCCGCCCGAGGCGTCGTGCGGAAGCAGGGGCAGCGCCTGCTTGAGTGAGGTGCCCTCGACCCACTCCATGAGGATGAGCGGGTCGTCCTCGCATGAACCGTAGCCATAGACGCGCGGAAATCCGCGCAGGTGCGAGACGGTACACAGATGACGGTACTCCTCGAACAGCGCGGCGGTGTTGGCCAGGTGAGCGGCCGATTGCTCGGCGGAGCGGTCGGGGGCGTGGCCGGAAAGGATGGCGTTGTCTTTGAGTAGCTTGACGGCAAAGACCTCGCCGCTCGTGTTGGTCGCGCGCAGCACGTGCCCGATGTTGCCGTTGTTGCGGTGGGCCGTCTGGAGAATAAGCGTCATAAACCGACACTTGGCGTCGTCCTCGGCGCTGGGGTCGACCGCCACGGCGGTGTCGAACGTGTCAAGACGGATGAGTTTGTCGCCATAGGCGCTATCGGTAGTATCCATGGCGTTCCTTTGTCTAGCATGGGTTGCTGCGCGTATACGTGGGCAGTGTGGATATCGGTAAAGTACCATGATAGCCACACTGCCCACGTATACCGCTGAGTATTGTCGTTTACGACGCAGAAGGTAGAAGACGAAAGACGGACGGCGACCGTCTTTCGATCGCCGTCCGCGCTAGTCCACAATGACAAGGAATGTCGTGTAGAGACCTAGATGGAGCCTGTCGCTGTTTTCGATTTCCACCGGGGGATAGACTTTGCCGGGCTCGCGTTGGTCGCGCGGCGGCTCGATTACGATATCGCCGTCGCCCGCGCCCGATTCGAGCACTGTGCCGTTGGTCGACCCAAGGCCCTGGGCGTACCAGTGTCCGCCTTCGAGCCAAATGCGGAGATGCTCGCGCGATGCATCAGCGCCTACATCGGTGATGCTGGGCGAGGTTTTGGGCAAGGACCCAATTACCGTGCCGCGCGGATCGCGTGTGAGGGGATGGATTTGCATGTCGGCGCAGTTGTCGGCATGGGTTCTGAGCAGACCGAGGTTGGGGGCGACAGTGCGCGGCTGCTCCAGGCTGCTCATAAAGCCACGTCCGACGGTAGTTTCGGTGGTGCCAAAGTGCCCGCCTGTCTTGCTGTCGCAAAAGCGCTCGACGGTGGCCACGCCTTGGATGGGGTCAGCGAGCGCCCCCGTTGCCACAAAGAGCATAAGGTAAAGCGTACTCTTCTCGCGCACGGCATTGCCGTCAAAGTTGTCGATGTGATTGAGGGCATTTGCATATAGGCGGCTGTCCAGCTTGTAGCTGGCGAGAGCCGACATCATTTCGTTGGCGGCCGGGCCGCGATAGTGCTCGGCGATTGCCTGATAGGCGGACTCGCCGCCGCCGAGCTTGCTGCAGATTGCCGCGGAAAGATTGAGCGTGGTGACGGCAAAGTCGCTGTAGATGGCGGGCGCGCACTGGTCAGGCTCG
The DNA here is from genome assembly GCA_014871645.1 of Collinsella sp. GTDB lineage: Bacteria > Actinomycetota > Coriobacteriia > Coriobacteriales > Coriobacteriaceae > Collinsella. The sequence continues at coordinate 216,391 of WGSN01000001.1, forward strand.
CGATGGACGATGTAACGGGTGAGATACGAGCGGTTGGAAGAGCATTTCTCGAGCAGGGTACTGCCGAGATAAGAGTTTCCATTGATGAGCATTCGGGCGATCTCGAGATGTTTAAGACCGCCGAACGAGCGAATATCGTTATAGAGGACCGAGCAAGGCGTCTCTGCTGCCACGGATACCTCCTTTGATTGCTTCCTAGCCAATAAGGCGATAGGAATTAATGGCCCCCGGTGGGCGACGTATTAAATGGCTGCGCAATATGTAGCGTAACCAAAGCAACATTATAGGCCACATGTTCGAAATTGCAGGAAGACCGAGAGATTTGGTTTGGACTGGACGGAAATCCCTCTCTGTCTTGTTCTGTAACATTTGGCCCCGGTTTTGCTCCGTAATTGTTACAGATTGAGACAATCAGCCGGGCCCACCTCGGGCCCGCCGCGTCCGCCTCGTCATCTGTGGTTTACGTGGGGGCATACGGAGTACGGGTATACTAACCCGCGGCGAATCTGCTCCATCGCTTAGAGCTGCTGCGTCTGGACGGCGCGTGATAGGGCTGCCAAAGCGATCGCCAGCGTGCTGAGCAACGTCCTCTCTGTGCGCACCCGTTTTTGTATGTATCAGCGCACTACCAAGCACGCCCGCGCGGCCGCATGCCGCGTCCATCGCGCGTGCAGATAAGGAACAACAACATATGCGTAATTCTGTATCCGACGTCACCGACGCCGAGATCCTGGACGAGACCCGCGAGGCCATGACCCAGGCTGCCTTCGACGCGGCCGATGAGGCCAATGCTGCTCAGGCCGTCGAGTCCGCTACCGAGAGCCTGCCCGCCTTTGACGAGCTGGGCCTTTCCGACGAGATGCTTCGTGCCATCGAGAACCTGGGCTACACGGCGCCGACGCCCGTGCAGGCCGGTTCGATTCCTGTGGTGCTCGAAGGCCGCGACCTGCTTGCCGCCGCTCAGACCGGCACCGGCAAGACGGCTGCCTTTTTGCTGCCGACCATGAACAACCTGGAGCACATCGCTCCGCCCAAGCCTGTGCGCGAGCGCAGCGGCCGCAACCGCCGTCGCGGCGCTAAAAAGCCCGAGGGCAACGGCCGCGGCCCCGTGATGCTCGTCATCACCCCCACGCGCGAGCTTGCCCAGCAGATCGACGAGGTCGCGAGCAAGATCGCCGACGTCACCGGTCATGTCGCCGTGACCGTCGTGGGCGGCGTGAGCTACAAGCCGCAGACCGCTGCCCTCAAGTACGGCTGCGACATCCTGGTCGCCACGCCGGGCCGTTTGGTCGATTTGATCGAGCAGGGCGCCTGCCACCTGGACGAGGTCAAGGTGCTGGTGCTCGACGAGGCCGACCGCATGCTCGACATGGGCTTTTTGCCCGCCGTCCGCCGCATTGTGCGCGAGACGCCGGCCGAGCGCCAGACGCTGCTGTTCTCGGCCACACTTGACGAGGAGGCTGTGGGCGAGATCACCGACCTGGTGAGCGACCCGGCTCGCGTGGAGATCGCACCGGCCACGTCGACCGCCGACACCGTCGACCAGTTTGTGTTCCCGGTGTCCATCGAGGCCAAGAATAACCTGTTGCCCGAGTTCCTCAAGAAGGAGGGCCCGGAGCGCACCATCGTCTTTATGCGCACCAAGCATCGCGCCGACAGCTGCTGCCGTCGTCTGGAGCGTAAGGGCATCAAGGCCGCCGCGATTCACGGCAACCGCAGCCAGGCCCAGCGCGAGCGTGCCCTTTCGGCCTTCCGTGATGGCACCGTCGACGTGCTGGTGGCGACCGACGTGCTTGCCCGCGGCATCGACATCAGCGATGTGCGCTACGTCGTGAACTTTGACGTGCCGGCCGAGCCGACCGACTACATCCACCGTATTGGCCGTACGGGCCGCGCCGGCGAGCTGGGCTGGGCCATCACGTTTGTGACCGAGCAGGACGTGGACGAGTTCTACGAGATCGAGAAGCTCATGGACAAGACCGCCGACATCTACGAGGCCGGCGACCTGCACGTGGGTCCCAACCCGCCCGCGGTTGACCCCGAGCGCGACCCTGCCGCCTTTAAGGTGAAGAAGAAGACCAAGCGCGGCAAGTCCAAGAGCAAGAAGAAGCTTGAGCAGGCACGTCGCGACGGCAAGCGCAACGGCGATAACTACGGCGATGTGGCCGGTCGTTCCAACCGCGGTCGCGATGAGCGTCGCGGCGACGGCGAGCGTCCGAGCCGTCCCAAGCGTGGCGGCAAGACCCGCGTGCGCGAGGGCGTTCAGGCTCGCGTGGACGAGGCTGTGGAGAGCGTGGCCCGCGAGGTAGCTGCTGAGGAGCGTGCTGGTGCTGGTGCCGCTGAGCAGCCTGCGCGCGGTAACCGTGCCGAGCGTCGTGCCAAGCAGTTCCAGGGCGAGGCACACCGCCGCCGTCGTGAGGACGAGGATCGCGGTGGCCGTCGTCGTGTCGAGCGCGAGGACGAGGGCCGTGGTTCGCGCGGTGGCAAGCGCGGCTCGGGTGACCGTCGTCGCTCCGGTCGCGATGGCGAGCGCGGTGGCCGCGATGAGCGTCGCGGCGGCGAGCGTCACGAGGGTGCTCGCGGCAATGGCGGCCGCAGCGGTGCCGGTCGTTCGAATGAGTCGCGCGATCGTCGCGACCCGCGTGCTAGTCGCGATCGTCGCGATGACTGGCGCAACTACGACGACACCCGCGAGGAGCGTCGTGGCGGCTATCGTGGCGGGCGTGGCGGCAACCAGACCGGCTCCCGTGGCGGCCGTGCCGGCGGTCGCGATAACCGTGGCAGCTATGGCAACAGCCGTGGTGGCAAGCGCGGCGGCAGCTCCCGTCGCCCCGGCGACGGCGGCGGCAAGCGCAAGTAAGATGCGCATCGCGCGCTAGCGTGAGACAAGCTAAGGGCCCGAGCAAACAACGCTCGGGCCCTTTTGTTTGCCGTGTCCATCGCTAATTCAAACGTGATTTTCTCGGGAATGCATCTGGGGGATGCTGAGGACCTATTTTCCGCCATGCAGCAATGGGTCCTATGGGGTGCGCCGTGCATTTTTTGGAGTATTCTGCAGTTCGAGTTGTCTGCATATGATTCGACGTCGCCAACGGTGGCCTTCGGATATCCCTAGCGAGCGTTCCGAGTCAGATTTCGCCGTTTTCCGGAGCAGGGGCGCGTCATTCTCGCCATGTCGGGACTTAGAACGATACGGCGCCCTACAGTTTTGCCCACCCGCGGCGGTGCTGGTGCGGTCACGTTGCAGAATACTCCGTTTTTTGCACGGGTCAGGATGGGGTACCTCAGGAGAACGCGGCGATATCCCGTAAATATATACAATCTGTACCGTAATTTATACAAAACGAAGAGGCAGACAGCGCAGGGTGGGCGCATTGGGGTGTTTGGTGCACCAAAACGGGGATCCCACGCGCCGTATACTCTGTCTGAATGTGAAAACGGCTTGACGCGTTGCCGGGCGTAGGAGGAGGGTGCCTCGATGAGCGTATTCGAAATTGTGTTTAGTCCGACGGGTGGAACGCGGAAGGTGTCTGGCCTTGTGGCCGGGGCGCTGGACAAAAAGACCGTTACCGTCGATCTGACCGATAGCGGGCTAGATTTCAGCGCTGTCTCGATGACTGAGGACGACGTGGCCGTAATCTCTGTGCCAGCGTATGCCGGTAGAATCCCGGCTGTGGTGGCTGACCGGTTAGGCATGGTGCGCGGCAACGGGGCTCGGACTGTTTTGGTTTGTGTATACGGAAACCGCGCGTTTGAGGACACGCTCGTAGAGTTGGAGGACGTTGCGAAGCATGCGGGATTCCGGGTGATCGCGGCGGTTGCAGCCATTGCAGAACATTCCGTTGCGCGACAGTTTGCTGCTGGGCGACCGGATGCGCAGGATGCGGCGCAGCTCGCAGAGTTTGCGCAGCAAATTCAGCAAAAGCTGTTGGCTGAGGATGCGTCCGAGCCCTCTATCCCCGGCAATCGTCCTTATAAACAAGCTGGGGGTCACCGCATGGCACCCGAGGCAACAGAGGAATGCGTCTCCTGCGGTGCATGCGCCGCGGCGTGCCCCGTTTGTGCTATCGACAAGGGCGACCCCAAGCGAGCAGCTGGCGAGGCGTGCATCTCCTGCATGCGCTGCATCGCCGTATGTCCGCGAGGCGCTCGCAAGCTTGATCTCAACAAGCTATCCGCTGTTTCCCAGATGCTGAGCAAGGTTTGCGTCGTGCGGAAGGAATGCGAGCTCTTCATCTAACGCATGCGAAATTGCTGCAAGGAGTGTCCCTGGGTACTGGCAGTAAAGGAACGTCCCTAAGTGTCGCTTAAATACCGTTTATCGAAGAATAAATACCGCTCACCGGTCATAATGACTATTCTGGCTTTGCTGTTGCCTACAATAACCCCCGTAAAAAGAAATGCGGAAGGTTACCGAGTCCCTCGGACGTGGGCCTAACCAAAGTCTTTGAACGGGTGTGTCTCTATGGATGCATTCGCTTGATTTTGGTTGGGCTATATTTATGAAGGGACATGCCACCATGGGTTTCTTTTCTCGCCTGATGGGCGGTTCGGATGAGCAGAAGACTGCAACCTCCGAGTTCGAAATCCTCGCTCCCGTTTCCGGCGAGCTTGTTCACCTAGAAAAAACCAACGATCCCGCTTTTAGCAGCCGTGCAGTGGGCGATGGCGTTGCTGTGGTTCCCCAAGAGGGAACGGTGTGCGCTCCTGTCTCCGGTACCGTCGCGGCACTGTTCCCGACCGAGCATGCACTGGGCATCATGTCCGACGACAGCTCTGCTCAGGTGATGCTGCATATCGGAATCGACACTGTTAAACTTGAGGGCAAGGGCTTCCATGCGCTTGTTGCCCAGGGTGATCACGTTGACGCGGGCCAGCCCCTCGTCGAGGTCGATTTCGACGTGGTTCGCGCTGCCGGTTTCGATCCTACGGTCTTCGTTATCGTGTGCGAGCGTTCGGAGAACTCGACTCTTCGCGAGCATGCTTCCGGCCCTGTTGCTGTTAAAGAGCCTGTCGTCTGGCTTTCCGAGTAAATTCTTGTGGTGGGTACCGTGGTTATCAAGCGAGTTTTCAACAATAACGTCGCAATGGTCACTTCGGACGATGGCTCCGAGCTCATCGTCATCGGCCGAGGCCTCTGCTTTGGCCGTCATGCCGGCGACGCTATCGATGAAGCATCGGTCGAAAAGACCTATGCGCTGCAGGAGGGCACTTCTCAGGATTCGCGTACGATTGACCGCTTGGCACATCTTTTGGAGTCCATCCCCACCGTCAACCTCGTGATTGCCGAAGACATTGTTCAGATGCTCCGTCGAGAGCTCAATGTCGACATTAACGATAAGATCCTCATCGCTCTCGCAGACCATATCGGCCTTGCTTTGGAGCGCGAGCGCAAGGGCGTCTCCTGTGAGAATCCGTTGCTGCTCGAGATCCAGCAGTTCTATCGCAAGGAGTATGCGCTTGCGGGCCGTGCGCTGCAGATTATCAAGGAGTATATGGGCATCCAGATGAGCGAAGAAGAGCAGGGTTTTATTACGCTGCATATCGTGAACGCCACCATGCCGCAACGCTCCGACCGTCTCATCATCTCGGTCCAGCTTGTTCGCGACGTGCTTGCGATTGTTTCCGAGCGCTATGCTACGACCCTCGATGACACCTCGCTGCCCTATGAGCGTTTCGTCCGCCACCTGCAGTTTTTCGCACAGCGGGCGCTTGACCCCGCGGCCGGGCAGATCAATGGCGACGCGCTGTTCCGTATCGATGAAACGGCGTATCCGAGGGCGTTCTCGTGTGCGGAGTCAATTGCCGACCACTTAGCGTCTACCTATAACGTTGTCGTTACCGATGCCGAGAAGAGTTATCTCGCATATCACATTGTTAACCTGCTTGGAGAACCTGGTCTCTAGGCATAACGTGCCCACACATCGATTGATATAAGGCAAGGCTCACGGTCTTGTCCAGGGCACATCTGTCTTAATTTGCGGAAAAGGAAGGGGAGTACCGCTATGACCGCAAAAAAGAAGTTCAATTTCAAAGCGCCGTTGGAGGTGTTCGCGAAGTCAATCGTTCAGCCGATGATGTATCTCTCGGTTGCCGGCATTCTGCTCATCGTGGGCATTATTCTGACCAACAAGACCATCTGCGCCGTGATCCCTGTGCTGGGCTCCGGTCCGTTCCAGCTTGTGGGCGCCGTTGTCTATCAGTCGCTGATGTTTATCATCAACAACCTCTCGATTCTGTTCTGCGTGGGCATCGCCGGCGCCATGGCAAAGAAGAACAAGGGCCATGCTTCGCTGATTGCCCTGATGTCGTTCTTCCTGTTCCTGCAGGCTAACAACATCGTGCTCAACGCCACCGGCTCTCTTGCCGAAGCGAGCGGCATGCTCGGTCTTACCGGAACCGGCCAGAGCACCGTTATGGGCATTCAGGTGCTCGATACCGGCGTGTTTGGCGGCATCATTCTTGGTTGCATCACCGGTGCCGTGTTCAACAAGTACTCGAACAAGCAGTTCCCCATTGCCCTTTCGATGTTCTCGGGCGTTCGCTTCCCGTTCCTGATCATGATCATCATCTCCTGGATCATGGGCGCTGGCTTCTGCATCGTTTGGCCTCCGGTTCAGGGCGCCATCTCCTCCGTTGCCGGCATCATTAAGGAGTCGGGCAACATCGGTCTGTTTATCTACGGCATGCTCAACAAGCTGCTCGTTCCCACCGGCCTGCACCACGCAGAACAGAATCGAG
>WGSN01000010.1:0-86545 GCA_014871645.1 Collinsella sp.
CCGCGGGTAGCCGACCAAAACCGCCTGAAGGGTCACATTTATCTGATAATTGAATCCCCGGCGTTATGCCGCTCGCTGGCGTTGCCAAAACATCGGCTGCTACGTGCCTTGGGCGCTAGTGACCGTTGCCCTTACATCTGTAACGAGTTGCTTACGCATCTCCAGGGTTCTCCGTACTATCATGAATCAGATTGAATTGAGATGATGATAGGGAGCGCCTTTTTATGATTGAGCTGCTCAGGCGTTTTGGTGGTAAGTTTCGCCGGTATATGGTGATTGGCCCTGCGTGCAAGTTGATTGAAGTGATCTTTGACCTGCTGACGCCGCTGGTGATTGCCCAGATGATCGATAAAGGTATCGGTGCGCACGACGTGAGTGCCGTCGTCCGCTACGGCATGGTGCTCGCCGCCATGGCTGTAATCGGCATCTCGTTTACGCTTGTTTGCCAGAAGATGGCGGCGCTCACCTCGCAGGGCATGGGTACTGACATTCGCGGCGCACTCTACCAGCACATCAACAAGCTGAGCTATGCCGAGCTCGACCGCTTTGGCACGCCGTCGCTCATCACGCGCATTACCAACGACGTTAACCAGGTCCAGCTCGCTGTGGCGCTGGGCGTGCGCATGCTCATCCGCTGGCCCTTTCTAGCGGTGGGCTCCATGTGCGCGGCCCTTGCCATCGACCTTAAGCTCGGCATCATCTTTTTGATCTGCACGCCCGCCATTGGCCTGGTGTTCTGGGTTGTCATGGCGCGCTGCATTCCGTACTACAAGCAGCTGCAGGCAAAGCTCGACCGCATCGCGCTTATCTGCCGCGAGGGCCTTTCGGGCGCCCGCGTGGTTCGCGCCTTCGTGCGCGAAGATCACGAGCGCGAGCGCTTTGCGCAGGCCGCCGACGACCAGGCCAATACTGCCATCGCGGTGGGCAAGCTCTCGTCGATTCTCAACCCCGTCACGTTTTTGGTGATGAACCTGGGCGTGTGCGCCATCCTGTGGGTGGGCGGCATCCAGGTCAGCGTGGGCGAGCTTACGCAGGGCCAGGTCATGGCGTTTGTGAACTACATGACGCAGACCCTGACCTCCATCGTGTACGTCGCCAACCTGGTCGTGGTCTTTACCAAGGCGAGCGCCAGCGCGTCGCGTATCAACGAGGTGCTCAATTGCGTGCCGGGCATCGCTGACGAGGGCAACCAGCCGGTCGCGCTGCCCAAGCCGGGCAATGTCGCTTCAGTTCCCGCGCTGAGCTTGAGCCATGCGAGCTTCTCGTTTGGCGCTGGCGCGGCCAATGCTGTCAACGATGTGACGCTGGAACTCCCGCTGGGCAAGACGCTCGGCATTATCGGCGGTACGGGTAGCGGCAAGTCCACGCTCGTCTCGCTCATCCCGCGCCTGTACGATGCGAGCACCGGCAGCGTGAGCGTGATGGGCGTCGACGTGCGCACCTGGCCGCTCGACCAGCTGCGCCGTGTGGTCGCGACCGTTCCGCAGCGCGCATCGCTGGTGAGCGGCTCCATCCGCAGCAACCTGACCTGGCGCGATGAAGCTGCGACCGACGAGGAGCTCTGGGTGGCACTCGACATGGCGCAGGCCAGCGAGTTTGTGCGCAACAAGCCGCAGGGCTTAGACGCCCCGGTCGAGGCGGGCGGCAAGAACTTTAGCGGTGGCCAGCGTCAGCGCCTGACTATCGCGCGTGCCTTGGTTGGTTCGCCTCAGATATTGATCATGGATGACTCCGCGTCGGCGCTCGACTTTAAGACCGACGCGGCGCTTCGCCATGCCATTCGCGAGCGCAGCATGCGCGGTGCCGCCAAGGGCGGGCTGCCGCTGACCACGGTGATTGTGAGCCAGCGCGTCTCGACCGTGCGCGATGCCGACGTGATCTGCGTGCTCGACCACGGCTCGGTTGCCGGCCTGGGCACACATGACGAGCTCTATGCGACCTGTCGGCTCTATCGCGAGATTTGCCAGTCGCAGCTGCGCCGCGAGGAGCTTGAGGGCCAGCGGGGGAGCACAGCGCCCGCGCCCACTCCGGCGCCCGCGTCCACCCTAAGCCCCGCGTCCGCCCCGACTGCCCCGGCATCCATTTGCGCAAAGGAGGGCTGCTAAATGAATCCGTACACTTCCTCCGGTTCGGTCGCCACGATGACGGCCAACGTGTCCGGTAACGATAACCTCAACGACCTGGGCGACGGTCCGCGCCAGCCCGGCGACCCCGAGCGCTATCCCGTGGGTGCGGTGACTCGCCGTCTGATGGGCTACGTTCGTCCGCATCGCATTTCGTTTGTTGCGTCGTTTGTGAGTGCCGCCATCTCCGTGATTCTGCAGCTCTACACGCCCATTCTCATCGGCGAGGGCATCGACCTGATCGTTGCCGTCGGGCAGGTGGACTTCGACGCGCTGCTGCCGCTTGTCACCAAACTCGCGCTCGTCGTGGTGGGAGCCGCGGCCTTCCAGTGGCTGCAGGGCTACTGCGTCAACCGCCTGTCCTACGAAACGGTGCGCGACATGCGCGTGGAGGCGAGCGACAAGCTCAGCCGCATGCCGCTCAGCTTTATCGACAGCCATGCTCACGGCGACCTCATGAGCCGCGTGGTCAACGATGTCGACCAGGTGGGTGACGGCCTGCTGCAGGGCTTCACGCAACTCTTTACCGGTGTTATTACCATCGTGGGCACGCTCGCGTTTATGCTTTCCATCAACCTGACCATGACGCTCGTGGTGGTGCTCGTCACGCCGCTTTCCATTTTTGCAGCCGGTGCTATTGCCAAGCTCTCCAACAAAAGCTTTACGGCACAGCAGCGTATTCAAGGGCAGCTCGGTGGTCATATCGAGGAGTACGTAGGCGAGCAAAAGCTTGTCGACGCCTTTGCCTACGGTCCCAACGCCCAGCAGCGCTTCGATGCCCTCAATGCCGAGCTTTACACCGCGGGCGAGCGCGCACAGTTTATGGGTTCGCTCTCCAACCCCGGCACGCGCTTTATCAATAACATCATCTATGCCGTGGTCGCTGTGATCGGCTGCGTGGGCGTGATCACGGGCGTGCCCGCGGCGCTTACGGTGGGCGGCGTGCAGATCTTCCTGTCCTATGCCAACCAGTACACCAAGCCGTTCAACGAGGTCACCAACGTCATTACGCAGATCCAGACGGCGTATGCCTCGGCGCGCCGCATGTTTGCGCTGCTCGATGCCCGCGAGCAGGAGCCCGATGCGGCGGATGCCGTGGAACTTGCTGCCCCGCAGGGCGAGGTCGCCTTTGAGCATGTGGACTTTAGCTACGTGTCCGACCGCAAGCTGCTGCAGGACATCTGCATCGAGGCCAAGCCCGGCATGCGCTTTGCCCTTGTTGGCCCCACGGGCTGCGGAAAGACGACGCTCATCAACCTGCTGCTGCGCTTTTACGATATCGATGCCGGCCACATCACGGTTGATGGCAGGTCTTCGCGTGACTACACGCGCGCAAGCCTGCGCCATGCCTTTGGCATGGTGTTGCAGGATACGTGGCTGTTCGAGGGCACGGTGGCGGAAAACATCGCCTACGGCTGTCCCGACGCCACGCGCGAGCAGGTTATCGAAGCTGCCAAGCGCGCGCATGCGCACAAGTTTATCGTGCAGCTGCCAGGCGGCTACGATACGGTCATCGGCGAGGACGGCGGCACGTTTAGCCAGGGTCAAAAACAGCTGCTGTGCATTGCGCGCGTTATGCTCACCGATCCGGCGATTCTGCTGCTGGACGAGGCAACGTCGAGCATCGATACGCGTACCGAGCTGCAGGTGCAGGCGGCATTCGACGAGCTCATGGCCGGCCGTACGAGCTTTGTCGTGGCGCATCGCCTGAGCACGATTCGCAACGCCGACTGCATTCTGGTCATGCGCGACGGCCAGATTATCGAGCGCGGCACGCACGACGAGCTGCTAGCGGCAGGCGGCTTCTACGCCGAACTCTACCGCAGCCAGTTTGCCCAGTAAGCAAGCCCGTGGGGCAAATTAATCAATCGACAGACGGTGGTTTACATCTGTCACGTTAGTACTAAGATAGTCATCTAATAAATTGCATTAGTTGCTTTAGTTTTGGGGGATACGAGGCAACGTGACTATGACGTGCTCTTTGGTGGTTAACAGCAAGAACGGTAATACCAGGATGGTTTCGGGTGCGATCAAGCGCACTCTGCAGGCTGCGGGTGTTGAGTTTGTCCATGCCGCGGCGTTGAGCGACGATGCGGATGCAGATCAGGTTGCGCTCGAGGCGCAGGGCGCCTGCGCGGCCGACACGGTGCTCGTCGGTTTTTGGTGCGACAAGGGCGCGTGCACGCCTTCGGTCGCGGCGTTGCTCTCCGCTTTGCACGGCAAGCGCGTCTTCCTGTTTGGCACCTGCGGCTTTGGGGCCGATCAGAGCTATTACCAGCAGATTATCGACCGCGTGACCTCCAATTTGGCTGGAGATGCCGAGCTTGCGGGCTGGGCGATGTGTCAGGGCAAGATGGGCCCTGCGGTCAAGCAGCGCTACGAGGCCATGCTCGAGCAAGATCCCGACAACGCCCGATTTAAGATGCTGCTCGACAACTGGGTTGCCGCAAAGGACCATCCTACCAAGGAGGACCTGGACAACATGGCCGCAGCCGCCAAGAAGGCCGTGCTGGGCGAGTAGCTTCGCCGTCCGCGATCCTTCGTGCAAAACAATACAAATGTGAAAGCCTCGAAGTTCTCGAGGCTTTTTTCTTGACACTTGTAGGCGCAACCGTGGCAGGCGTTTGGGGTGACATTTTCCATTACCCCGATGACGAGACCGTCCTGGACGACACACTCGCATGCGTTCGCTGGATGTATTCAGAGTGGGACGGGCTTTCCGGATGGATGGGGTTTCGGAAAGTGTGTCCCGGAATTTGCCTTTGGAATGGGATGCGGTTTCCGGTTGAGGGCTCTGGTGGAAAATGCGACCCGGAATTTGCAATCGGAGTGGGATGCAGTTTCCCAACGGGGCCGTAAGCGGAAACTGCATCCCACTCCGGACGTGAATTCTGGGACACGGTTTCCGGATGCAAAAAAGGCCACAAGACGTGGCCTTCAACTTATATATGTTGCGGATACCCCCATGACAAGCCGCGCTCCAACAACAGGGCGTCTGTCCAGGCGGAGGCATATAAGGTTCATCGCGAGTTCCGCACGCAAAGAAGGCCACTTAATGTGGCCTTCGTCTTGCGCAGGACTGTCCGAGCAGGGAACCTTACGTTCCGCGCCGTCCGGGCAGACGAACCGGGATACAGGCTCGCTACTTGATCTTGGTCGTACCCGGTGCCAGGTTGGGGTCGGTCTCGTTAGCCTCGGTCTGGAAGTGCTCGGTGTACACGTTCTTGCCGTCGCGGAACATCTCGTAGTACTGCATCTTGGCGTAATCTTCGCGCGCCTTGGTGGCGGCTGCGGCGGCGGCATCGTCACCGGTGACGTTGGAGGAGAGCGCCCAGCGCAGGCTGGCGTCCTCGTAGCCGACCGAGTTGATGGCGGGCAGCGACTCGCGCAGCGTCATGTGCGCTTTCTGGTAGTCGGTCAGCGGTGCGCCGATCAGCTGCATAAGCTGCGTGGACAGGTAGTTGGTGGACAGGTCGTCGACCTCGCTCGTCTGGTCGCAGCCGGCAACGTCGTAGTTGGCCCAGATGATGTAGTCGGTCTGCCACAGACGCTCCTGATGCGTAGCGTCGTCCTCGCCGGTAAACCACTTGTCATTGAACTTGGACGGGAAGAACGGCTGGTGGTCGCCCCAGAACACCACGACCACCTTGCGGTCGAGCTTGCTCAAGGCGTTGAGGAAGTAGCGCAGCGCCTGGTCGGACTGCTCGATGCACGAGACATACTCGTCGACATCGGAGAGCGTGCCGTCCTCGACGGTCTTGGCGTCCAAATCGGTCGTGTCGATATTCAGGTGCATCTGCTTGTCGACCGGCAGCAGGCCCGTATCGTAGCCCGAGTGGTTCTGCATGGTCACGTCGAAGATAAACTGCGGATCGGCGTTCTGGTCGAGCAGCTCGAGAATCTTGTCGTAGGTAGCCTGGTCGGTCACCATGCCGCGCAGGGTGTCGGCCCCCTGGAAGTCGTTGATGGACAGGAACTGGTCAAAGCCAAAGTCCTTGTAGACGTTCTCGCGGTTCCAGTTGGTTGCGTGGTTGGGGTGCATGGCCGTGGTGGAATAGCCGAGCGATTTGAACTGCTCTGCCAGGTTCCCGGTCGTTTCCATGTTGTAGATGGTGTAGGGGTACACACCCGAGCCCAGGTTGGCCATGGAGTTGCCGGTCATAAACTCAAACTCGGTATTGGCGGTGCCGCCGCCGTAGGCGCTCACGTAGAGCTTGCCGCGGCTGAGGCAGTTGGACAGGTTCTTAAAGTACTGCGGGCCTTCGTAGCCGGCGCGCATGTTCTGGTAGATCGAAAGATCCGAGAAGGTCTCGTTCATGATGGCGATGACCGTGGGCTTCTCGCTGTCGAACTGCTCCTTTGCGGCGGCGCGCTCGTCGCTCTTGGCCGCGTCGGACTTGTCGTAGGCCTTGGCGTACTTTTTGAGCGTGGCCTTGGCATCGTCGACGGAGTAGTCGGCGGGTTTGGGCGGCTTGATGGACTGCGCCGCACTAATAAAGGCAGGCAGGTAGCCCTCGCGCCAGTAGCTCTCGAGCGGGCGCCAGGTGTAGACGGTGATGCCGAGGGTGTTGTAGTAGTCGATGAGCGTGACGTGTGCGGTCACACCGCCCAGGCACAGCACGGCGACGAGCAGGTTGGTGAGCAGCATGCGCTTGGCGTTGGCGGCGCCCTTCTGACGGTGCGGTGCCACCAGGCCGGCGTACTCGCACAGCAGCATGGCGATGGCGGTAAAGCCCATGGACAGCACGCAGAACAGTGAGATCGAGAAGGTGTAGCCGGTGCCGGCGACCGCGGCGGCGGTGGAGATGGCCGAAAGGTCGCCCGGCTGGATGGGCATGGATTTAAACGTGATGACGAAGAACTCGGCAATGCCCAGGACAAAGAGGGCAAAGGCCAGGACCGCGGGAGCTGCGCCGTGGCGCTGGAACAGGAAGAACAGGCCGGTCATGAGCGTGGTGATGATGGCCCACTCGAGCAGGATGCACAGGGGGTAGACCCAGGTAAAGTCGTGGTTGGACGATACCTCCATGCCTAGCAGCGCAAAGACGCCGGCGAGCAGCAGGCACAGCACGGCGGCGACGAGTGGCTTGCCCACAAAGGCGCCGCGCAGGCGGGCGAGCTTGCCGGTGGGAGCGGGGGCGTCGGGCGCGGCGAACGCAAAGACGCGCGGGGCGATGCGGTCGCGTGCGATGCTGGCCCAAGCGCAGCCGGTGAGGATGGCGTTGGTCAGGATGAGCATCACAAAGGCGAGCGGCTCGTTTTGGGCGACGAGGCCAATGGCGCCCCAAATGGTCAAAAAGACCTGGAAAAGACCGAAGGCGACGCTCCACCCAAGAGCGCTTTTGGCAACGGTGCCCGACTGAGCGCGAATGGCCTTGGCCTCGCGCAAGACAAGGTAGACGGTCGCCGCAAGACCGACGAGCGAGATGGCGGCAGCGAACATGCTGAGACTCCTCACAAACTAAAACCTACGAAAGCGGGGGTTTACCCGATTGTTACTAAGATATGCGCTGCAATTGGTGGCTGCGCACAACAACCAGCCATATTAACGCGCACGTGTGGCGGTGTGGCGCAATGGAGTGGCGACCTGCGCGATAATGGACGGGAATTACACGGAAACGTAAAGGCTTCTTAAAGAATTAGCGAGGATGAGGCGATGAACGAGCAGGTTTGCACCAAGGCTGTGGATACGTGCGGCTATCCGGTCGAGACGACGGGCAATGCGGTGCTGGACACGTTGGAGCACCGTTCCTCCACGCGTGCCTTCGCGCGTGATGACGATGACCGTCCCGTGGCGGTGACCGACGAGCAGCGGGCGGCGATTCTGCATGCGGCGAGTCGTGCGCCGTCGGCGGGCGCCATGATGATGTATTCCATCGTGAGCATCCGCGAGCAGGCTACGCTGGACCGTCTGGCCGACCTGTGCGACCACCAACCCATGATTGCCAAGGCGCCCTGGGCACTCATATTTGTGGTCGATTATGCCAAGTGGATCAATCTGTTTGAGCACGTGGGCTGCTTTGAGCCCGAGTTTGTAGAGCGCACGGGTAAGGCGCCCCGCCGCGCGCCGGGTTTGGGCGACTTTGCCATCGCGGCCCAGGACGCCGTGATCGCCGCGCAAAACGCCGTGGTTGCCGCCGAGGCTCTGGGCCTGGGGAGCTGCTATATCGGTGATATCGTCGAGAATGCCGAGGAAGTTGCCGAGCTGCTCGATCTGCCGCCCTATACCATGCCGCTGTCGATGCTCATCATCGGCACGCCCCGCAAGGAGCGCCCGGCTATTGCGCATCCCGTGGTGAACCTGGTGCACGAGGAGCGCTACTGCCGCGCCGATGCTGCGACCATGGACGCGCAGGTGGCCGAGATGGACGCGATGTTCCGTCCGCATGCCCGCGAGGTAGGCGAGCGCGTGGTGGATATCTACACCCGCAAGCACACGAGCCCCTTTATGGCCGAGATGAGCCGTTCCATGGAGTGGTGGTTCAAAAACTGGCTCGGCAAGTAACGAATGCGGCGATGTGACAAAGGGACAGTCCCTTTGTCACATTCCATATCGCCGCGGTAGCCTAAAGACTGTATAAATCTTTATCTAGCTGGGAAAACAGTGCATTAAAACATGGGCCGATTACCTATAATCCCTTCGAACATTAAAGTTGGGAGGAAACCGGCTTATGGAACAAAAGGCCAAGGAGGCAGCCTCGCACGCTGCGATTCCTGTGAGCATCTCGGCGATGCTCGTCACGCTGGGCGTGGTGTACGGCGATATCGGCACCAGCCCTATGTATGTAACCAAGGCGCTCGTCGCCGGCAACGGCGGCATCGGAAGCGTCACGGAGGAGTTCGTGCTCGGCGCGCTCTCCCTTGTCGTGTGGACGGTCACGTTGCTGACCACCATCAAGTATGTGCTCATCTCGCTGCGCGCCGATAACCATGGTGAGGGCGGCATCTTTGCCCTGTACAGCCTGGTCAAGCGCTGCGGCAAGTGGCTCATCATCCCCGCCATGCTGGGTGGCGCCGCGCTTCTCGCCGACGGCATCCTGACGCCGGCCGTTACCGTTACCACGGCCATCGAGGGCCTGCGCACCATCCCGGCGGTCCATGCCGTGCTGGGCGATGACCAGGGTCGCGTCGTCGCCATTACGCTCGCCATCATCATCGCGCTCTTTTTGGTGCAGCGCATCGGTACGGCCAAGATCGGTCACGCCTTTGGCCCCATCATGACGCTGTGGTTCCTGTTCCTGGGCGGCACGGGTCTGTTTTTTGTATTCCAGCACCCCGCCGTGCTGCTGTGCCTCAACCCGCTGCGCGGCATCGCCTTTTTGCTGAGCCCCAACAACCACGCGGGCATCATGATTCTGGGCAGCTGCTTCCTCGCCACCACCGGTGCCGAGGCGCTCTACTCCGACATGGGCCACGTCGGCCGCGGCAACATCTACGCTACCTGGCCATTCGTTAAGTGCTGCCTGCTGCTTTCCTATATGGGCCAGGGCGCTTGGCTTATGAACAACGCTGCCAACCCCGAGCTCATGGGCATTGCCGACCTCAACCCGTTCTACCAGATGCTCGCCCCGGGCCTGCGCCCGTTTGCCGTCGGCCTTTCCACCGTCGCGGCCATCATTGCCTCGCAGGCGCTCATCACCGGCGCATTCTCGCTGGTGTCCGAGGCCAGCCGTCTGGACCTCATGCCGCACATGCAGGTCTTCTACCCTGCCGAGACCAAGGGCCAGCTCTACATCCCCATGGTCAACAACGTCATGCTTGTCGGCTGCGTCATCGTGGTGCTGCTGTTCCAGAACTCGGCGCATATGGAAGCCGCCTACGGCCTTGCCATTACGCTGACTATGATGTGCACCACGCTGCTGCTCTTCTTCTACCTGCACGAGGAGCGCAAGCTCAAGGTTGCTCCGTGGATCTTCGCGGCCTTCTTCCTTTTGCTCGAAGGCTTCTTCTTCGTGAGCTCGCTCACCAAGTTCTTCCACGGCGGCTACTTCACCATCCTCATGGCTGCACTCATCATGGGCATCATGGTGTGCTGGTACAACGGCACGGCTGTTGAGCAGCGCCAGTTTACGCTGCTGCCGCTGCGCAGCTACCTGCCGCAGCTCAAGCGCCTGCGCGATGACGATCGCTACGAGCGCCTGAGCGACAACGTCGTGTACCTGACTAAGGACACCCATACCGATTACATCGACCGTGATATCGTCTACTCGATCTTGGACAAGCATCCCAAGCGCGCTCGCGCCTGGTGGTTCGTGAATGTCGAGACCATGGACGAGCCGCATACCTTTGCCTATTCGGTCGAGACGTTCGGCACCGACTACGTGTTCCGCGTGCATCTGTACCTGGGCTACAAGATTAACCAGCGCGTCAATGCCTATCTGCGTCAGGTCGTTCAGGACCTGGCTGCCACCGGCGAGCTGCCGGCGCAGACGCATGACTACTCGGTCTACAAGGATCCGGGCAACATCGGTACGTTCAAGTTCGTCCTGATTCGTAAGCTTCTGGCGCCTGAAAGCGATGTGGAGCCGAGCGAGCGTACGGCCATCACGCTCAAGTACATCATCCGCCGCGCCGCCGGCACCCCTGCACGCTGGTACGGCCTGGAGAACTCCAACGTGAGCTTTGAGTACGTGCCGCTGTTCACCAAGTTCAAGGCCGTGAACAAGATGCAGCGCCTGGCCCCCAACGAACGCCCGTAGGCGCCGACAGGTTGCACGGAGTTGGTTTTTGATGGACAAGATTGAGACCGGGGAGGCAAACATGGATGCAAAGGCGCTCGATGGCCGCGAGGCGGTGGTCGAAATGGTGCGTGAGGCGCGTGTCGACGCCGCCGAAGATCGGTTCCTTACGAACCGTGCCAACATGGATATGACCAATCGCGTAATTTCGATCGTGGCACTGGTATTTGGAGCGGTGTGCGTGTGTGCCCTGCTCGCGCACGTGCTGTTTGTTTAGCGACCGCCGGTTGCAAAGGCTATACACTTGGAACCACCACAAGGGAAACCACCACAAAGGTGCCTGTCCCCTTTGTGGTGGTTTTTGTTTTTGAGAGAGGGGCGGGACGCTGATGGACGTCCGTACGGACGGCGATATTGCCGATAGCTTTTGGTGGCGGCGCACAACGCTGACGCGCCGCACTCCTCTGTATGACGCCTGCGTATCGGTGGGGCTGCTGGTCGCGGCGACGATTGTGGGCGCGCTGCTCGACCATCCGGGTCTCGCGCCGAGCATCATGATCGTCTATGTGTTCGCCGTTCAGCTGTGCGCATTCTTTACCTGGAGTCGCCTGTATTGCTTGCTGAGCTCGGCTGCCGCCGTGGCGCTCTACAACTTCTTGTTTGTCGACCCGCGCTACTCGCTGTCGCTTATCGACCGCGGCTATCCCGGCATGTTCTTCATCATGTTCGTGGTCTCGCTTGTGTCGAGCTCGATTGCGTTGGCCCTGCGCCGCGCCTTGGCACAGGCTGCCGCCAGCGACCGCCGCACGCATATGGTGCTCGAGACCAACCGCATGCTGCAGCGGTGCGCCGATCAGCATCAGATCGTTCACGCCATGGCCACGCAGCTGGCGCGTCTTTCGGGCTGTCCGGTTGTGTGGTACAGCGCCGACGCCGAGGGCGATGACCTGCTGCCGCGTGCGACGTACACGGCCGTGGGCGATGCCGCCCCGGTGCACGAGCTGGCGCCGCAGATGCCGCCGAGGCTCTCGGCGTCCGCCTACGTGGGAACGCCGCTCGACGCCACGTTTGGCGGTTCGGCGTTTTATGGCATCTACCTGACGGTTCGCACGGGCGACGGCTTCGTGCGCTCGGGCGACCCCGCCTCGGTGGTGGGCGTGCTGGCTATCGTTGCCGAGCCCGACGTGCTGACGCACGAGGAGCGGACACTTGCCGATGCCATCGTGAGCGAAGGCGAGCTGGCACTCGATCGCGCCCGCGCCATGGAGGCCCGCGAGGAGGCGGCGGTGCTCGCCAAAAACGAGCAGCTGCGCGCCAACCTGCTGCGTTCCATCTCGCACGACCTGCGCACGCCGCTCACCAGTATTTCGGGTAATGCCGACGTGCTGCTCGACCAGGGCTCGACCGGCACCGCCGTGCTCGACGCCCAGACGCGCCGCGGCCTGCTCCTGTCCATTCGCTCGGATGCGCAATGGCTCAACGCCACTGTCGAGAATCTGCTCGCTATCACCAAGCTCGAGGGTGGCGGCATGCGCCTGTCGACCACGCTCGAGCTCATGGACGATATCGTCGAGGAGGCACTGCGCCACGTGAACCCTGCCGTGCGCGAGCACGACCTTAAGGTGGTGCCGTGCGATGAGCCGGCGCTCGTCAATGTCGATGCGCGCCTGATGGTGCAGCTGGTGGTCAATCTGGTGAACAACGCCGTCACCTATACGCCCGCAGGCTCGCATATCGTGATTTCGATTAGCGTCGACGATGGACGCGTGGCGTGCTCGGTGGCCGATGACGGCCCGGGCATTGCGCCCGAGGACCGCGAGCGGATCTTTGAGTCGTTCTATACCGCCAACCACGGTTTGGCCGACAGCCACCGAAGCGTGGGCCTGGGTCTTTCGCTTTGCCGCTCCATTGCGTTGGCGCATGGCGGTAGCATAGAGGTTGCCGCGGCGGATCCGCACGGCTCGGTCTTTACGATTGAGCTTCCCGCCGCCGATGTTTCGTTTGATAAGGAGTAGCGCTGTGCCGAACTCTGCCGTAAAACCGCTCATCTTGGTCGTTGAGGACGATCCCGCTGTCCGCAACCTTATCGTTGCCGCGCTCGAGACGCACGGCTTGCGCCATATGGCCGTGGAGACCGCCCATGCCGCCATCGCCGCCGCCTCGTCGCAGGCGCCGAGCATTGTGCTGCTCGATCTGGGCCTGCCCGATATGGACGGCGTCAAGGTGGTGGAGTCGGTGCGCGCATGGTCGGGCATGCCGATCATTGTGGTATCGGCGCGCAGCGAGGATGCGGACAAGATTCGCGCGCTCGATGCTGGCGCCGACGACTACCTGACCAAGCCGTTTTCGGTCGAGGAGCTGCTCGCGCGCATTCGCACGACGCTCAGGCGTCTTTCGTATGCACAGACAGGCGGCGTTGCCTCCGAGGGCTCGTTCGATACCGGCGAGCTGCACATCGATTTTGATGCTGGCATCGCTACGATGGATGGCGAGGAGCTGCATCTGACGCCGATTGAGTACAAGCTCTTGTGCCTGCTGGCACATAACGCCGACAAGGTGCTGACGCACCAGTCTATCCTGCACGAGATTTGGGGTACGGCAACCAAGAGCGACCTGGCGAGCCTGCGCGTCTTTATGGGTACGTTGCGTAAGAAGATCGAGTCCGACCCCGCGCATCCGCGCTATATCCAAACGCACGTGGGTATTGGTTACCGATTGGTCATCCAGGGATAGGTCGGCATCCGCCATCCCAATATGAGTTGCGGTGAAATACGGTCTAAATTTGCCTAATTCCAGGCAAAACAGTCCGTATTCCACTGCAACTTTGTCTATTTGTCCTTGGGCTTGCTGGCGTAGAACTTCTTCTTTTTGGGCTTGCCTGAGCAGGCAGGCTTGTCGTCGCAGTGCGGTCCTCGGTCACCGGTCTGCGCGTGCGCGGGCGCCGTTGCGCGAGGCTTGCGCGCCTCGGGGTTGCGCAGCTCCTCGGTTCGCTCGGCAATCTCCTCGGCGCTAAAGCCGACCTCGGCCATGGCGTCCTCGATGGGCAGGCGGCGCACGATATAGCAATGGTGCACCTTCTGGTTGCGCGCGAAGTCCTCTGGGATGGTTTGCGCCGTAATGTTCTCCAGCACGACGCCCGCGCGCGCGAGCTTGCGCGTCTCGGGGCGGAAGCCACGCAGGTTGCAGCTAAAGATGGCATGTCCGCCCTGTGCGAGCAGGCGCGATACGCCGGCCAAAAGCTCAACATGGTCGCGCTGGACATCCCAGGTGCGGCGGCCCATCTTGGACGAGTTCGAGAACGTGGGCGGGTCGACAAAGATCAGGTCCCAGCGGTTGCGCGTCTGGCGCTGGTCACGAATCCAGGCGAGCACGTCGTCGCGCACAAAGTGATGCTGCGGCCCCACAAAGCCGTTCTGGCGCATGTTGCGCTCGGCCCAGTCCAAGTAGGTGTTGGAAAGGTCGACCGTCACGGTCTCCTCGACGCCGCCGTCGGCTGCGTAGCAGGTGGCGGTGCCGGTGTAGGCGAACAGGTTGAGGAAGCGGCGCGCCTGCTTGGCGTGCTCGCGCACCAGGTTGCGGGTGACGCGGTGGTCCAGGAAGATGCCCACATCCAGATAGTCGTCAAAGTTGACGGCAAAGGTGAGGCCGCCCTCTTCGATGAGCGGCAGACGACGGCGTGCGATATTGGCGCGCTCGCCCGACGCGCCCTTGCCGGCACCCTGCTTGCCGTACTGAGAGCCACCGCGCGAACGCATGCGGGCCTTGGCGTGCACGTGCTCGGCCGGAACATCAAGGATGCGCGGCGCGATGGCCAGAATGTCGAGCATACGGGCCTGGGCCAGTGCGGGGTCGATGGTCTTGGGCGCGGCGTATTCGGCGATGACGAGCCAGCGGCCCGGCGTCTGCGGGCAGCCTTCGTACAGGTCGATGGCGGCGGAGTAGTCGGGTAGGTCGGCATCGTAGACGCGGTAGCAGCTCACGCCCTCGCGCTTTGCCCACTTGCGACGCAGACGGGCATTCTTGCGCAGGCGGTTGGCGAACTGCTCCGACTCGGGGATGAGCACGGGCAGCGGCTTGCCGTCGCCCAGGTCGAGCGTGGCAGCAGGTTCGGGCATGGCGGAAGCGGCGGCTTCATCGTTGGTTTCGTTGGCATCCGTAACCTCGGCCTCGGTATCCGCGCTGGTCGCAGCCTCAAACGCTGCGGCGGCATGGTCGAGCGAAGGCCAGACCTCAATAGCTGCTTCCTCGTTGTTGGGCATGACGGCAATCGAGCGCTCGGGCTCGGCGTGGAGCGCGCGGGCCAGCAATCCGTCGCGGGTGAGCGCGGCGACCGGTGCCGCGGCAAGCTCGGGCGCGCGGCGCAGCTCACCGACCAGCGTCATGGCGTCGTGCATGAGCGAAAGCGGTGTCTCGGTCGTATCCGCGACCACGGCGGCACCGGCGACGGCGCCCGCGTGGTCCAGTACGGTGGCGGACTTGGCGGCGCAGAAATCGACAAAGCGCTTGTGGCCAGCGCTCTTGACCATGCGCTCGGCAGTCTTGCGGGCGGCGGGGTCGATGTCTGCGGCCACGATGCGCGCCTGGCGCTCGCGCGCTGCCGCCTCGCGCGAGCGCGCCTCGGCAAGCAGCTGCTCCCACAGGGCGGCGTCGTGCAGCTGCCAGCCCTCAAAGCCCCAGCGCTCGCGTGCGGCGCCCGGGGCGCGGTCAGTCAGGATATTCACGGCCTCCAGCAGCAGGCCGCCGCCGGCGCACGAGGCGTCGATCAGCGTGGGCAGAGCTTCGTTCTCGTAATCATCGGCCGTCAGCTCGCGCTCGCATAGCGCGGTCCAGCTGACTTGCGCCAGCACCAGGGCGGCGTAGTCGGGGCGCAGCACGTGCGCGCCCTCGCTGGCGCGGGCCGCTGCGGGCGGCAGGCGTTTGAACAGCGGGTCGCCCGAAAGGTCCAGGCTGATGCTCGCGCGGCGCTGACGCAGCGAAAGCAGCAGATGAACGTCGGGATCGGCGGCATCAACGTCGGCGCGACGGCCCGTGGTCTCGGCCAGGCGGTCACACAGCGCGTCCTTGGCGCGCAGGGCCGAGAAGCGCGTGTTGCGCAGCTGCTCGGTCACGCCGCGGGCGGTAATGGCGATGGTGGCGCCGGGGCGGATGATGGTCTCCCAAGCGATGTCGTAAACGCCGTCGTACAGCTCATCGGCATCCTGCGCCTCAAAGCGTCCGAGTACCACGAACACGCGGCTCGCCAGGCGCGACCACAGGCACGCGCGATAGCCTTCTTCGAGCTCGCCCTCAAACGTGGCGCGGCCCTTCAGCCGGCGAACATGCGAAAGCCCGAGGCGTTTAAGCTCATCGGCGAGTGCGGACTCAAAGCCCTCGGGGCAGCTTGCGTAAAATTCCATGGGTGACCTCTCTGGTTGCGTCGCTCCATTATATGATGGATGCTTCGTTTGCCCTTATCCTCGAAAGGAACTCATATGATTGATGCGTGTCCCAAACCCGCTGTGCTCTTTTTTGACGTGGACGGCACGCTGACGTCGTTCGATCCCGACGATATGACCGATAAGGACTTCAATGCAGTCCATCCGTCGAAGGCTGTTGTCGATGCATTTGGTCGTCTGCGCAATGCGGGTCACCAGGCATTTATCTGCACGGGTCGTCCCTTGTGGCTGATTGCCGATGGCCTGCGCGCGCTGAACCCGGCGGGTGTCGTTGCCATGGCGGGAGCGACGCTCGAGGTCGAGGGCCGCGTGGTGCATGAGGACTGCTTTGACGAGGACGTTATTGAGGAGCTTGCGCGCCGTATGGCCGCGGCAGGGATTGAGGCCTTTTTCGAGACCAACGTGGCTACTTTTGCCCTGGAACCCGCGGGTGTTGAGCAGTCGTCTCTGATCGGCACTTCTGTGGTGCACAGCACCGAGGAAATGCGCGTCGACGGCAGTCTGCACGTGGGCAAGGTATGCATCACCGCGGGCGACCTGGCTCGCGTAGCCAATGATGACGGCTTTATCGATTGCGAGTTTGAGCTGTGCAACACCGGTGGCCAGAATCGCGAGCTGAGCCCCAAGGGCATTGACAAGGGCGTGGGCGTGGCGCGAGCGCTGGCGTATCTGGGCCGCGAGGGAAATGCGCGCACCTTTGGCTTTGGCGATTCGGGCAACGACCTGGGCATGCTCGCCGCCGTCGAGACAGCCGTGGCCATGGGTAATGCCATGCCCGAGGTCAAGGCGGTCGCCGACTACGTGACCGACGATGTCGCACACGACGGTACCGTCACAGCGATGCAGCATTTCGGCCTCATCTAGTGAATCCCGCGTTCTGACGTTTGCTCAAACTGCGACTCTTCGCTTTTGAATGCTCAATCGATTTATCAATCCAAACACTGAGGTGTTTATACCGTTCGCCGAGAAGATAAAAAACCGCAGCTCAAGCCTTGATAAACGTAGGTAAAGTGTTTAGCAGTTTACCGGCCTTATGCAAACGAAAGGAATCAGGCAGATGGCAATCAAGGTGTTCGCTGACGGTGCAAACCTCGAGGGCATGCTCGACATGTACGAGAACGGCAACGTTCAGGGTTTCACGACCAACCCGTCCCTTATGAAGAGGGGCGGCGTGACGGATTACCGCGCGTTTGCCAAAGAGGTCTTGACCCACATCACCGATGTGTCCGTCTCGTTTGAGGTCTTTGCCGACGACGTCGAGACCATGGAGGTCGAGGCGCGCGAGATCGCTACCTGGGCCGAGAACGTCTACGTCAAGATTCCGTGCGTGACCACCAAGGGCGAGTCCACCGCCGAGCTGGTGCGCAAGCTGTCGGCCGACGGCATCAAGGTCAACGTCACCACCATCTTTACGCCTAAGCAGGTTGACGAGATGGTCGAGGCCGTTGACACCGAGACGCCGTCCATCATCTCGCTCTTTGCCGGCCGCATCGCCGACACCGGCGTCGACCCCATTCCGTTTATGACGGAGTCGGTCAAGAAGGCCGCCATCAAGCCCAACTGTGAGGTCCTGTGGGCGTCCACGCGCGAGCTCATCAACATTTATCAGGCCGAGGCCTGCGGTTGCCAGATCATCACGGTGCCCAACGGCATCCTGGCCAAGCGCAAGAACATCGGCCGTGACCCGTACGAGGTCTCGCTCGACACCGTCCGCGGCTTTGCCAAGGATATCGCGGCGCTCGGTTTCCATATCCTGCCGTAACGCGAACACTGGCTACGCCGCGGGTTGTTCGCCCCGGCTTTTCCTTTCCCTACCGCTCACGCGCTTCGCGGGGGTCGCGCTAGGCAAAGGAAAGGCCGGGGCTGCCGGCACAAGCTTGCCAGCAAGTTGGCGCTTGGCTTCCATATCCTGCCGTGGGCAAAGGTACCCCCGCCTGCGCCGTGCAAAATTGAGAGTATTCAGCAAGGTAAAGGCTTTTACCAGTTAACCGAAGCACGGAACAGCCCCCGTTTTGGCTCTGATGATGCTAAAACGGGGGCCGTTTTTGACTTTATTGCCTCTGAGGGGCGTTCGGGGCGGCGGAAATTGCAGAATACTCGCGATTTTGCACGTCGCGAGAGGGGGGACCCTTGCTTTAGGTGGTTTACTTCCCCTGCACCATGGTGAGGGAGATTTTTTTGCGGTCGCGGTCGACCTTTTCGACCCATACCTTTACCGTGTCGCCGACGCGCACCACGTCGCTCGGGTGCTTGATGAAGCGGTTGGCCAGCTTGGAGATGTGTACCAGGCCGTCCTGGTGCACGCCCACGTCGACGAAGGCGCCAAAGTCGACGACGTTGCGCACCGTGCCCTTGAGTTCCATGCCGGGCTCCAGGTCGTCGATAGAAAGTGCCGAGCGGCTAAAGACCACCTCGGGTGCGTCGTCGCGCGGGTCGCGGCCGGGCTTTTTGAGCTCGTTGACGATGTCGATGAGCGTGAGGGTGCCGCAGTCCAGGTCGCTTGCCAGCGCCGAGATGCTGCCCAGGCGGCGCTCGATGTCGGGTGCGCCGCCGCGGCTGAGCTCGCTTGCTTTAACGCCGGCGCGTTCCAAGACGGACGTGGCCACCTCGTAGCTTTCGGGGTGGACGCTCGTTGCGTCGAGCGGGTTCTTACCGCCGCTAATTCGCAAAAAGCCTGCAGCGTTGAGATATGCCTTGGGTCCCAGCTTGGGGACCTTCTTGAGCTGGCGGCGATCGGTGAAGGCGCCGTTTTCCTCGCGGAAAGCCACGATGTTCTTGGCCACGCTCGGCGTGATGCCCGAAACGTATCCCAGCAGGCTCGCGCTCGCGGTGTTGACGTCGACGCCCACGCGGTTGACGACGTCCTCCACCACGTGGCCCAGGGTGCGCGAGAGCTCGGCCTGGTCAAGGTCGTGCTGGTACTGGCCCACGCCGATGGACTGGGGCGGGATCTTGACGAGCTCTGCCAGCGGGTCCTGCAGGCGGCGGCCCAGGCTCATGGCGCCGCGCACGGTGACGTCCAGGTCGGGATACTCCTGGCTTGCGAGCTCGGAGGCGGAGTACACCGATGCGCCGGCCTCGTTGACGATGGTGTAGCGAAGGCTGGGCGCCTTCTCGGCGATGAACTCCGAGACGACTTCCTCGGTCTCGCGGCTAGCGGTGCCGTTGCCGATGACGATGGTGTTGACGCCGTCCTTCTTGACGAGGCGGGCGAGCTCGCGCTTGGTGCCGGCGACGTCGTGGCGCGGCTTGGTGGGGTAGACCACGCCGTGGTCGAGCAGCTTGCCGGTCTCGTCCATGACGGCGACCTTGCAGCCGGTGCGGTAGCCCGGATCGAGCGCGAGCACGC
Source organism: Collinsella sp. (assembly GCA_014871645.1). Taxonomy (GTDB): domain Bacteria; phylum Actinomycetota; class Coriobacteriia; order Coriobacteriales; family Coriobacteriaceae; genus Collinsella. Next base: position 19,586 of record WGSN01000010.1, read on the forward strand.
GGGCGCCGCGCACGGGGCGCGCCGAGAGCAAGCCCTCGAGATTCTTGGCAAAGACGTTGATGGCCTCGGTCTGAGCGCGAACGGTGAGTTTGGCGCGGGCCTCGCGCTCCAGCGAGGGGGCCATGAGGCGCTTGTAACCGTCGGCGATGGCGGCGTCAAAGACGGGCGCGAACACGCCCTGGCGACGGGGCCAGCGGCTGCCGAGGCGCGCCGTGGCAGCGGCGCCGTCGACGTTCACGCGCACGCGGAGCTTGCCCTCGCGCTCACCGCGGTCGATAGCCAGCACACGGTGGTTAGGGATGCGGCGCAGCGGCTCGTCAAAGTTGTAGTAGGGCTCGTAGGGGGTCTTCTCGGTGGGGTCGGTGGCCTCGACGACGATGTCGGCGGTGTTTTGCGTAAAGGCGCGCAGGTCGGCGACGTTCTCGGGGTCCTCGGCTACCGTCTCGGCCACGATGTCGGCGGCGCCGGCGAGCGCCTTCTCGGGCGTGTCGAAGCCGGCCCCCTCGTTGACGTATGCCGCGGCGGCGTCGAGCGCGCTGCCCTTGGTCGAGGCCTGCATGATGATCATGTTGGCGAGCGGCTCCAGGCCTGCCTCGCGGGCCTTCTGCGCGCGGGTCATGCGCTTTTTGCGGTAGGGCTTGTAGAGGTCCTCGACACGCTGCAGCTGCGTGGCCTCGCGAATCTGCTGCTCGAGTTCGGGCGTGAGCTTGCCCTGGGCGTCGATGAGCAGAATGACGTCCTCTTTGCGCTGCTCGAGATTGCGCAGGTAGGACAGGCGCTCGTCGAGTGCGCGCAGGGCGACGTCGTCCATGCCGCCCGTGGCTTCCTTGCGGTAGCGCGAGATAAAGGGGATGGTGTTGCCCTCATCGATGAGCTTGACGGCAGCCTCGACGTTGGCGGCCTTAAGGTTGAGCTCGCAGGCGAGCTGGGCGATAAGATCCATGGGACTCCTTGCGTTTAAGGTGCGTTTGCGGCACAGAGCTACCAAGGATACCACCCGCCGCTTCACCAAAGCAGTCAATTTGGGACGGGCAAATCATCCCCAAGGCGCCAAAATGCCCCGCGGACAGGAGGCTGCTCGCGGGGCAAAGAAGAGGGGCTTATTGGTGGCGGACCGAGGGGTTCGGCATGGGGTTTCTGCCGCGGCCGCTCTTAAGGCATTACAGCTCGACGAGCTGGCCGGTCTCGGCGGCCTCCTTGATGGCGTTGAGAAGCGTGAGCGTCTTAACGTTGTCGGCGGGGGTCACGACGGGCTCGACCTCGCGGCGGACAACCTTCACAAAGTGCTTGAGCTGCATCTTGTGCGGCAGCGCCGGGTCGACGGCCGGGATCTCCATCTGCAGCGGCTTGTGCCAGTTGGAGGCGCCGTCGTAGGAGAACTGGTGCAGGCGGGGCAGCGAAAGGGCGCCCTTAGTTCCGCCGATAAAGTAGGCGTCGGCGTCGAAGGGACGGTACTGCGGGTCCTCGCGAGCGGTGGCCTCCCAGTTCCAGGGGCTGGCGGTGGCGTCGGAGATGGTCATGCTCGCAAGCGCGCCATCGGCAAAACGGACGTTGACCACGGCGGAGTCCTCGGTCTCAAAACCGCGGGCGGCGCTGGACTGCATGCCCTGGACGGCAACGGGCTCGCCCAACAGATAGCGGAGCAGGTCGACATCGTGCACCAGGTTGACCAGGATCGGGCCGGCACCCTTCTTGCGGCGCCACTCGACATCGAAATACTCGTCGTTCTTATAGATCATGTAGTGGAAGCTCGATACGGTGAGCTTGCCCAGCTCGCCGGACTCGATGATCTCCTTGGCCTTGTTGACAAAGGGGTTGTGGCGACGGTGCTGGCCCACGAGCACGGGCACGCCGGCGGTCTCGGCCTCGGCGGCGAAGGCCTGGGCATCCTCAAGATCGTTGGAGATCGGCTTTTCGACCAGCGGCACGATGTTGCGCTTCACAGCCTCGCGGGCAACGCCCAGGTGCAGGTCGTTGGGGGTGGCGATAATGACGGCCTCGGGCTTGACCTCGTCCATCATCTGGGCGGGATCGGTGTAAAACGGCACGCCGGCGGCCTCGGCCGTGGCGCGGGCGCCCTCAAAGGCGTCGGCGATGGCGACGAGCTCGGCCTCGGGCTCCTCGGTGACAAAGCGGATGTGGTTGCGGCCCATGGCGCCGGCGCCGATAACGGCAATGCGGACGGGGTTGAGCTCAGACATTTCGACTCCTTAATACTGGTGGCCGGTGGAATGCGACAAAGGGGCTGTCCCTTTGTCGCATCGGTAAAACTAGGCGGACTTCTTCTTGCTGTCGGAGACCATCATGTAGACGGTGAGCACGACGGCGATGGCGGCGATCACGATGGCGCCGTAGAAGGACTGCTGGTAGGCGGCGCTGCCGGCCTCGGCGTGATACAGCACGGCGGTGATGGGCTGGCTGATCCAGGTGGAAGCGGCATAGCCCAAAAACATGATGCCGTAGTTGACGCCGATGTTGCTGGTGCCGAAGGCGCCACCGGTGAGCGGCGGGTAGATGACGAGCAGGGCGCCAAAGCTAAAGCCGAGCAGGGCGAGCGCCACAAAGAACATACTCTGCGTAAAGCTCATCGACATGATGACGAGTGCGACGATGGTGACGACAAGGCTGATGAGCAGCGACTTATAGGCGCCGAGCTTGTCGATGATCTGGCCAAAGGACAGACGACCAACCAGGTTGGCGCAGGTGTTGACGGAGACCACTACACCGCCGAGGGCGACGGCCGCGGCGCTCGTGGGGTCGGCGAAAAGCTGGACGGCGGCGATGGAGGCAACCTTGCCCACGAGCAGGGTGCCCGCGGTGGCGGCAAAGGCGAAGGTGACGATGAGGACCCAGAAGCGCGGGGTCTTGACCATCTCGCCTGGGGTGAGGTCGCCGAAGGTGCCGGCATGCGCGCCGCCCTTGGGGGCCTCGAAGCCCTCGGGCAGCCAGCCGGCCTCGGGGGCCTTCAGGAACAGGGCGGAGGCGGCGATCGTCACAAAGAAGATGACGCCGAGTGCCTTGAGGGCGCCAAAGATGCCCAGGCTCGGGATGAGCAGCGAGGCGAGCACCGGGGACAGCACGGCGGGGCCGGCGGTCGAAGCGGCCAGGGTGATGCCGGAGGCGAGGCCCTTCTTGTCAATGAACCACTTTTGGCCGGTGGTGAGCGCCGGGTTGTAGCCCAGACCGTTGCCGATGGCGGCGACGAGCGAGAACCACAGGTAGAACTGCCACGGCTCGGTGACGGTGCCGGACATGAACCAGCCCAGGCCGTAGCACACGGCGGCAGCGATCACGACGTTGCGCGGACCGATCTTGTCGGAGATGCGGCCGGCGAAGATGCCCGTCACGGCCATGATGGTCTGGAAGACCGGGAACGCCCAGGTAAGGGCGCTCGACCACTCGGGGTAGACGGCGAGCAGGTTCTTGCTCACGACGGAATACAGCGCGATGGAGCTGATGAAGAACATGGTGACGCACGCGGCGGAAAGCACGACGGCGCGACCCTTGTTGGAGTTGCTGGAAGCCATTTGACTCTTTCTAATCGATACGGGGGAGGAGCGGGCGTGTCCGCGGGGCCTCCCTGTCAGGTTGGTTTACTGGTCGGTCGGCTTGGCGACGCCGGACTCATCGGACCAAAGCTCGACACCCTTGTTCTTGAGGTAGTTGTCGGCATAGGCGCGACGGCCGCCGGGCTTGGCGGTGAGATCGCCCATCATGTTGGAGAAGCCGCCGTCGACCTTGATGGCGTCGCCGGTGGTAAAGTCTGAGCGCTTGGACGCCAGGAACATGACGGCGTTGGCGATATCGCCGACCTCGCCGATGCGGCGCGTGGCGATCAGACGGCTGCGGCTCTTTTCGACCTCGGGGTCGGCGTAGAAGTTGGCCGACATCGGGGTCTTAACGAAGCAGGGCTCGACGCAGTTGGAACGCACGCCGTAGGGGCCCCACTCGGCAGCGAGCATCTTGGACATCATGTTGACGCCCGCCTTGGTGGAGCTGTACACGCCCGAGAACGTCTCGGGGGAGTGGCTGGCAACGGTCGAGATGTGCACCAGGCGACCCTGGCCGGCCTTGATCATCTCGCGACCAAAGCGCTGCGAGGTGATGAAGTAACCGGTGAGGTTGACATTGAGCACCTGCTCCCAGTCGCTCAGCGGCAGGTCCTCCATGGCGGCGAAGCGCAGGATGCCGGCGGTGTTGACAAGGACGTCGACGCGGCCGAAGTCGGCGATGGTGGCGTCGACGGCGGCCTGAACCTCGGCCTCGTCGGTGGCGTTCATCTTGTAACCCTCGGCGTGGATGCCAAACTCGGCGGCGAGGTCGGCGGCTGCGGCCTTGACCTTCTCCTCGTCCAGGTCGAGCAGGACGACGTTGGCGCCATTGCGGGCGAACTCGCGGCAGATCTCGGCGCCCATACCGCCGAGCGCGCCAGTCACGGCGCAGACATCGCCCTCGAGCTTAAGCCAATTGCTCATAGGAACTTCCCTTCTCGTGCCTCCCGGTGGGTCGCTCCCATTAACCGACCCACGTGGTTTTCGCTGGTTATCGTATGCTTTGCATTTGCGCAGGTGAATTGCATATTTGTTAGAATGGCGTTAACCGTAGGTTTACACTGTGTGATGCAGATTATTCTCAATGGGCGCGTGACCTGCGAAAACAACCCCCTGTGGCACCATGCGGGCACAGGCGCGAAAACGGGAGATTGACGTGTACGATCGACGACTCGAGGCCATATCGGCCGCCGCGGAGCTGGGAAGCTTCTCGCGTGCGGCTGCAAAATTGCGCGTGTCGACCCCGGCGCTCGTCAAGCAGGTGTCGGGATTTGAGGCGGAGTTCGGTATTACGCTGTTCGAGCGCTCGCATTCGGGTGTTAAGGTGACGCCGGCAGGTGCTCTGCTGGTGGACGATGCACGTTCGATCATGCGGCAGTCCGAGGACGCGCTACGCCGTGCCCGACGCGCGGCGGGCGATGGCGGGGCCGTGCGTCTGGGCGTGTCGATGATGTGTCCGGGGCGCCAGACGCTGTCGATGTGGACGGGTGTGCACGAGCTGGAGCCATCACTGCGATTTGAGATCGTGCCGGTAAGCGACCTCTATGACGAGCGCGAATCCGTCATGCGTAGCCTCGGTCGCGAGGTGGATGTAGTGCAGTCGAGTTTTTCGACCCCACGCTGGGGCGACACCTGCCAAAAGCTCCGCATCGTTAACGTGCCGTTTTATATCGACCTGCCGCGCACGAGCCCGCTGGCGCGCAAGAATCGCATCACGGTCGCCGACTTGGAAGGCATGCGCCTGCGCGTGCTCCGTCACGGCAACGATGCCATGGACAGCCTGCGTATCGACCTGTTAGCCGACGGCGGCGTGGACGTGATCGACGTGGATAGCTTCGACTTTGCGCTCTTTAACGAGGCGGAGGAAAAGGGCGACGCGGTGCTCACCTGCGGCGCATGGTCGGGGGTACACCCGGCCTTTGTGGGCGTGCCGTTCCTGTGCGGCCGCGAGGTGCCGGTCTTTCTGCACTACCCGCTCGAGCCAACCCTCCAAGTACAAAAATTCGTCAACGCCATGGCCCAGCTTCTCAAATAGCTAATTTAGGACGGGGCTTTTTAGCTACTTTCGCCGCACTACCAGCACAATGCGAAAAATGATGCGAAAAATGACTGCAAATCGGTCACGCATGATTTTGCTTTTGCCCTGGGCTGGTTGTAGAATCAAAAAGCTTAAACGAACTACTTGTGCAGCTTGCGCGAAAGCTCGGGCTGCGGCTGGGGGGGGATGCGCCCGTGCAGGGTCCTTTCGGTCATATTGCGTCGATGCGCCGCACCTTTATGATGTTGGCAGCGGCCTTATGCGTGTTCGTTATGGCCGGGGGGGGTTGCCCTCGCGCGCGTACGGTGACGATGGCAACCTTATAACAAACCCAAACTTTCTTAACCAAGCTACTGGCTGGTCGACGACCTCTCCGAATGAGAGAATCGGCGAGACGATGAAGCTCGAGCTTTCCACGCAGCTCCTCAAGCCCCAAACGAACACCAAACAAGCTAACGGCAATCACTTTGCGCTTGCGTGGAATTTTAGGCCACAGGGCACCAATCTTTATTTTGAACCTGGATCAACCTACACCACCTTTTCCACCCAGAGCGGCGCCACGTACGAGTGGGGCCTAAACCATCGCGCCGCAACCGACCACGACGTGCTGATGCTCACGATGGGTCCTCAACAGGAGAATCTGTCGATTAACAGCGCAGGCCAAGACCAGCTTATGCAGCTGCGGGCTTGGCTTAAGGCGCAGGTCAAGATGCCCCAGGGAAATACCGTTGAGCAGTACACCGTTTACAGCGATCCCTTTGCTGCAAACGGCGGATTTGCTGGTAACAGTGCTGATGGATCCCACTTTTCGTTTGAACAGAGCGACGGTCGCATCGCGCTTTCTGTGTGGCTCGTAAGCTCTAACGGACAGGGTTGGTTCTCCTTTGGCACCAACAGCACGCATTATTATCGAGATCTTCCCGAGGAAGACGATGAGTTTGCCTATCAGGCTGACTATACCGCAGCGTCCGACAAAACGATGCTTGCGCTGACTTGCTACGATTCAAATCTTACGGGGGAGAACGAACAATACCGGGAGTGGTTTGGTAATCTGGTCAACGACGTTCACGTGGAAAAGCAGGGCACACGCGACATCTATAGCGACTTTGCCAAGGTGTATTGGGAAAATTCGTCCGAGACCATGACAACGCTCACAAACTATGCGTTCTCGACCTCGAATCTTAAGAACGAGAATACGAACATTGCTAACGGCAGCTTTGAAGAGGATATACATCTAGGGAACCAGAGGCCCAGCAAGTTTACGTTGTGCTCGCCCCATTGGCGTACGACCGAGACGGACCATCGTATCGAGATCGTTGCCAAGAACGACTACTATATCGACCCAGTTGGGCATTCTGTTACGTTTACGCCCTCCGATGGTGACTATGCAGCCGAGCTCAACGCACACGAGGCGAGTTCGCTCTACCAATATGTGACGACCGAGCCGGGAAAACAGTACGAGTGGGGGCTCGACCACCGCGGCCGCTCGGGTCGAGACGCCATGGCCCTTATCATCGGTCCGCGACAAGAAAACGAGCCGTACAAGGACAATCAAAAGGCACTCGATCAGTACCAGCAAATTGTTCAATGGATTCAAATGAGCGTCGACAACTATGTCGGCTTGGATGTGGTCAATTTTTCCCAATCGGGCTGCAGCAAAAAGATCATCCTGTATTCAACCAAGTTTGACAAAGTGGGCGGATTTGCCAATGCATCCAGCGGAAGCGCGTTCTCATGGACGGCCGATGCGGAGCATACCGAAAAATGGTGCGTATGGATCATGGCGTCCGAAAACGACGCGTGGGCTTCCTACGGTTCCAACGCGCTCGAGCAGAGCAAAAAGGTTGACTACGACTATACCTACACCATTCCGGATGGCCAAAACCAGAGCGTCTTTGCTTTTGTGGCCTACAACACGGCCAACGGGAGCAATTCGACCGGCAACTTCCTCGACAATATCTCGTTTAGGGAGTTCTATCGCATCGAGACATACACGACGCCCAACGGAAGCGGAACGTATTTTTATAACGCCAATACCAAGACGGCGGACTTTACCTATGCCAAAAACTACGTAGGTAAACAGGAGAAGAACTCCTACTTTATGGTCGATGCCAAACGCGATGACGGGGCAGTCTTTATCGGTGCTTTTGTCAACGGCGAGTTCTATTCCGCAGACGACGACGCACATTGGACCAGATTGGAAGATGGTACCTATCGCTTTGAGGTCGACAAGGTCACAAAGCACTACAAAGTGCACCTCGTGTTTTCCAAGGCAGGCGTTCAATACGATGTGAACGGCGGCAAAGCGTATCACTACGATCCGTACAATGAGTCCACGGGCGATTTCGTACAGCTTTCTGGCGCTGGAGCGAGCTATACCTCCCATGCTGCCGTTGGACAAAACGACGACTGGAAGTTTATGGGCTGGGAGTACGCGGGCTCGGGAAAAGCCGTTCGCTTCGATGCCAAACACACGGTGACCCATACAGCTCCCGAGGGCACCACGGATTCCGGCACTCTTACCATTAAGGGCAAGAAGGTCAATCCGGATACCGGTGCTGTGGGCGATGCGGTAACCGTCGAAAACATTCCCGAGAGCCAGGGCGCGACGTTCGTGGCGCAATGGAAGTATCGTCAGGCCTTTGTTGCCCAGCTTAAAAATGCCGATGGCACGTGGAGCAACGTAACGACGGGCGGCACGGTCAGCTCCAAGCTTAAGGGGGCAAAGGGCTCCATCGATGCCGGGGATGGCTCGGGCAAGGACGAGGACGCGTACAAAAAATCGGGCGTTGCCTACTTTGTGGATGACGGCACGTTTGTGGAGGCGGTGGCCGCTCCCAAGGAGGGCTATCACTTTGAGGGTTGGTACGACCTATCGAATCCGGACGCCCCGGAGCTGCTGTCGTCTTCACCCACCTATACGTACAACGTAAAAGATCGCCATACGGGATGCGTATACGCACGATTCACCCCGCGCACCTACACACTCAAGGTTTCCAAGAGCGTTACGGGCAATATGGGCGACAAGCGTGCCTACTTTAAGATGACGGCGACCTTTACGGGCCTCAAGGCTGGTCAGACCTACGCCATCGAGTATTCGGATGCGTCTGCCCAAGGCAGCCATGCGCTCGTGGCGCGACCGAATGATCGGGCCGAGACCGTGGAAAACAAGACGGCCTTTACGGCCGATGGCCAGGGCAAGGCGACCGTGCCGTTTGCCGTTAAGGACGGCCTGACCGTTTCGATTAAGGCGCTGGATTACAACGCGGTCTATACCGTGAGCGAAGACGATTATTCGTCGTTGGGGTACCACGCCGAGCTTACGGGTGCGAGCGGCACGCTCAACGGTCCGCGTGTGACCGTTGCCGTTGAAGCTAAGGCCACCAATTCCCGACAGGTCGCGGTGCCTACGGGTATTACGCGCAACCCCATCTATGCCCTGGCGATTTTGGCCGCCGGCGTGCTGTTGGCTACGGGCATGGTTGCGCTGCGTTTACGCCGCGGCTCCAAGAGGGGCGGGCGCCTATGAGAAGACATGGCGCCAGCAATGCTGGTGATGGGCCAGCCGCACGAGCGGCCCCGCAGGGAAGACCCCGGGGCTCGCGGTATTCGGCCGCGTCGAACGTGAGGTTGGGCGCCCATGCGGCGCCAGATCTGGGAGAAGCGGACGACCGGCGCGATATCGTGGGTTTTCTGGCGCGCTTGGCATTTTTTGTCGTGACGCTCTGGCTGCTCTTTGGCGTGGTCTTGGGCGTGGGTGCAGTCACGACTGGCGAGATGGCCCCGCGTATCTGTTCGGGTGACGTCATGCTCTACTGGAGGTTCAGCCAGAGCTTCAACGAGGGTGACGTGGTGGTATACACCGCGGATGGCGCAGAGCGCCTAGGCCGCGTGGTTGCCCGTCCCGGTGATGAGGTCACGATTACCGAGGAAGGCGAGCTCATGGTTAACGGGGCTGTTGTTGTGGAAAGCGACATCACCACGCCGACGCCGCGCTATGAGTCTGCTGTGGACTATCCCGTGCGCCTGGGAACGGATGAGTTCTTTGTACTGGCAGATTTGCGTGAGGGCGGCCACGACAGCCGCCTGTACGGGCCGATTGCCCGCTCGCAGATCAAGGGCAACGTGATCAGCGTGCTGCGCAGGTCGAACCTGTAGGCACGGAGATTGGTTTTATTAAGGGCATATGCCCGAGAGGAAGGATACAACATGAAAACTGGAAAGAGACGACTGACAGCATTTGCAGTTGTGGCTGCCACGATGCTGCTGGCTTTGGTGGGAGTTGTCGCGCCCGCGTGGGCGGAGGACAGTGCCGCTCAACCGCATCTGCCGGTAAAAGACAACAAGGTCACGATCACCTCGACGCTTACCATGAATGAGAATGCTGTGGTGCCTAATGCGACGTTTAACTATTCGATTGCGCCGGCGGATGAGGAGAGTGAGCTTACGAGCACGAGCGGTATGCCCGTTTATGCTGGAGTGACAGACGCCGTCACGCTTTCGCCGACTTCCGTTAATTTTTCCAACAAAGGCCTTACAAGCACAGAGAATACCGGTGAGAAAACTAAGACAATAACCGCCAAACTGAGTGCCGAAATTAAAACCTCTCTGTTCAAGGCTCCGGGTATCTATCGATATAAAATTACGCAGACGCCGTCAGGGCTGGACGGTCTCAACGTTACATACAAGGAGCTCTTCCTGGATGTTTACGTAGAAAACGAAGAGAATGGCGGTTCGGGCTATGTTGTTAAGGGCTGTATTCTTAGAACAGAAGCAGGCTCGGGCGAGAAGACCGCAGGTTTTTTGAACAAATATGTCACCCATAAGCTGACCATCACAAAGGTCGTCAAGGGCAACCAAGGTGACAAGAATAAGGACTTTAATTTTACCTTCACGATTAAAGGCGCTGACGGGGAGAGCTATGAGTACGCCACTGTGAAAAACGGTGCCACCACCATGAGCCAAACTCCAGCTACGTCGGGAACTGCGGTTACCGTAAGCCTTAAGCATGGGGAATCCGTCATCGTTTACGGTCTCTCATCGGAGGATAAATTCGCCGTAACTGAGGCGGATTATCATGGCGACGGTTATAAGACGTCGTACAAGATTGGTGATGGCACCAATTCGACAGAAGGTAGCTCTATTGTCGAGGAAGCTATCGGTGCTTACGACACCACGGTGATCTTTACCAACACCAAGGATGTTACCGTTCCGACCGATGTTATTCGGACGGTCGTTCCCTATGCGGCAATCGTCGCGTTTGCTGCCGTGATGGGCGTGGTCTTCTTCCGTCCTCGTCGTAATCGTCGTTAAAACAGCGAGGATTACAGCCGATGGAGCTTAAACGCATAGCTCGGCTGGCGAGAGCCGGCGACCGCGTGCTTACGTGGTTTGCCGGCTTTCTCGTGCTGCTCATGCTGCTGTACGGGGGCTATTCGCTGTGGGATACAAACAACGTTATGAACGGCGGGTTCATCAGCGATGAGCTGCTGCACTACAAACCCACCGGGACCAACGATTGCGCACGCCTGCAGGATCTGATGGCCAAAAATCCCGACGTTGTCGGATGGGTCACCATCGATGGCACCAACATCGATTATCCCTTCGTTCAGGGAAAAGATAACCAGGAATACCTCAACAAAAACGTGTTGGGGGAGTCCGCGGTTTCGGGAGCGGTGTTTTTGGATACGCGCAACAGCCGCGCGATGACCGATCCCTACAATCTGCTCTATGCGCACCACATGGATAACGGTGCGATGTTTGGCGATGTCGATCGGTTTCTAGACAGGGGCTTCTTTGACCTGCACCGCACGGGCACGCTCTACACAAAGGATGGGGCGTTCCGGCTGCGCATCGTTGCCGTGTGTTCGTTTGCTGCGAGTGATGACATTATCTTTGGGCCGGGAAACCTGGACCAGGCCTCGATGCAGACGCTGCTCACGCATATCTCGCAGACGGCGGTGCATGCGGACATGGATGACGTTGGCCCTGATTCGCGCATCATCGCTCTTTCTACCTGCAGTGATAAAACAAACGGGCGCCGAGCACTTATAGCAGAGGTCTTGTAGCTCATTGAATATTCCGATTAAGCTGCGCCCCATAGGCTGCATCAAGTTTGAGGCTCTCGGTCCATCATGGTAGAGTTGTCCGCGCGTGAATTTCGGCACACTGCGCGCTATCTGCGCTTTTACCGTTTGGAGGAGTGAGCTTGTGAATGCTTCTGTCGCCAAGAAGGCCAGCCAGGCGGTGCGCCTTCTGATGATGGCGCTCACGGCAGTTCTTATCTTTTTCTTCATCAATGTCATGTTGCTCGTCTCCGACATCCAGGGCACGGCGCGCGTGGTCAACTACGCCGGTCTGGTGCGCGGCACCACGCAGCGAATCGTTAAGCTCGAGGATGCAGGCCAGCCATAAGACGACCTGCTCAAGGCCGTTGATTCATACATTAGTGGTTTGCGCTACGGAAGCGACGACCTCAATCTCGTCCGTCTCGATGACGATGAGTATCAGGCAAAGATGACCGAGCTCGCGAGCTATTTTGACAAGCTTCGCACCGAGATTGCCCGTGTGCGCGAAGTCGGCTACGAGAACACCGACATCATCGCCATGAGCGAGGAGTTCTTTGGCATTTGTGACGATGCCACGAGGCTTGCGGAGGACTACTCCCAGGAGAAGGCCACGGCGCTCAATCGCCTTTAGGGTTTGGTGATTATCGACATCGTGGGCCTGGTGGCGACCTTTGCGGTCGAACTTGCTCGCGCGGTGCGCACTGCCGCGCTCAATCGCGAGCTGCAGAACAAAGTCTATCTCGATGAAGCCACGGGACTGCCCAACAAGAACAAGTGCGAGGAAATCTTGGGGCAGGGGCATCCCGTTTCCGCCGAAGCGCCTGTTGCGCTGTGTGTTTTCGATCTTAACAATCTGCATACGGTCAATAACAGCTTTGGCCACGAGAAGGGTGACGAGTACATCCGTTCTTTTGCCCAGCAGCTGGGGTGCGTGGCGTCCGAGACCTGCTTTGTGGGCCGCGACGGCGGCGATGAGTTTATCGCGGTGCTGTGGGATGCCGATCGAGCTGCCGTGGAATCCTGTCTCGCTCGGATTCGTGCGAACGTGAGCGAGTATTCCGAGGCTCACCCCGACATGCCTATCAGCTACGCGGTGGGCTATGCGCTTTCTAGTGATTATGATGAACCGCCCACGATGCGCGAGCTCTTTTCCCAGGCCGACAAAAACATGTACATCGACAAGAACCGCATAAAGATGGCCGAGCCAGCCGGGCCGCAACGCGAGGAACGGTAAGCCTGTAACAGAGGGCGGCTAATTTGAAGGCAGCTAAAAAGCCCCGTCCCAAAAAGACTGCCATGAAAAGAGGTCCTGGCCATTTGGCCAGGACCTCACTAACTTTTATTCCGTTCAAATGAGGAGTTGACTGCGCGCAGGGCTCCGTCTCGGGAGGGCGGCATTTTACCTCCGCGCGCAGTTTCGCAGCGCAGCGAGAATGTTTGAGCACGGAGGTAATATGCCGCCCTCCCGAGACGGAGCCCGTGGGTTTACCTACTCGAGCTCAAACGCACCCGTATACAGCTGGTAGTAATACCCGCGCTTGGCAATCAGCTCATCATGGCTGCCGCGCTCGATAATCTGCCCGTGATCCAGCACGCTGATCAGGTCGGAGTTGCGCACCGTGCTCAGTCGGTGCGCGATCACAAACGTGGTTCTGCCCTCCATCAGCGCATCCATGCCGCGCTGCACCAATGCCTCGGTGCGGGTATCGATGCTCGACGTGGCCTCATCCAAAATCATCGCGGGCGGGTCGGCCACCGCGGCGCGCGCGATGCTGATCAGCTGGCGCTGTCCCTGTGAAAGACCGCTGCCGTCGCCCTCGAGTACGGTGTCGTAACCGTTCGGCAGCATGCGGATAAACCCGTCGGCGTTGGCCAGGCGCGCCGCCTCGATGCACTGCTCGTCCGTGGCGCCGGGGCAGCCGTAGCGGATGTTGTCCATGACGGTGCCCGTAAAGAGATTCACGTCTTGCAGCACCACGCCCAGGCTCCGGCGCAGGTCGGCCTTGCGGATCTTGTTGATGTTGATCCCGTCGTAGCGGACCTTGCCGTCGTCAATGTCGTAGAAGCGGTTGATAAGATTGGTGATCGTGGTCTTGCCGGCGCCCGTCGCACCAACGAGCGCGATCTTCTGCCCGGGCTCAGCTTCGAGCTCGATATCGTGCAGCACGAGCTTTTGGGGCACATAGCCAAAGCTCACATGGTCGAACATAATATGCCCCTTGAGCGGCACGAGCCCGCAGCCGCCATCGTGATGTGGGTTCTTCCAGGCCCAGCGCTCGGTTCGCTCGCTCGTTTCGACAAGCGCGCCGTCCGCGTCCTCGCGCACGTTGACCAGCGTCACGTAACCGTCGTCGGACTCGGGCTTCTCATCCATGAGCGTAAAGATGCGCCCGGCGCCCGCAAGCGCGATGATGATCGAGTTGAGCTGGTTGGACACTTGCGCTACGGGGTTCATAAAGTTGCGCGTGAGCGTCAAAAACGATGCGATGGCGCCGAGCGTGAACGTGTCGAAACCGGTAAGTCCCAGGTTGGGTGTCCCTGCGATGGCCATGTAGCCGCCGAGCACAGCCACCACCACATAGATCAGGTAGCCAAGCGCGTTCATCATGGGCATGATCGAATTGCCCACGCCCTGCGCGTTCGTCGCAGCCTTTGCCCAGGCACGGTTGAGCTTACCCATTCCGGTACGTGCGGCGTCCTCGTGACAAAAGACCTTGATGACCTTCTGCCCGCCGACCATCTCCTCGATGTAGCCGTTGAGCGCGCCGAGTGTATCTTGCTGCTCGATAGAAAACGCCCCGATGACCCCCGTGATGCGGCCCACGAACACGAGCACCGCCGCCATGAGCACGCAGACTACCACGGTGAGCCCCACGCTCATCCAAAGCATGCACACGAAGACCGCGACCAGCGTGAATGCCGAGCTTACGAGCTGCGAGAGCGACTGCGCGATCATCTGGCGCAGGGTGTCGGTGTCGTTGGTGTAGAGGCTCATGATGTCGCCGTGCGCGCGTGTGTCGAAGTAACGCAAGGGGAGCGTCTGCATGTGCGAGAACATATCGTCGCGGATGCGTTTGAGCGTGCCTTGCGCCACAGTAACCATCGCGCGGTTGTAGACGAGCGTGGCTGCAACGCCCACCACATAGACAGCGCCGATGGTGATGAGCGCGTGCGCAAGGCCCGTCCATATGGGAGCGTCGGTCGCCAAAAGCGGGACGATGTAGTCGTCGATGAGTGCCTGCAAAAACATCGACGACGCGGCGCTTGCGATAGCAGAGATCAGGATGCACGCGACGACGAGTACAAGCTGCCCTCGGTAGCAGGACATATACGAGAGCAGGCGCTTGACGGTTGCCATGTCGAGTTGCATCGCGGGCATGTCGGCGCCCGGTGCCGCTCCGTTTGCGGGGCGTTTATTCTGCTTACTCATCCTCTGCCGTTCCCTTCTGCTGCGACTCAAAGACCTCGCGATAGATATCGCTCGTGCACAAGAGCTCCTCGTGCGTGCCCACCGCGCTGATGCGCCCGTCGTCCATGACCACGATCTTGTCGGCGTGCATGACCGAACTCACGCGCTGCGCGATCACGATCTTGGTCGTGGCGGGCAGGTACTCGGCAAGGCCGCGTTGGATCTTGGCGTCGGTCTTGGTGTCGACGGCGCTCGTGGAGTCATCGAGTACGAGCACGCGCGGCTTGGCCACGAGCGCGCGGGCGATGCACAGGCGCTGCTTTTGCCCGCCCGAGACGTTGGTGCCGCCCTGCTCGATCATGGTCTGGTAACCGTCCGGCAGCTGGTCGATAAACTCGTCCGCGCAGGCGAGCTCGCAGGCGCGCACCAGCTCTGCATCGTTGGCCTCGGCGTCACCCCAGCGCAGGTTCTCGGCGATGGTGCCGCTAAAGAGCTCGTTTTTCTGCAGTACCATGGCCACCTGGCCGCGCAGCGCATCGAGGTCGTAGTCGCGCACATCGATGCCGCCCACGCGCACGGTGCCCGCGGTGACGTCATAGAGACGGGCGATCAGGTTCACAAGGCTCGACTTGGACGAACCCGTGCCGCCGATGATGCCCACGACCTCGCCGCTCTTGATGGTGAGGTTTACGTCCTCGAGTACGTTTTTCTCGGCCTTGCTCGCGTAGGCAAAGCTCACGTGGTCAAACTCCACGGAACCGTCCGCAACCTGCGTGACGGCGCGACCGGGCTCGGGGCTCGCGATGTCGCTCTGTTCGTTGAGTAGCTCGGCGATGCGCTTGGCCGAGCTCTGGGCAATCACGATGAGCGTAAAGACCATGGAGAGCATCATGAGCGCCATAAGGATTTGCGTGGCGTAGGTAAAGAGTGCGGTGAGCTGTCCTGTGGTGAGGCCGAGCGCGGCGTTGTTGCCCGAGGCCACGATGGCCCTAGCGCCGAGCCACGAGATGAGTATCATACATGCGTACATGCAGGCCTGCATGAGCGGCGTATTGAGTGCGATGAGGCGCTCGCCGCGGGCGAAGTCCTCGTAGATGCGTTGGCTGATGGCGCCGAACTTGCCGATCTCGTGCTCCTCACGGTTGAATGACTTGACCACGCGGATACCCGCAATGTTCTCCTGCACTACGTTGTTAAGCGTGTCGTAGGTAGCGAAGACGCGGTTGAAGATGCTGCTTACGCGCCACATGATGAGTCCGAGCGCGATGGCAAGGATGGGGATCACGGCTAGGAATACAAACGAGATCTGCCGGTTGATGGTAAACGACACGATCCAGCAGAACGCGAGCATCACGGGGCCGCGCACGCCCATGCGGATGATCATCATGTAGGCGTTTTGCACGTTGGTGACGTCGGTGGTGAGGCGCGTGACGATCGAACCGGTAGAGAACTTGTCGATGTTGCCAAAAGAGAAGGTCTGCACGTTGTCGTACATATCGTCGCGCAGGTTGGCGGCGAAGCCCACCGAGGCGCGTGCTCCCATCCAAGCGCCGCCGGCGCCCACTCCAAACTCGAGAACGGCAAGGAGAAGCAGGGCGATGCCAAGGCGCCAGACCTCGCCCATGTTGCCGGCCTGGATGCCGCGGTCGATAAGGTCGCTCATGACGAGCGGGATGGCGATCTCGAGTATCACCTCCAGGATGGAAAGTAGGATGGCGGTGACGGAGCTCTTGCGGTATTGCCGCAGGCTCCGTGCAAGCGTTCGTATCATGCATGTTTCTTTCGGTACGAATCGGGCTGAAATTACGTAGCAAGCTACGGAATAGGGTGTAAAGAAGCCCGTCGCAGGCGGATCGAATCCGGTGGGCGACGGGTGCTGATGAGGCTATTGTTTATTGTTTGCAGACGTTGGCGTAGATTCGCCTGAGCATGCGGATGAGCTCCGTCTGCTCGCGTTCATCAAGGCCGGCGAGCAGCTCTCGATCGCGTTCGCGCATGGTGGCACGCATGCGATCACCGGCATCGTGTGCCTTGTCCGTAAGCTCAACGACCTTATTACGTCGGTCATCCTCGGCTACCCAGGTGCGCACGAAGCCGTTTTTCTCGAGCCGGCTGACGAGGCCGGAGACCGTTGGGTGAGAGACCTTGAGGCTAGTTTCGATCTCTTTTTGGAGCGCTCGGCCCGCATGCTCAATGAGGTAGACGATCACCTGGCTTTGCGCAAAGGTGAGCCCTTGCTCCTTGAGGTCCGCATCGGCAGACGCCTGCATGCGCTCGTTGATTACCTTAAACAGGGGTCCAACAGCATCTTCGGGAACCATTCCAGCCACCATCCTTTCTGTAGCATGTTACGTTTATAGCACAACCAGAAGCATGCGACACATTCTTCACGAAACTGTCCTCGCTTTACGGCCTTTGGGGTCGTCTAATATCGGGACCTGACTATTCGGCAAACAATATCTGCAGGTAATCGCGTTTTCCGTGGAGAACACGGTCAATATAGACCTTCTGGTGAAAGCGGTAAAACGCGAGATAATTGTCACAGATCACGAACCGGTAATCGGAGCGTAGGGGATAGATCGAGGATAGTGGCGTGCCCGACTCCGGGAAGCTGGAGAGCAGGTCTATCCGAGCGAGGATACCCTCTACGATTCTCTCCGCTGCTGCGGGATTGTCCTGTTCGATGGCAATGTAGTCCCAGATGTCGTCGAGATCTTGCAGAGCCAGCGGAGAGTAGACGACCTTGCAGCTATGCATGGCTTGCAGCCTTGCGGCGGAAGTGTGCGGCGACGTTATCTGATGAGACCCATCCGCTCTTCTCGCCTGAGTTGCGCCCACGCTCAAGCTCGGACATCAGCGTGATAATGGCGCAAAACCGGTCGTAATCTTTCATGTCGAGTACCGCGTAGCAACCGTGCCCGTTTTTAGTCAGAAACACCGGGGAGCCCTCGTGGACATCGGAGAGCACCTCGTTGTAATTGCGTAAATCGGAAACAGGCTTAATGGCAGGCATATAAGGCTCCAATCGATGTGCGGGAACTTACGATAAATTATACGATTAATATGCAGCACCTGCCAGTCAAAACGCCCCACACAAAACAAGGCCCTGGCCAAACGGCCAGGGCCTCACCATTTCTCTTCAGCTTGCGAGAAAAGACCGCGCGCGCAGGAGCTCCGTCGGGAGCGTAGGGCTATTTTGAGCTACTCGAGCTCAAATGCACCCGTGTACAGCTGGTAGTAATACCCGCGCTTGGCGATCAGCTCGTCGTGGTTGCCGCGCTCGATGATGCGGCCGTGGTCCAGACAGATGATCGCGTCGGAGTTGCGCACGGTGGACAGGCGGTGCGCGATGACAAACGTCGTGCGACCTTCCATGAGCTTATCCATACCTGCCTGCACGATGGCCTCGGTGCGAGTGTCGATGGAGCTCGTGGCCTCGTCCAGAATCATTGCCGGCGGATCGGCGACGGCAGCGCGTGCGATTGAAATCAGCTGGCGCTGGCCCTGCGACAGCTGCGCGCCGTTGCCGGTGAGCATGGTGTCGTAGCCGTCGGGCAGGCGGGTGATAAAGTCGTCGGCGCCCGCGAGCTTGGCCGCCGCGATGCACTCCTCGTCGGAAGCGTCCAGGTTGCCGTAGCGGATGTTATCCATCACGGTGCCGGTGAACAGGTTCACGTCCTGCAGCACGACGCCCAGCGAGCGGCGCAGATCGGCCTTGCGGATCTTGTTGACGTTGATGCCGTCGTAGCGGATCTTGCCGTCGGCGATGTCATAGAAGCGGTTGATGAGGTTGGTGATGGTCGTCTTACCGGCACCGGTGGCGCCGACAAACGCGACCTTCTGGCCCGGCTTGGCAAACACGGACACGCCGTGCAGCACCTCGTGGTCGGGCGTGTAGCCAAAGTCGACGTTGTCCATGACCAGGTCGCCGCGCAGCGGTACGTACTCGATCTCGCCGGTTGCGCGGTGCGGGTGTTTCCATGCCCACATGCCGGTGTGGTGGTCGGCCTCCTCGAACTCCCAGGTATCGGGGTTCACCTGCGCGTTGACGAGCGTCACGTAGCCTTCATCGGCCTCGGGCTTCTCGTCGATGAGCTCAAAGATGCGGTCGGCGCCGGCGAGGCCCATGACCACGGCGTTGATCTGCTGCGAGATCTGGCCGATCTGTCCGCAGAACTGCTTGGTCATGTTGAGGAACGGCACCACGACGGCGATGGACAGCGCCATGCCCGAGATGCTCAGGTTAGGCACGCCCAGCGCCAGGAAAATGCCGCCCGCCAGTGCGACCAGCACGTAGAGCAGGTTGCCCAGGTTCATAAGGATAGGCATGAGGATGTTGGCGTACATGTTGGCCTTCTGCGAGACTTCGAAGAGCTTTTCGTTGCGCTCGTCAAAATCGGCTTCGGCGGCAGACTCGTGGCAGAATGCCTTGACGACCTTCTGGCCGTTCATGACTTCCTCGATATGGCCCTCGACCACGCCGAGTTCGGTCTGCTGCGCAATGAAGAAGCGCGCGGAGTTGGAGCCGAGCAGCTTGGTCATAAAGGTCATAAAGGCGACGCCGGCCACAATGACCAGGCACATCCACACGCTGTAGTACAGCATGATAAAGAACACCGTGACGATGACGATGGTCGTCATGAGCAGGTTGGGCAGCGACTGGCTGATCATCTGGCGCAGCGTGTCGATGTCGTTGGTGTAGTGGCTCATGATGTCGCCGCGCTGGTGCGTGTCGAAGTAGCGAATCGGCAGGTCCTGCATGCGGTTGAACATCTTCTCGCGCAGCTTCTCGAGCGAGCCCTGCGTAACGATGGCCATGGCGCGGTTCCAGAAGAGTGAGGACAGGATGCCGACGCCGTAGATGCAGGCGAGGGTGGTCACAAGCTTCAGAATTTTGGGCTGCGCGGTCGTCCAATCGCCCGACTGCCACGACTCGCTAATAATCTGCAGGGCGCTCTGAAGGAAGGTCGCGCCGATGGAGTTGATGATGGCGCAGAGCACCACGCCGACGACGACGAGGGGCAAAAGCACGGGGTAGAAGCCAAAGAGCGTCTTGATGAGGCGCGACATGGTGCCGCCCTTGCGGTTGAGCGCGCGCTCGGCGGTCGTTGCCTTACTCATGTGCCTCGCCTCCTTCCTGGGTCTGAGCTTGCGTTGCAGATGCCTCGGTGTCGGCCTCGACGGCCCCTTCGCCCTCGGCAGACATCTTGCTTTGCGAGGTAAAGGTCTCGCGGTAGATCTCGCTCGTCTTAAGCAGCTCATCGTGGTTGCCGATCTGCGCGATGCGGCCACCCTCCATGACGATGATGCGATCGGCGTCCTGCACGGAGCTGATGCGCTGGGCGATGATGAGCTTGGTCGTGTTGGGCAGATAGCTTGCCAGCCCCGCGCGGATCTTGGCGTCGGTCTTGGTGTCGACGGCGCTGGTGGAGTCGTCCAGGATCAAGATCTTGGGGCGACGCAGCAGGGCACGCGCAATGCACAGACGCTGCTTCTGACCGCCGGAGACATTGGAGCCGCCCTGTTCGATCCAAGTGTCATAGCCCTTGGGGAAGCCGTCGACAAACTCGTCGGCGCAGGCCAGATGTGCCGCCTCGCGGACTTCCTCGTCGGTGGCGTTCGGGTCGCCCCAACGCAGGTTCTCGGCAATCGTGCCGCTAAACAGCACGTTTTTCTGCAGCACCATGGCCACCTGGTGGCGCAGGGCGTCCAAGTCGTAGTCGCGCACATCCACGCCGCCCACGCGCACGGTACCCTCGGTGGTGTCGTACAGACGGGCGATGAGGTTTACAAGCGTGGACTTGGCCGAGCCGGTGCCGCCGATGATGCCGATGGTCTCGCCGCTCTTAATGTGCAGGTCGATATCGTCGAGCGCCTGGCGCTTTGCATGCGCGGAATACTTAAAGCTCACGTGGTCAAAGTCGATGGAGCCGTCGGCAACCTCGAGCACGGGCTCAGCGGGATCGGCGATCGTGGGCTCGGCGGCCAGCACCTCGGTAATGCGGTGCGCCGATTCGTCGGCCATGGTCACCATGACAAAGATCATCGACAGCTGCATCAGGCTCATGAGGATCTGGAAGCCATAGGTAAAGATCGAGGAGAGCTGGCCCACGTCGAACAGCGTGCCCTGGCTCGTGATGATGAACTTGGAGCCCAGGTAGATGATGACGACAAACGCGCCGTTGACGCAGATATTCATCATGGGGTTGTTAAAGGCGAGCAGCTTCTCGGCGCGGGTGAAGTCCATCTGGACGTCGCGCGCGGCGGTCGCGAACTTCTCCTTCTCAAAGTCTTCGCGCACGTAGCTCTTAACCACGCGCATGCCGGTGACGTTTTCCTCGACGGACTCGTTAAGGGCATCGTACTTGTGGAACACGCGCGAGAAGATGGGGCGCACCTTAAAGATGATAAAGAACAGTCCAAAGCCCAGCAGCGGAATGATGACCAGGTAGACCATGGCAACGCTGCCGCCCATGATAAATGCCATGGTAAAGGCGAAGATCAATACCAGCGGCGCGCGCACGGCGATGCGGATGATCATCATAAAGGCCTGCTGCACGTTGTTGATGTCGGTGGTCAGGCGCGTGACGAGCGAGGAGCTCGAGAACTCATCGATGTTGGCAAAGCTGAACGTCTGGATCTTGTAGAACAGGTCGTGACGCAGGTTCTTGGCGAAGCCGCAACTCGCATTGCTGCAGGTGACGCCGGCCGCGGCGCCAAAAGCAAGCGACGTCAGCGCGATGAGTACCAAAAAGCCTGCGGTGGGAAGCATCTCGGCTACGGTGGCGCCGTCTTTGATGGCGTCGATCAGGTTGGCGGTGATAAATGGAATCAGCATCTCGCAGAGCACCTCGCCAAGCACGAGCAACGGCGTGGCAACGGTGACTTTCATATAGTCGCGGATGCTGCCCATGAGGGTTTTAATCATCCAGTTCCTCCCAGGTTACACGGATTTTCTCGAGCATTTCGGCGAGCTGCTCGCGCTCGTCGTGGGTGAGCGCGCTAAAGGCCTGCTCTCTAAAGCGAATGCGGGCTGCCTGGTCGATGCGGGCGTTTTCCCGGCCGGTTTCGGTCAGGCGAATGGTGAGCTGCCGTCGATCCTTGGGGTTACGGCTGCGCTCGATGAGGCCGTTGAGCTCGAGCTTGGACAGGATCTCGGAAAGCGATCCCGGCTTGAGGTCGAAGTGCATGCCGAGCTCCTGCTGCGACATCTCGCCGCCGGGTTGCTTGGCCAGCAGGCAGATGATGGGCGCCTTGCCGGACACGCCTCCGCCATGAAAATGCATGTAATGGCCGCAAAAGCCCAGGCCATTGAGGATGCGCTTGGCAAGCTTGTCTTCTGAGCTAACCGCTTCGGGTGCATCCGCCGGCTGTGACGGGTCGCCGCCGGGCTCGTGCGAACAAAGGTTAAGAGGTTCATCGCACATGAATTAGTGTTGCTCCTTTCTTTAGTTAGGTAGTGGAATTGTTTTGTGCCTAACCAATCTAGGAGCATGAGAAATGAATGTCAAGGTACCAAACTAGTGGTTACGCGGTTTTACCAAACCGCGTAACGGCTCGACGCTGCAAACCCGCCAGAGCGGCAATCTGCCTTTCAACTTCGGCGGCATGACCAGAAGGTCAATGCCGCCTCGTTTCAAGGCACCTTGCTCACTCTGGCGGGTTTTCGCTGACTTCGCCAAAACATCGGCGTTGCCCGACCAGTCGTTTTGGCACTTAGGGACGTTCCTTATGTGCCGGCACTTGGGGACACTCCTTGGGCTAATTGCCGGGATAGTCGTTGGGGACGTTCTTGTTTGACTAGTCATTTAAGAACGTCCCCAACGACTACCTCGTTTTCGTAACCTTTTCGCAACAATGCGCTCTTCGCGACCGTAGCGCCCGCTCACAACGTCCCCTGCGCTACACTTAGTCGCACTGTGGCGCTGCTGCGCCGTGCCCGAACCAAGGGAGACCCTCATGAAGAACACTCAGCTGCTGCTGATCAACGATATGTGCGGCTACGGCAAGGTCGCGCTTTCCGCCATGCTGCCGGTGCTGTCGCACATGGGCTACCGCATCCACAACCTGCCGACGGCACTTGTGTCCGATACGCTCAACTATCCCAAGTTCTACATCCACGACACCACCGAGTACGTGCGCCAGAGCCTCGCCATCTGGGAGGAGCTCGGCTTTGAGTTCGACGCCATCTCTACCGGCTTTATCGTGACCGAGGAAGAGACGCGCATCATTTCGGACTTCTGCCACCGTCGCGCGCAAAAGGGTACCAAGGTGTTCGTCGACCCCATCATGGGCGACAACGGCAAGCTCTATGCGGGCGTGCCCGAGTCCACGATTGGCCTTATGCGGCACCTGCTGGAGTGCGCAGACTACGCGGTGCCCAATTATACCGAGGCGTGCCTGCTTGCCGATAGGCCTATCGCCGAGCAAATTACGCCCGATGAGGCTCGCGCCCTTGTGGACGCCGTGCGCGAGCTGGGTGCCAAGTCGGTGGTCATTACGAGCGCCGTGGTCAATGGCACGAACGCGGTTATCGGTTACGACCATGTAGCGGGGGAGTACTTTACGATTCCCTTTGAGCTCATTCCGGTCTATTTCCCGGGCACGGGTGACACGT
Organism: Collinsella sp.; assembly: GCA_014871645.1. GTDB lineage: Bacteria > Actinomycetota > Coriobacteriia > Coriobacteriales > Coriobacteriaceae > Collinsella. The sequence continues at coordinate 43,269 of WGSN01000010.1, forward strand.
TCTCGGCGGTGCTCGTCGGCCGCGTTATGGCAGGTTGGAGTTTGCAACGCGCGACGTCCGATGCCATGCGCGTGGTGGCTGAGCTTATCGAGCGCAATGCCGACCAAGAGGACAAGTCGGCTGGCCTTCCCATCGAGGCCTGCCTGGATGTGATTGACCATGAGTAATGCTGGCGAGGGCGGCGCCAAGCCTGCGGGCGAGAACAAGCCGCTCGGCGCGCCGCGGGGCAAGCGTCCGCGCATCCGCGTGAGCTGCGTGGACCAGCTGGGTGCGTGCCGCTGCCACCATGGTCACAAGCCGGGCGACGTTTTTGACTTCGACCGAGACCGCGGCAAGATGTGTGCCATGGCCTGCCATGTGGGCTTTCCCTATATCGATATCCTGCGCTATGGCGGAACCGTGCCTGGCAACGAGCCCGGTACGGCAAAGTTCTGCTGCCCCGAGGTCGATACGCTGAACGTCTGGCTTGCCGAGATCGTCGACGAGTAGTCGAGCGCAATGTGACAAAGGGACAGTCCCTTTGTCACATTCGCCGGGGCTGCCCCTTCTTTTTGCTTATAATCCTAAATCTCTGCATTTCATCCGATTTTAGGTTCTAAAAATCCTACATTTCATCGATAATTAAGCGCATAAAACTTTGCATTTCATTTGATGACACTGAGGGGAGAGCCTATGCTGCGCAGGAAAATAGCGGCAGAGCTGGAGCGTTGGCTGAAGTCTGCCGAGCAAAAGGCCTTATTCATCACGGGTTCTCGCCAGATCGGCAAAAGCTATTCGATTCGCGCATTTGGCAAAGCCAGCCATGCAACCTACATCGAGCTCAATCTCATGGAAAATCGCCAGGCAAAAGATGCTCTTCTCGAGGCGCGGAATGCCGATGATTTCATCAGCAGGGTGACGCTTCTTTCGGGAAAGTCGATTGCACCAGGCAAAACGCTCGTGTTTATCGATGAGGTCCAAGAGGCCCCCGACATCATGACGATGGCAAAGTTCCTTGTAGAGGACGGGAGGTGCCGCTGGGCGTTTTCGGGGTCAATGCTCGGGACCCAGTTCAAGGGCGTCAGGTCCTATCCCGTGGGGTATGTCCACGAGCTTAGGATGTTCCCGCTCGATTTTGAGGAGTTTTGCTGGGCAATCGGGGTGAGCGAGGGGGCTCGCCAAACGATACGTGACGCGTGTATCAGCGAGAGGCCCATTCCTGATTACATTCATGACGCGATGATGGCAAACTTCAGGACCTATACCGTTGTCGGCGGAATGCCGGAGGTCGTGCAACGTTTCCTTGACACGCAGGGCGACCTTGCCTCTGTTCGTCAGCTACAGTCAGAGCTCAACGAACAGTACCGGCGGGATATCTCCAAGTATGCAAGCGGGCGAGCCCTTCAGGTGCAGAGCATTTACGATCAGCTCCCTATTATGCTCGAGGGCGAAAGCAAGCGCTTCGTGCTCAATTCCATTGACCCCAAGGCTCACTACGAGAAGTATCAGCGAGATTTTGTATGGCTTGTCGATGCCGGCGTTGCTCTCAAAGCCGATATCGTAACCGAGCCAAAATCGCCCTTGCTCAAGACGGCACGGCCATCGCAGTTCAAGCTATATCAATCGGATACGGGCATGTTGATGGCGCGCTACCCCGTCGGAGTCGCCCAAGCGGCGTATCTTGATAGCAAGGAGCCCAATCTGGGCGGCATTTACGAAAACGTGGTGGCCCAGCAGCTGGCTGCCCAAAATCGCCAGCTTTACTACTATCAGACAAAAAAGCGCGGTGAAGTGGACTTTGTGGTCGATGGACCGGATGGGACGGCTGTTCCGATCGAGGTTAAATCGGGCTCCTATTACCACGCGCACGCTGCGCTCGGTCATGTGCTTGATACGGCTGAATATGGCGTAAGGCTCGGGATTGTTTTCTCGAGAGGCAACGTTGAGCGCAACGGAGCGGTTCTCTATTTGCCGCTATATGCGACCTGGGCCCTTTCGGATGTTTTGGGCGACTCCTGCGCCGAGGGGATAAAGCTGGAGGTCAAGCCGGTCTAGGGCCAGTCCCGGATGTGGCAAAGGGGTAGTCCCTTTGTCACATTCATGAGCGTGGATTTTCTCCCACCGAGATAACGAGCGTGGATTTTCTCCCGTTTAGAGCGCACTCGAACGCTCAAAGTGGGAGAAAATCCACGCTCGTTTTATGCCGATGGCGTGGCCCGTGTGCCCGCGCCGCCCGAGCGCCTACAGCTGCTCGAGCATGGCGGTGCAACCGGCGAGTACATCGCGGTAGGTGGCGTCGAAATTGCCGGTGTACCAGGGGTCGGCCACGTCGCCGGGGCGATCGGTCCAATCGAGCAGGCGCGAGATCTTGCCATCGGGGTCCTTCCCAAAAATTCGGTACAGGGCGCGGGCGTTCTCGTCGTCCATATAGACAATGTGGTCCCAGTCGCCATACTCCGCGCGACGCACCTGACGTGCGCGATGTGCGACGACGGGAATCCCGACCTCGCGTAGCTTGGCAATGGTGCCGTGGTGTGGCGGGTTGCCGATCTCCTCGGTCGAGGTCGCAGCGGAATCAATGACAAACTCGCCCGCGCGCCCGGCGCGCCGCACTAGCTCGGTAAACACGGACTCAGCCATCGTCGAGCGACAGATGTTCCCATGGCAGATAAACAGTATGCGTTGCATGAGCGGTTTCCTTTCATATAGAAGGCTGCTAAAGAGTCGAAGCCGGGCGCATGCCAAGTTTTATTTCTTGGCCAGTTTGAAGTAGCGCTCAAATATCAATCTCTACCTGCGATAATAACAAGATAAGACCTCTATCCCCAACACTTCTACTGCATTCAACGAGCTGAATGGTTCTAAAAATTAGTTTCCAATATAGGGAAGGAAATCCACTTTATTAAAACCAGAAATCAGGCAAAAGTAAAAGCAAAAGTAGTAAAAACGTAGTACGGCTCAAATTTTTACTACCAATGTCTACCTGCGGTTTTGTTCAATAGCAAGCATCTCGTCTTGAATATCTTCAAGCCCAAGATGGGTGTAAACGTTGTAGGTGGTGTTGATATCTGAGTGCCCCATAATGTATCTGAGCTTTGCTGGACTCATGCCAGCGCGTGCCATTCGGCTACAGAAAGTTTGTCTGAGCTGGTGCGGGGTTATATGAGGCAGCTCTTCCTTATAGATGCGGTTGTGCTTAATGACGGCGCGTTTGAGCCTATGCTCCCAATGCAGGGCAACGCATGGCATCTCATTCTTGTCTAGGCAGATGAAGCCCCTTACCCCATCAATAACAGGCTCTTCTTTTGGCTGCGCCCTCTGTCCGATGAGACTGTGGAAGGCTTTTTCGACAGAAGCGGTCATAGGGATATATCTCATACCAGATTTCGTCTTGGGTTCTTCAACGTAATACTGCATATCTCTCGCACGATGGAGTTGCTTTTGAACGCATATGCAGTGATTTTCGAAGTCAATGTCATCAAGGGTCAGGCCGCAGTATTCAGAAATTCTGAGTCCAGTGTTCAACAAGATGAAGTAAGTCTCAAAGTAGCGCGAGAAGTGATGATCTGAGCGCATAAATTCAAGGAATAGCCGTTCCTGCCTAACGCTTAACGATTCTCTGGATACCGTATCGTTGACCAGCACATTGATAAGCTCGAAGTTAAAGGGGTTTCTTCTGATGAGGCCGCATTCTTCAGCAAGTTGAAAGGCTGGCCTGAGTACGCCTCGGATGCTACAGACGCTGCTATAGCCCTTTCCAACATCTTGCTGAAGGTGGATAAGCCATTTCTTTGCGTCCAACACCGTAATGTTTGATATTTTGGCTTTGCTGAAGCTGTCTGTTTTCAGGTAATTGGTGACGGTTTTATAGGCGCTAACGGTTGTCTTTCGTACCGCAACCTTGGTCGCAAGGTAGTTCTCAACCAGAGTCATGACGGTCATGTTCTCAGGTGCAATGTGGTCGAAGAGGTCTTTTTGAACCTGCTGCTCTTTTTGTCTTAAGCAGAGGTCTCTCTTTTTGCCGTGTGGCGTTTGGTCGTGAATTGTCAAAGTCCACGAATAGACAAAGCAGGTTTTTCCCATCCAGTTGGTGTATTTGAACGAGTAACGACCGTCTGGGCGCTGGCCTTCTCCGCGATGGAGAACTCGACCCTTGTTATCTTTCCTATTCGACATAGCTTGAATCTCCTTTCAGAGACTCAAGCACGGCAACATGATTGTAGCTATGGGGTTGTCTATGCCATGGTAAAAGGGTTCGTTTATTGGGTTAAATCAAAGGAAATGAGGCCTATTTGCCCCATTGAGGCTGGGATTGGAGTAAGTGTCCATCGGCGTAATCCCAAGCCCAAATTACGCCCTCAGCGTGCATCTTTGCTATAGGCTGAGCGGACATCAATTGAAATCGCAGTTTGATTGAGTCCTAATAGTTTCAACGACTTTATAGGTCGCATGAATACAAAAGGCTGCGCAGCGTCAATGCTTGGGGCGCTGCGCAGCCGCTATTTCTTTAATTGGGCGAAGAAGAGAGAGTCTAGTTCTCTAATTGCATGAATTGAATGCTGCCGCCCTCGTTATCGTAGTGTTCGTCCGCCACTGCAAGGTAGACATCCCAGTTCTCATCGGTGGTTTTCCGCCAATCGTAGCTGTACATGTCGTTGCCCCCGTTGATTTGGGATAAGTCTTCGGTCTTGTATTCGTTGCCGAAATAGGATGCGAGGGTGTTGACGGCGTAATCTCTATCGGAGGCGTAGTCGCTTAAAGACCATTTGAAAAAGAGATTAATTACTTTTCCAGAATCTTTATTGATATCGTATAGAAATTCTCCATCAATCCCGAGGAAGGTGGCCTTCTCGCGCAAATCGACCCCATCCTCTTTCGCGCTTGGAATTGCCTTTTTAACGTATTGAGTGGTCTGCCCGATATATTTCAACCGCTCTCGTACTTGGTCAAGGTCTTTATTAACGGTGTCATGGTCAAGCGGCGTTTTGGTTTCCGTGGGCGCGGCTACGGTCGTGATAATGGATGCTTGCAGAAGGGTATACCCACCGTTTTTTGTCCTGCTGTAGGTGAAGCCGTTCCTGCTTGCCGCGCCCTGCTCATCGATTTCTTTGACGATTTCACCGACTGAATCCCAGTCAAGTGACGGGTCGCATGCCTCAATCATCGCCACAAGGAAGCGTGCCATCTTTTTGTCATAGCTACTTTGGTTGTTGTCGAGCATGACAACGATGCCGTAGTTGAGAGGTTCAGAATAGAGAAGGGTTGGGGCGAGGTTCTCGTCCTTCAGCGAAAAAGAGAGCTGCCCCGCCATCTCGCCATTTGAGTCATTAATTGAATAGACAGTCAGTTTGTAGTCGTATTCTTCGTGCACTGTAAAATCGCTGTCGTTAAGCTCTCGAAGTCTTTTTTCGAAAACCTTCGAGTAGGTGTCTGGGCATATGGTCAGCTTTTCGTTCTCCAGAAACGAGGTAACCTTCTCTGTCTTTTTCTCAATTGTTTTCTCGCAGCGAGAACATGTTTTGACATAGACCCTTTCGGAGAACGTGGTGTCGAATCCATCGTCTTTCCAGTCCTCGAGTTTGTGACCCAGCGGATTGCCCTCGGTTGCTCCGCATTCCTTGCAGGTCTTAGGTTTGGTGCAGGTCGCTTTCTTCCATTTATGGGTGTGGAAAATGTTGAGTGTTGCACTCGAATTCGGTTCTGCGGCAAGGCTAGGCACTAAAGCAATCGCGCAAACCAATACGAGGGCAATCGTAACTAAGAGGGCTAGTTGTTTGTTCGTTGGCTTCTTCATCCGCTCTCCTTCCAAAGGTATCCCGACAACCGTGGAAGGGGAGAGGCACATCATTGCAATTAAGCGATGTGGAGGACACCTACCACAGTTACCACACCGCAAGGCTTCACATGCATATGCGAACAGACCTTGAAAGGCGGGTGCCCTCCAATTCGCCTGTTTGCATACGCAAAGCAGCAGCTATGCCATTGTGAAGCTCCATCCAAATATATGGATGTTGCGGTGTGGTAGATGAGATTGTATCAAGGGCATGGCAGATCATTTTGAGTAAAAGGGGAAACGGCAATGCTATTCGCCAATTATTGACAGCTATAAAGAGTGCCTATAGATAATGCATTTATAGCGTCTGGCGGTCTTCTCGATAGCATTGGCAATCATGCCTTGGTAATGCGCTATTTGCAGTGAAGGTAGACGGTCGGTGGAATTTCTTCTTTCAGTCATGTTGATATCAACTACATAGATGGGGTCTGCCAAGTAGAAGTTGAGGCCAAAGTGTAAAACACCCCGTATGCGCCAAAACAGACTGGGACAGGGGCTTACGAGGTAACGCATCTTCTGCAAGCTGGGAGTGCGCAAGAAAGTTAAGCCGCGTTATGGTGTATCCCAAAATTCATAACATTTGAGACATGAGAAATACCACTCCCCAAGTGAGTCTTTTGAATCAAATAGTGTCCTAAAAGATATTCCAAAAGTATATGTCTCAATATAAAATACTAATAGGACTTTTGAGACATATAGGAATTGGAGGCACGCGATGAAGTTTCTCTACGCTCGCTGCTCAACAAAGGAACAGAACGAGGCAAGGCAGCTTGAATATGCGCATGAGCTTGGCTTAAAGGATAACCAGATATTTATCGATAAGGCTTCGGGCAAGAACGCCAATCGTCCTGCTCTGAAAGATATGCTCTCTCGTCTGCGCGAGGGCGATGAAGTCTATATCACTGAGTTGTCTCGACTTGGCAGGAGTACTAAAGACCTAATTGACCTTATGGAGACCTTCGAACAGATGCATGTCGAGGTTCATAGCAAGAAAGAGGCTATCGATACAACCACTCCAGCAGGCAAGTTGATATTTCATATGCTGTCAGCGATTGCTGAGTTCCAGAGGCAGATCATCCTTGAGAATGCTGCCGAGGGCAGGGAGGCCGCTATGAAGCAAGGTGTGAAGTTCGGCAGACCTAATGTTGATGAAGACGCTCTCAACATGGCTCTCTATCTATTTGGAAACGACAGAACGAAGTCGGTTAAAGAGATATGTGAAAAGACTGGTATCAGCAGGAGCACTCTATATAGAGAAGCTGGCAACAAAAATGTATGTCGTGGTAAATAAAAATCAAACATATAAACTCGATAGCTCAAAACTATATCGCGAAATAGGGAATTGATATTGATGGTTTGGCGTATAGCCGTTACATGCTAGGGGATACTTTCACTGTACCTAAATAGCGGAGTTGGTAATTTTAATTAAGGGAGGTAAGTTTATATCCGCTACTTACTAACGTATCTACCTGCATGTTTAACAATATCAATCTCGCATTACTTATAGTTTGCTACATCTCTTCGAGACGTAGCAAATGTTTATATTTGTCACCTTTCAAGTCCCTAAATAAATATTTAATTATATATGGTAGTTGATTGGTGACAAATTATGCGAGATGAAATCGAGCATCTATAAGTTAATAAAAATTTATAGTGACAAATTAAATTCGTGCAGGAAGGTAGTTCAGTTGGATTGATAGGAGGTTTATTTGGATTTAGGGCTAAAAGTTGGAGAGTACAGCTACAAGGAAATGTGTGAGCTATTTCACGAGAAACCAAAAACGGGCAAGTCGAAGCAACTGCAACTGAAGCATTGGGAACTGTATTGCCGTTATGAGAGGCCGACCAATCGATTGTTTGTTGTAAACGAGGTCTACGAGGAGCCGCTGGCGAGAGTCGACGGGAGAAAGACGAACGGGAGGAAGTCGGAAACCGAGGAAGAGTTTTCCATCCTATTTGGGTCACTGTTCGTTCGAGAATATACGCGAAATATGTACCATACAGCAAATGGACAGTGGCAGACGGCAAGACTGACCAATGGCGAGCTTTCTAAATATTTTGGACTATATGGGGATCGTCTTTATTATGCAAAAAAAGACAAGAAGATAGACGATGGCCTATTTCAAGAGCTGACATCCAAGCTGAGCGGCAAAAGAAGGAGTCTTATTGTCGACCGCGCTGCAAAGATAGATTGGGTTGAAGTAAAAAAGGAGGTGATCGTATATTGGGGAGACCATCCTCTTTACTATGACGAAGAGTATCGAGAGTCTTTTGATTCGTATCGCATCGAGTATGTTCGCAAACATGGATATAAATCTCTTGCTGATGTAATAAAACACGGCGAGTGGTCTGATATGTCTGAGTACGTACTTGGGCGATTTAAGGCAACGTGGGAGAGTTCCCTTGCTGAGAAAAGTCCCTGGTTATTGTCGGACTATGGTTCAATAAATAGGATTGAATCGTGCACCTCGTTCGGACTTAAAGAAGGAGCGGAGAGGCCGCCGTTTTATTATTCTCTTGAAGAGGCTGATTCTGCTAGATATAGCTTCAACCTGAAAACAGTGGCATCACTGGTCAAACTCTTCGAAAAACAAGTGCCAACAAAGGGTTGGAATATGGAACAGGTTCGCTATCTCCTTAGGAAATATGTTTTGTTGCCCAACTGGCAAGACTATAGGAAACGTTCCAAGGCTGCATAGCTCTTGGTCTGGTCTAAAACTGAAAGGCAATAGAATGTGCCGTAGAGGCCATGGAGAATGACTTGGAGGAAGGGCATCATGCACCCTCCTCCAAGTTTAATTATCATTATGCAGCTATTTCACTGTTATCCGCAGACCTTGCAACAGCGGCTTTTACCGCTTGCGGAGATGCTTCCGCTGTGAATTCCAGATGAGCGTTTCAGCGTTGGGCAGTTTGGCGTGGTGTGGTAGACGCTGCCGCCCGAGACCCAGTACACGGTTTGGCCCTGCGTGGCCTGAGCTTCACTTTGGATGCGGTTTTGTTCAGCCTCCCGTTGGGCGCGCTCTTGCTCCAGTTTCTTCGCATCAACCTGTTTTTGGAGTTCATCGCGCTCGCTTTGAAGAGCATCAAGCTGGGAGTGGAGTTCTTCGAGCTTCGCTTTCTCATCGTCGATAGTTGCCTGCTGGTCTTTATAGAGAGTAAGCTCTCGACTTAAATCTGCTTTTTCGTTCTGTATCTTTTCGATGCGGCTCCGCAGCTTGTTGTTGTTATCTTGCAAAAGAGTTGCCTTGTCGAACGCATCATCATAGTCATCTGAAAGAGAATCGTACTTAGCGGAAAGTGCGTTGTAGCTCTCAACCTGCTCGCTATATGAATGGACTCCAATAGCCGTGCTGGCGATAAGTAATGCGAACAATACGGCGAAGGCTATGACGGATCTCTTGCGAGCCCTGAGGTGCCGTGAGATGCGACGTGCTTCAGAACGGATTTTGATGCACGTGCTTGGTGCGCTGTCGTTGGGCTGATCGACTTTTCCTTTGGATTGGTTGGTCTCTGCGGTTCGCTCAATAGCAACGCAGAGACGGGCTAGGGTTTCATGGGCTAATTTGCGCCCTTCAGGGTTTTCTTCATCGGCGCAAAGGTCGATGAGCTTGCAATTCAATGGTTCCATGGTCACTCTATTAATTAATGGTTATTGAAAGATGGCCTTAATAGACAATATCCGTGTAGTAGTTATTCCATTCGCATCCACCATAACCGCTATCGGGATTGGAGAAGTAGAACGTCACCGTATATCTAGAATGAGGCTTAATGTTATCAACTTGGCATGTTGAATTTTCAGTCACGGTGCCCGACTCATTTTTTAGCGAACATTCCCAAGCCGAATCAAATTGATAGTCGGTGTTGTTGTCGACCTCGAAGCTGGCAGAATAGTCAGTCCATGTTACCTCGTTGTCGATTCGGTCGGTCTGGCTGTCGATATCGGCCTCAATGGCTTCGAGAGCTGTTAGCAGCTTCTTCTGTTTGTCTAGTCCTGCGATGTAATTAGAGACAAAGTCATCGTCCGTGGCAAGGAATCCTATCTCCTCATAAAGCTCGTTGAGCGCTTCGTAACGAAGAACCATGCCCTTTTGCCATTCAATTTGCTCGTCCGATTTAAGGGCTTCGCCGAGGGCGGCTTTTTGGGTGTCGAGTCCTTCCAAATACTTGGTGCAAGAGTTCTTAACCGTGTCGCTGGAGAAATCTGCGGAACGGTATTTTTCTAGCTTTGCTAGCTCAGCATCTACTAAAACACCCTGATCCGTATCGTTCGCGTGTTTTTGCCGCCAATGGATCGACTTTTTCAAATCTTTGCTAAATTGCTGGTCGGTTCTGAGCTTCGAGCATTCTACGAGGGCGCTTTCCAAGTCTTTGTAGTGTTTAACATCCCGCTTCCCGCTAGCATCAAGTTCTTTATATTGGCTATTAAGAGACTGAAGCTCGTCCCAAGAGTCGGCGGTAATTTTTCCGATTGAGGCAATCTGCTGGTCGAGTTTTGTCCCCTGACTTGCGCAGCCGCTCAGCAGGATACATGAAGCCAACAATGGGATGAGCAATGCTTGTTTGCGCATTTGTTCCTCCAAGAAAACGTGAAGATGTGGCTGAAGGCTCTGTTTGTGGTTTGCCGCAAACAAAAGCCAGAATGCTGGCATCGCTCATCGTGGCAGTGCCATTTTCAAGATTGATCATGAACGCTTCGTCAGATGGTCGGGCTTGTTGCGTAAAGCGGCTGATAGGCTGATGGGGCGCAATCGTTGATTGCAGTGGAAATCAGAGACGGGACGAGTTCTGCCGTAACAGCAAACGGGCGGTTCTTTTGGCTCATTGGGCTTTCCTTCCTCCGACACTTGGTAAACGCTGTGTTTGGTTGGCTGATACGCCTGATAATCAGCGCTTATCTAGCCGAGCGATAGATATTGCCGTGTCATTGGAGACTGTTCCAAGTTTTTCCATTATCGGTTGAATAGGAATCGAGTTTTCCGTCTCCATCGTTATCCACGGCTTTATTGCCATTGCCGTCAGCAATTGCTCCAGTTCCATCAGCATTTTTATGAATGGCGTACTCCCCATCGGTGTCGATATAGTCTGTGCCACCGTCTTCCGAGTCAGACTTTAGATACGTTTTGCCGTCATCCGTATCAACCCAATCGTCCTCATCTAATAATGTGCTAGAAGATGAGCTCGATGAGGAGCTGGAGTAAGAAGAATAATCATCATCGTCCTCAGAGTCTTCATCATTTTCATCATAGGCGGCAGAAGAAGAGGAGCTTGACGGATCATTGAAAGAATTCAATATGCAAGCACAGCTGGTGATGTATAGGGCGCAAAGAAGGCAGACAGCAAGCATAGGCAGCAATGCCTTTTTAAAGTGCGTCGCAAACTTCGCGCTTTCACTTTCGGTGCCAGTGTTTTCGTCCGTCATGGGTGTCATCCCTTACGCATCGTAGTCTTCGCGGAATCCGCAGTTCTGGCAGTAATACGTCTTTTTCTTCTTGCCAAGTGCTCCGCCCACGAGGCCAATGGGGCCTAAAAGCAGACCTCCAGCGGCGGCTTTTCCCACACTGAAGCCTTTATTAGATTCTCCTGTGCATTTCCAACCTGTGCGTTCTCCGCAAGATGGGCATTGTGCTGGTGCTTTGTTTGCCATAAAAATCATCCTTTCTCTGGCGATCGGTGCATCAACGTCTTTATGACTTCAAGTATTTCTTTTCAAGACGTTTGTGAATTAAATGCTATCGGTGTGAACTGACACCGATTTCGCAGCTTGGGGTTAACGGACGAGGGTCACGTTTTATTCATCGTGATAACGGAATTGTTGTGCAGCAAATTGAACTTTTTGAGAGATGAAAGCTATGTGTTTGTGCACGATGCGTTCTCCTTCCATTGGCGTGACGGAAACTGCGGAAGGAGGCTCATCCGAAGAGCGGAATGTGTAGCACGAAAAGGAGGAGTATCCACCCACAGTTGCTACACAGCTCCGAGCGCCTCGCAATAGCACGAACCAGCAAGGAGAAAGGGCAAATACCCCTCCTTGTCGCTGGTTGAGTGTCTTCAGTTGTGAAGCGCGAGCATTAAAAAATGCTAGAGCTGTGTAGCAGGTACAACTCTAGCATGCTGATAAGCCATTTAATCTACTGACCTGTTGAACGGTCGAAAAAGTAGGCTGTTGTGAAAAGCGGAACCATCTGGTCTGTCGTGCCTGAGCCTCTAATGAGTAGTAAAAAGGTAGTAGACCAGATGATTTGAATGGTTAATACGCCTGATAATCAGCGGTTACCTCGTCGAGCGACAGATGTTCCCATGGCAGATAAACAGTACACGTTGCATATGCGGTTTCCTTTCGATCGCCATCATCGAGCTCGAGTATCGCATCTACGCCTGCGCCCTTGCCCGCCTGCGCTCCCAGTGAGCCAATTTAATCGTCACCAGCGTAAGCACCCAGGCCACAAGCGAGAACGCGGCACCCACTGCGCCTACGTGCGCAATGCCAATGCTGCTTACCACGGCGCCGCCCACTGCGGTGCCAAACGAGATGCCGACGTTAAACGCCATGGGCTCAACCGAACTTGCGAGTACCATCGACTTGGGATGGCGGCTGCGTGCCACGTCCATGAAGTGCGTGATGCACGACACCGAGAACAAGTACATGAGCAGCGCCAAGCTAAAGACAAAGGCCAGCGCGAGCGGCATGGTGCCGCCCACAGCAAACAGCCCGAGTAACGCCGCAGCCTGCAGCACGAACGTCACAAGCAGCGCCTTCATGCCAAAGCGCGCATCGATCCATCCGCCCAGGATGTTCGAGATCAGGCAGAACACGCCGTAGGCCATGAGCGTGGTACTGGCTTCGACCGTGCCCATGCCCAGCACCTGCTCAAGATAAGGCGTCACGTAGCCATAGAAAACGTAGACCGACCCCACGCCAAACAAAAAGATGAGCATGCCGGTGACGATGCTCGGCTCGCGTAGCAGACCCGCCTGCTCGCGAAAGGTGGCGGGCTCGTCGGTTTGCCCAGCGCGCGGCATAAACATCACGAGCGCTCCGCAGATCAGAACGGCAAAGGCCAGCGTGCCGTACATGGCCACGTGCCAATCGAGCGTATCGGCCACAAACTTGCCGATCGAAGTGACAAAGACCATCGCCACGGAAAACGCGCCGTACACCACCGAGATGGCAAGCGAAGTTTGCTGCGGGGACAGCAGCTCGGGGATATACGTCACGCCCACGGCGAGCAGTGCGCCCGAGACGGAGCCCAAGATGATGCGCGAGGCGAACAGCACTTGAAAGTTGGGTGCCAGCGCCATGACCAGGTTGCCGAGCACAAAGACGACGCTATAGCACACGAGCAGCTGGTAACGGCGGAAGCGCCCCGTGCTGAGCGCGAGCGCCGGCGTCGCGATAGCGTAGACCAGTGCGAACACGCTAATAAGTTGGCCTGCGGTGGCAAGCGATACGCCGAGTTCCGTCGCTAGGTCGCTTTCGATGCCGACGACCACGAACTCGGAGCAGCCGAGCGAGAATCCCAACAGCACGAGCAGCGCCAGGCAGAGCTTGGTGCGTGCGGGGGAGAGCGCGGCGGCAGTTGACTTACTTTTTGGCGTGGTTGCGGCGGTCAAGGTTGTCACTCCAATGTCGCATGAATAAGCGGGATTCAATCCCTGCAACTCTAACAGAATGTGACAAAGGGACAGTCCGTTTGTCACATTCCATTCCTTAGAAACTTGCAAATTCTTCAAGTTTCTAAGGTAACATCTTATAAACTTGCAAAAAAGGCAAGTTTTTAAGATTTCATGTCTGGCCGGGCGCTAGGGAGACTCTATGGATATCGTTCGCCGAAGCCGTTATCTTGATCGACTCATTGCTTTTCAGGATACCGACCTCATCAAAATCGTGACGGGCATACGCCGTTGTGGCAAATCAACGTTATTGGACATGATGAGGGACTATCTGGCGCAACAGGGGGTGCCAGCCGAGCGTTTGCTGACCTTTAAGATGGAATCTCTAGAGTACACGGGAATTACGGATTATCTGACGTTTTATCGTATGGTCCGGGAGCGCATCGACGGCATCGATCATCCCTACCTGTTCTTTGACGAGCTCCAGAATGTCGAAGGTTGGGAAAAGGCGGTCAACTCGCTCCGAGTGGATTTGCCGTGCGATATCTATGTCACGGGCTCCAATGCCTTTTTGCTATCGAGCGAGCTCGCAACGCTTATCTCGGGCCGATATGTCGAGGTCAAGATGCAGCCTCTCACGTTTAGCGAATATCTTGATTTTCGCTCGATTGATGCGGTCGCCGCTGAAGGGCTTGGTGAGAGGGTCGAACTTGTTTCCAAAACGGGCGATCGCCTTAATTCAAATACCGTGCTTGAGCAGTACATAACCTATGGCGGCATGCCGTTTCTGGCCCATGATGAGCCGAGACGTGAGCTGTGCCGCGACTATATCCGTAGCCTCTACCAGACGATCGTCGCGCGCGATATCCTGTCGCGTGCGACGCGTAGGGGTCGCGGAGCTATCACCAAGCGCGATGTTCTCGAGCGGCTCTGTGCGTATCTGGCAGACAACATCTCCAACCAAACCTCGGTCAACAAAATCGTAGGGACGCTCAACGAATCGGCGGGCGGTAAGACCAACGCATCGACGGTGTCGGCATATATTGACGCTCTGGAAGAGACGTACCTGTTTACCAAAGTAAAAAGGTATGACATCAAGGGGCGGGAGCTTCTTAAGACAGGCGGTAAATATTACATAGCTGATACGGGAATTCGCAGCTATCTTGACGGATATAGAGGTAGCGATAGCGGAAGGATGCTCGAGAACGTTATCTACAACCAGCTTGTATTTGAAGGATACGAAGTGTTTTGCGGCCATCTGCGCGCGGGGGAAATCGACTTTGTCGCAATCGGCGAGGGATCGGACCGCAAATATATCCAGGTTACCGAGCGGATCGATGCCGAGGCGACGAGAGAACGCGAGCTGCGACCGCTCAAGCTAAGCACGCTAGGAAAAATTCCTGATTCGTATGAGAAGATCCTGATTGTCAGGGATGGCGACCATCCAACGGACATCGATGGCATCAGAATCGTGGGGGCAGTCGACTTCTTGTTGAGAAATAAGATTACCCGCGGCTAAACGCAAACAGATCCGTTTCGATGCGACAAAGGAGCAGTCCTTTTTCGCATTCCGTGCGAGCCCTCGTGCCGTCTGGGGGTATAAGGCTAACAAGTGTTTATTTGCGAGGCCTAAGGGGCGCCCCGTATGGATATCGATAACTTTGAATGGTGGTATAGCGAGGGTGAGGCTCCGGACGAGGGGTGGGACGAGCCTACGCCGCGTGACGTGTCGAGCGACGAGGACGAGACCGGCAACGACGTCGCCGCCGACTCGGACGCCGCCCTCGATTCCGTCGAGCCCCTGACCTTCGAACAAGCTTGGGCCCAGGCCGAGGCAGACGAGGCCAAGGCCGACGCTACGGCCACGCTCGGCGAGCCAGCCGACATGTCGATCTCGCCGGCAAAGACCCCGCAGCCGCGTCACACCATCGATCCCGACAGCACGGCATCCTTCAGTATTCTCGACGTGCCCTCGCAGGGTGCCCAGGCGCCCGCGCCCACACGTCGCCCCAATCTGTCTCGCGAGGAAGATGCAGGACGTCGCTCTCCGCTCGGCCCCATCCTTATCGCCTTCATGGCCGGCGTTATCGCATGCTCGGTAATTGGAAACGTCTGGAGCCATGTTGAGCAACAGCGAAAAGACGCCGCCAAGGTCGAGATGTCTGTCGAGCAATCGCTCGGCCGCACGCGCTCGGTACATGTGTCGGTCGAGGTCAAGGACGGCGCGACGTGGGACACCGCGCGCGGCGACAGCCAAATGCTCATCCATATCGTGGGGCGCACGCTCAAAGGGCAGACGATCGACGAGTATCAATACGTCAATTCCGCTGGTGACGGCATCGAGCTCAAGCCCGGCGACTACGAGCTCACCGTCGATGAACCGCCCGTCGCCACCGACGGCACGCGCTTCCGCGCCTCAAAGCGCATGGTCCCCGTGAACTTTAACTCACAGGCGCCCGACACGGTCGACACTACACCGCAGGGCGGGTTCGACCTTTACGTGGATACCCAGTAGGCACTCGCCGCTCATTCCGCTATGGCTACTCAATAATCGCCTGCCGTCCCGTCCCGCCGCCAAGAGTGGGACAATAGCCCTCGACACTATTGTTTACTTTTGGAGGAAGTAGCATGTCTACCGTTACTACCATCAAGCGCGGCGGCCTCACCGCGGCCATCGATTCCATGGGCGCCCAGCTCACGAGCCTTGCCCTCAACGGCAACGAGTATCTGTGGCAGGGCGACCCCGCCTTTTGGGGCAAGCACGCGCCCATCCTGTTCCCCATTGTGGGCTCGCTGCGCAACAACACGGCAACGTCTGCGGCCGGTACCTGCGAGATGCCGCGCCACGGACTCGCGCGCATTGTCGAGCACAAGCTGGTCGAGGTTTCGGAGGACGGCTCCTCGGTAACGTACGAGATTACCGATACGCCCGAGTCGCTCAAGGCGTTCCCGTTCCACTTTAAGCTCAACATGACCTATGCCTTGACCGGCGACGCCACCCTCACGCAGACCTTTGCCGTCACCAACACCGGCGACGTGGACCTGCCGTTCTCGGTGGGCGGCCACCCCGCATTTAACGTGCCCGCCCCCGGTGCCGAGGACGAGGCGTTCGAGGATTACGAGTTGGCGTTTACCGAGGCTTGGACCAACGAGGCTCCCATCATCACGCCCGACGGTCTTATGACGTTCGAGGGCAGCTACAAGGCGCCCGATAACTCGGACGTGCTGCCCATCACGCACCGCAGCTTCGATAACGATGCCATCATGTTCACCGATACTCCGGGCTCCACGCTCACACTGCGCGGCCGCAAGTCGGGCCACGGCGTCAAGATCGACTTTGAGGGCTTTAAGTACATCGGCGTGTGGTCTGCCGCCAACGACGCTCCGTTTGTGGCGCTCGAGCCCTGGACCGGTCACACCACCATGGACACCGAGGACGACGTCTTTGAGCACA
The DNA here is from genome assembly GCA_014871645.1 of Collinsella sp. Classification (GTDB taxonomy): domain Bacteria; phylum Actinomycetota; class Coriobacteriia; order Coriobacteriales; family Coriobacteriaceae; genus Collinsella. The sequence continues at coordinate 60,149 of WGSN01000010.1, forward strand.
AGGTCAACACCATCACCTTGGCTCCCGGCGAGACGGATGTTCGCAGCTTTAGCGTTACCTTGCTCTAGAGGTTCCGCCGCTCGGTCGATGCTGCGCGTCGTCCAGAGCGACAAGTTGTCATTCAAAAGGCAAGGCATAGACCTTCTGGTCATGCCTTGCCTTTTTCATGCCACTTGTTTGCTCTGGACGTCGCTCGCCGGCATTGCCAAAACATCGGCGTCCCCAATGACTACCGCGTGTCTATTATTTTTTCGAGCTTGTGCTGCGCTGCTGGTTGCTGGCGTATATCCTGTTAAGTCGTCAGCATACGATTCAACAGGGAAGGCAGATTATGCATTCTCCCCATCAACGCGACGCGCATCCACAGCCGGTGTGCAGCCGTCGTATCTTCTTAGGCAGTGCGCTTGCTGCGAGCGCTTCTGTCGTCGCCGGCGCACTTGCCGGTTGCCAGCGCCCCTCCACGCTGGAAGTAGTTCAGCCCACGACGGGCGGCGGTCGCGACGACCTGTCCGATTCCGTGATCGGCAAGGACAAGATCCGCATTGGCATGGAGGCGGCCTACGCTCCGTACAACTGGCAGGTCTCCGAGGCCAGCGAGTACACCATCCCCATCGACAACGTGCAAGGCGCCTATGCCGATGGCTACGACGTGCAGATCGCCAAGATCGTCTGCAAGGCCCTCGGCGGCGAGCCCGTTGCCGTCAAACAGAGCTTCTCGGGTCTTATCGATTCGCTCAACAACGGCCAGATCGACCTCATCATCGCCGGCATGAGCGCCACGCCCGAGCGCGAGGAGTCCGTCGGCTTTTCCGACCCGTACTTCATCGGCTACTTTGGCCTGTTCGTAAAAGAGGGCTCGCCCTACCAAAACGCCACCAAGCTCAGCGACTTCAGCGGTGCCACGGTGCTCGGCCAAAAGGACACCATGCTCGACACCGTCATCGACGAGATCCCGGGCGTTGTCCACAAGAACCCGGTCGATTCGGTCCCCACGGTGTTTTCGAACCTGCTGCAGGGCACCTGCGACGCCGTGACCTACAACACTGAGAACGAGAAGGGCTATATGGCCCAAAACCCGGGTATCGTCCCCATTCATTTTGCCGATGGCGAGGGCTTTAAGCAGGAGGTCACGGCAAACGTCGGCTGCCGCAAGGGCTCGGATAAGCTGCTTAAGCTCATCGACAAGACACTCAAGGGCATTAGCCAAGAGGAGCGCGACCAGATGTGGGACGCGTGCCTCGACCGTCAGCCGGCATAGGGAGGCAGCATGAAAACCATCAATCGCCTGGCCTCCTTTATCAAGGCCGACCACCGTTATGTATACCTGGGCACGAGCGTTATCGCGGCGCTCGGCCTGGCGTTTAGCCAGCGCAACCCCACGCCGCTGAGCTTCCTGGCTCCCACGGGCGTGTTCCAAGATTGCCTTTGGGCGATCCTGTGGGCCTGGCTCGTCGTGTCGACGGCGGCGCTGGTCACCAAGCTCATGCACTGGAGTGACTATCGCGAAACGTCGCCGTTTGCTTCCGAGCGCTTCCGTCGCGGCGTGCGCCTGGGCAGCTATGTCGTGGTCGCCATCGCGGCGATCTTTTTCGTGGACCGCTGCGTCATGTCGTTTATCGACCTGGTGCAGGTGAGCATTGTCTCGGATTCCAACCCCAGCGACTTTTTGTCGAGCCTGGTCTACATGACCTACAAGAGCGGGGACTTCTTCATTCGCGGTATCGAGATCACCATCGCGCTTGCCACCTTCGGCACCGTCATCGCATTCTTCCTGGCGCTGCTCTTTGTGTTCCTGCGTATTCAGACCTTCGACCGCGTGGATAACGACCTGGTGCGCTTCTTTAAGAGTATCGGCCGCGGCTTTGCGACCATCTACTCCACCATCGTGCGCGGCACGCCCATGATGGTCCAGGGTCTGCTCATCTATTACGCGGGCTTCACCGTTTTGCGCGGCATGGGCTTCGAGACCGCTCAGGCCAACCAGATTTGGAGCACCTTTACCGCCGGCCTCGTCACCATCTCGCTCAACTCCACCGCCTACATGATGGAGGTCCTGCGCGGCGGCATCGAGTCCATCGATCCCGGCCAGGCCGAGGCAGCACGCTCGCTGGGCCTGTCGCAGTGGCAAGCTATGCGCAAAGTCGTGTTCCCCCAGGGCATTAAAAACGCGATTCCGGCGCTCACCAACGAGCTCATCATCAACATCAAGGATTCGTCGGTGCTCTCGGTCATCGGCGTGTTTGACCTCATGTACGCCACCACCACCGTCGCCGGCGTGTACTACCGCCAGATGGAGGTCTACTGCGTGGCGCTCGTGGTCTACCTGATCCTGACGCTCGTGGCGAGCCGCCTGCTCGAGGCCTTTGGCAAAAAGCTCGGCGCCGAGGCTCCGGTCACGCTGCCCAGTTCCAACTAGGCTCAAGACGAGGAGAATCATCATGGCAGATACCGCCACTACCGGCACCGCGGCCGCCGCACAGACCAATGAGCCGCTCATCCGCGTCGAGGGCCTGCGCAAGAGCTTTGGCTCGCTCGAGGTACTCAAGGGCATCGACCTGTCCGTTAACCCCGGCGAGGTCGTCACCATTATCGGCGCCTCAGGCTCGGGCAAATCGACCTTTCTGCGCTGCCTCAACCTGCTCGAGACTCCGGACGCGGGCCACATCTGGTTCCACGGTCAGGACCTCACGGCCGAGCGCTGCAACATCAACAAGCTGCGTGAGGACATCGGCATGGTGTTCCAGGGCTTTAACCTGTTCAACAACATGGACGTGCTCGACAACTGCACGCTCGCGCCCGTCACGCTCAAAAAGATGAGCAAGGCCGAGGCCGAGAAGGTCGCGATGGAGCATCTGACGAGCGTGGGGCTCGAAAAGTTCGCGCACGCCGCCGTGGGTCGCCTGTCCGGTGGTCAAAAACAGCGCGTGGCCATCGCTCGTGCCCTATGTATGAATCCGCAGATCATGCTGTTCGACGAGCCGACCTCCGCACTCGACCCCGAGATCGTGGGAGAGGTGCTCGAGGTCATGCGCAAACTTGCTGCCGACGGCATGACCATGGTCGTCGTCACGCACGAGATGGCCTTTGCCCGCACCGTGTCCGATCGCGTGGTCTTTATGGACAAGGGCGTAGTGCTCGAGGACGCCGCGCCGGCAGAGCTCTTTGGCAACCCCAAGCACCAGCGTACCCGCGAGTTCCTCTCGCGTTATCTCGAGGACAAATAACCAACCGCAAGCGCTTATGTGGCAGGGCCGCTCCGGTGGGGCGGCCCTTGTCGTCACAATCGAAAGGATGTCATGGCCGAGGTTTGGCGCTTTTTTGCGCATGAGGATGATTTTGCCGATATAGACGAGGCCGGCGCGTGCGAGCGCCTGGGCCGTGTGCTGTCGTTTCCGACCATCTCGAGTATGGATGCCGAGGCGGTGGACTGGCGGCCGTTCGACGACCTGCGCGCGTATATGCAGCAGGCTTGGCCGCACGTATTTACGGCGGGTAAGGTCGAGCTTATCGACCATTCGCTATTGGTGACGCTTAGCGGTTCCGACCCTGCCCTCAAGCCCATTATGCTCATGGGCCACATGGACGTGGTTCCTGTGGTGCCGGGCACCGAGGACGATTGGACTCACGCCCCCTTTAGCGGACATGTGGACGATGCCTACATTTGGGGCCGCGGCGCCATCGACATGAAAGACCAAGTCGCAGGCATTCTCGAGGCGGTTGAGTATGCGCTGGCCCACGGCTGGGAGCACGAGCACACCCTGCTGCTGGCTTTTGGCCAGGACGAGGAGACGACGCAGTACGGCGCAGGCGCCATCGGCCGAGCGCTCGAGGAGCGCGGTGTTGAGCTCGAGTTCCTGATCGACGAGGGCGACTACCGCATCGTTTCGGATGCCGAGTACAGCGCGGGCGAGGGTTGGCTCATGCACGCCGACCTCGCGGAGAAGGGCTATGCCGATATCGTGCTCAAGACGAAGAGTGAGGGTGGACATTCTTCTAACCCCTACGGCGGCACGTCGCTCGAGGTGCTCAGCCGTGCCATCACCGCAATCTGCGATATCGAGTGGCCGACGCGCGTGACCGACTTGCTTGCCGCCCAGCTCGTCGAGCTGGGGCTCTACACGGCGGATGAAATTGCCGCCAACGGGGGCGCCATTGTCCGCGATTGCCTCGCCAGCAAGAAGCTCTATCCGCTGGTGACGACCACCTGCGCACCCACGCAGATCGAGGGTGGCAGCACCGGCGCCAACGTAATGCCGCAGGATATGTGGGCCAACATCAACTTCCGCATGCTCGAGGGCACGAGCGTGGCCGACGTTGTGGCGCGCTGCCGTGAGGCGGTTGCCGGGGCGGACCTTGCCGGTCGTGTCGAAGTGGAGCTAGGCCCCGGCAGCTCCGAACCCTCGCCGTCCCCGCGCATCGGTGGTCCCGGCCTCGAGGCGGTTCGCTCCATCGCCGCCCGCTATTTCCGTGATCCAAAGGGGACGGAGGAAAATGGATCATTCGAGCCAGTGGCAATTGTGCCCTCGACCGTGATCGGTGCGACCGACGCTGCCAACTACCAGCACATTTGCCCTGAGTGCATTCGCTTCTCGGCCTTTGTGGCTGATGACGACGAGTGTGATCGCGGCGTCCACGGCACCAACGAGCGCATCACCCGCCGCGCCTACCTCCAGGGCATCCGCTTCCTCGTCGCTCTACTCCAAACGCTCTAGCCAAAAAGCAAGCTCTTGGTGCAATGGGGTCAGGTTTGTTTGCACCAATCCGTGCGGGTTATATGCAGGTTTGCCTGCGCACGCTATCATGTATGGGTTAGACCGCAACTATGTACCCCATACGCGAAGGGATGCGCATGTATCTGAAGATCGACATGTTCTAGCCGGGCTTACCCCCGCAGTGGCGCCGCGCGCCCCATCAACTCTGCCGATTTTCACCTTCACGCATATAAAGGAGTCCCGCCATGCGCGACAAGCTCGAAAAGATCATCAAGGCCTACGAGGAGCTCGAGAAGAAGCTCTCCGACCCGGCCGTCGCCTCCGATATTAAGGAGTTCACGCGTCTCAACAAGGAGTACGCGCACCAGTCCGACCTCATTGCCGCCTCGCGCGAGTACATCGGCGCGCTCGATGACATCGAGGCCGCCAAGGAAATGCTCCACGATACCACCGATGCCGATGAGAAAGAGATGCTCCAGATGGACATCTCCGAAAACGAGGCCAAGCTTCCCCAGCTCGAGGAAGACATTAAGTACATGCTCATCCCGAGCGACCCCAACGATGACAAGAACACCATCGTCGAGATTCGCTCCGCCGCCGGTGGCGACGAGGCGGCCATCTTCGCCGGCGACCTGTACAAGATGTACCAGCGCTTCTGCGAGTCGCGCGGCTGGAAGACCACCGTGCTCGACTCCAGCCCCAGCGAGGCCGGCGGCTTTAAGTCCATCGAGTTCAAGGTCGAGGGCGACCGCGTCTACTCCGTCATGAAGTACGAGTCCGGCGTGCATCGCGTCCAGCGCGTCCCCAAGACCGAGTCCCAGGGTCGCATCCAGACCTCCACGGCAACCGTCGCCGTGCTTCCCGAGGCCGAGGAGATTGACGTTCAGATCAACCAGTCCGACCTGCGCATCGATACCTACTGTGCCTCCGGCCCTGGCGGTCAGTGCGTTAACACCACCTACTCCGCCGTGCGCATCACCCACCTGCCCACCAATACCGTGGTGCAGTCGCAGGAGCAGCGTTCCCAGATCCAGAACCGCGAGGTCTGCATGCAGATGCTGCGTGCCCGTCTGTACGAGATGGAGCTCGAGAAACAGCAGGCCGAGCTCGGCGCCGAGCGCCAGAGCCAGATTGGTCACGGCAACCGTTCCGAGAAGATTCGTACTTACAACCAGCCTCAGGACCGCGTGACCGACCACCGTATCGGTTTCAACTCCACCTACAACGGCGTCCTTCTGGGCGATCAACTCGGTACCGTCATCGAGGCACTTGCCGCCGCCGAGCGAGCCGAGAAGCTGGCACAGGCTGTGTAGGTTCCGCCGTTCTACCGAACGGCGGACCAGCCGACGCTGCGCGGGCCGCATTTGGACAATCTGACGTTCAACTTCAAGGGCGCGACCAGAAGGTCAGCGCCCTTTCGTTTCACGTCACCTTGTCTCAAATGCGACCCGCTCGCTGTCCGTCCTCTACATGCGGCGTTGCCTTGCTCCGGATGCGGTATGCTCAACCTGCGGCGCCTTAGAGGTAGTCATTGGGGACGTTCTTAAATGACTAGGTTGGGTAAATTACTTTTCGAGTTTATTTAATCTGTTTTGTTAGAAATTAAGCTGCCTACCTGCTCAAAGTAATTAATAGCATTCATCTGCTATTGAAAATATTGCTCAAAAAATCGTCCAAGAAGTCGCAGTGCATTTTTTGATGAGTCGCGCGTCAAGTGATTTGGTATGTTCTTGGTTAGATATTGGTCAGTTTTTGGGCAACCTTGCCAAAAGCTTGACGAATGCAAATCTGGACGTCGGCGAATGAACACTTTGAGCGAGCTCGGTGCAAAATTCTGGGCTGATTCTCGATAATCGCTTCCAATCGTCCCTTGCCGCGTGCCACCCTCGCGTACAATCTGCTCCGACATTCGCGCGCCGTCCGGCGCTTAAGAGGGGAGGGCCCCATGGCAAACGAGATCTGGACCATCAAGCGTTGTCTCGAGTGGACCAAGGAGTACCTGGCCGAGCGCGGCGAGGAGCACCCCCGTCTTTCTGCCGAGTGGCTGCTGTGCGCCGCCACGGGCCTGGCGCGCATTGACCTATATATGCGTATGGACGAGACGCTTAACGCGGCCCAGCTCGAGACCATGCATGCGGCCGTTGTCCGCCGCGCTAAGGGCGAGCCGCTGCAATACATCACCGGCAGCACGCAGTTTCGCATGATCGACGTCGCGTGCGCCCCCGGTGTGCTCATTCCGCGCCCCGAGACCGAGATGCTCGTCGAGGAAGTCCTCAATTATCTGGATGCCGAGGTGCTGAGCCCCGAGGCTGCTGCCCGTCAGCGTGTTGAGCTGCCTTGGAACGATGAGGTCGAAGAGGCCCGCAAAGCCGAGGCGGCGCTGGCCGACGAGCGCGCGACTGCCGAGCGCCGTGCCGCTAACCTGACGGCTGCCGATGAGGCGGCGTTAGGCGGCGACGTACTGGGCAGCCGTGCCTATGCCGAGGAACTGGCCGACCGCGAGGCCGAGGAAGCCGCCGCGCAGGCAGCAGAAGCCGAAGCCGCGGAAGCCGCCGAGTCCGAGCTCGACGAATACGGCATCGCCATCGAGGGTGCCGGCCAGGAGACGGCTTCAGCTCAGGATGCCGCTGCGCCTGCCCCAACCGAGCCCTGCACTGCCCGCGTTCTCGAGGTCGGCTGCGGCACGGGCTGCATTTCGCTCTCCCTTGCCTGGGAGCGCCGCGGCCACGTTACCTGCACCGCCACCGATATCGAGCCGCGCGCCATCGATCTGGCCACCAAAAACCGCGACGCCCTCGGCCTCACGGCAGATGAGGTTGCCTTTAGCCTCACCAACCTGGTGAGTTCCATTCCCCGCGAAGAGTGGGGCACCTTTGATGTGCTCGTCTCCAACCCGCCTTACATCCCGACCGACGTCATGCGCTCGCTGCCGCACGAGGTCAAGGACTTTGAGCCCGACCTGGCGCTCGAGGGCGGCGCCGACGGCCTCGATATTTTCCGCCGCCTGCTCAATGCGGCGCCTTACATGCTGCGCGCCGGCGGCCTGTTTGCCTGCGAGCTCTACGAGGGTGCCCTCGATGCCGCGGCCGAGCTCTGTCGCCAGGCAGGCCTTTCGGACGTGCGTATCGTCCATGACCTCACCGATCGCCCCCGCATCGTCCGAGCCATCGTCACCGAGCCCAAACAGCGTATTTAAGCTGAATTAATAGACATTTGCGCAAGTTTGTCCTTGCAATATACCGTAAAACTTCTACTATAGAAGGAGAAAGGTATGTCAAATCAGCTGCATCGGTACCGTATCGTGCTTGATTACATTGAACCTTGGCTTGATGAGCAGGATGAAGCTACGCTGAAGCAGATTTATGCAGACCTTTTGGTGCTCGAGAAGGAAGGTCCCAGCCTTGGTCGTCCGCTGGTTGACCGCGTAAAGGGCTCGAAGCTTCATCATTTAAAGGAGCTGAGAGTGACGTCGTGTGGTGGGCAGGTGATTCGCATCCTCTTCGCCTTTGACCCCAAGCGCCAGGCGGTATTGCTATTGGCGGGTGATAAGTCGCGAGCGGGATCGTCAAGGGCAAAATGGAACGGTTGGTATGCGATCAACATTCCAAGGGCCGAGCAAATATACCGTCGCCACGTAAGGAGGCTCGATCGAGATGGAACTGCATGAGTATATGGAATCTCGCGGGATAACACGCGACTCCATTACCGCCGAGCAGGAGAGGACTCGCGATCGTATCGAAGCCTATAAGCTTGCTCAGATTCGCAGGTTAAAAGATCTAACACAGGCGTCGGTCGCCCAGTCGATGGGCGTTTCTCAAAAACGTGTATCCGAGCTCGAGCGTGGGGAGTTGGGTTCGATGAGGCTCGACACGCTGAGCAGGTACGCAGAGAGCCTCGGCGGAAAACTGGTTGCAAGCATCGAGTTTCCCGATCGTACCGTTACGCTTGCGCGCTAAAAATCTTCAATTAACCCCCTCACTTTCACCGACTACTAGAGCCGCTCACCAAACCAACATGCGCTCTGGGCAAATAGGTTGAATGTTTCGTGCGAGAATGCCCCACAGTAAACAAACTTGCACCGGAGCGTAAGGGGCTGGCATACACATGCAGACGGTCTATCGGGTATACGAGGGAACGCGCGAGCCGCATCGGCTTGCCGTCGAGCGCACGGCCGAGGTGCTCGGCCGCGGCGGCCTGGCCTTGATTCCGACCGAGACCGTCTACGGTGTCGCCGTGGCAGTCAACGCCTTCTCGGACGCCGTGCCCCAAGATACAAGCGAATTCCCATCGTGGCCGCGCGATCCGCAGGCTGCCGTCAATGGCGCCGCAGTTCCTGCGCTCGGCACCGGCTATCGCCGTATCTTCACTCTCAAGCAACGTGAGCTCACGCAAACCGTCGCTTGGCTGGTCGATGGCGTCGAAGCACTCGACCGCTATGGCGTGGATATCCCGGAAGAGGCCCGCGTGCTTGCCCGACGATGCTGGCCGGGCGCCCTGACTATCGTGGTCAAGGCGGCCCCCTGCGTGCCGACCTTTATGCGCGCTGCCGACGACACCGTGGCCCTGCGCGCTTCGGCCTCTCTCGTGGTCCAAGCGCTCATCCGCGCCTGCGGCAGTCCCCTTGCCTGCACGAGCGCCAACACGCACGGCGCGCCTTCGCCGGCAAGCTTTGCCGCCGTCGAGGGTCGCATCCTGGAGGGGGTCGATGTTGCCGTCGACGCCGGTGAGACCCCGTGTCGCGACGCCTCGACCATCGTATCGTTCCAGCACGGCGGGCTCCAGATCCTGCGCCAAGGCGCACTTCCCGCATCAGAGATCGAACGGGTCCTGTCCGACCCGATGCAATAGAAAGGTGTAAGCGATGTCGTTGAATCTGGGCAGCCTGGGCATGGAAGATGCCTCGTTTAACTTTGGCGGTTCCTACATCATGGCGCTCGACTGCGGCACCACTTCGGTACTTGCGACCATCGTCGACGAGTACGGATGCATCGTCGCGCAGGCACGTCGCAGCGTCAAAACCAGCTTCCCGCGTCCCGGCTGGGTGGAGCAAGACCCCATGACGGTCCTTGCCAGCCAGATCGCGGTCATGATGGAAGTCCAGTTTAAGAGCGGTATCCACTCCGACCGCATTGCCGCCATCGGCATCTCCAACCAGCGCGAGACCACGGTGGTCTGGGACCGCGTGAGCGGTCAGCCGATCTATAACGCCATCGTATGGCAGTGCCGCCGTACCGCGCCGGCAATCGACGCGTTGGTTGAACAGGGTTGCGAGGAGCTGGTGCGCTCCCGCACGGGACTCACGCTCGACCCGTATTTCTCGGCCTCCAAGGTGCAGTGGATTCTCGACAACGTCGATGGCGCACGCGAGAGCGCGGCGGCGGGCGACCTCATGTTTGGCACCATCGACACCTGGCTCATCTACAACCTCACCGGCGGCCAGGTCTTTGCCACCGACTACACCAATGCCAGCCGCACGGCACTCTTTAATATCCATACGCTCGATTGGGACGACGACCTGCTGGCACTCTTTGACGTTCCACGTTCCATGATGCCCGAGGTTCGCTGGAGCTCGGGCGACTACGGCCGCGTCGCGAGCGACATCATGACCAACATGCCGCCCATCATGGGCGTGGCGGGTGACCAGCAGGCATCGCTGTTCGGCCACTGTTGTTTCCGTCCCGGCCAGACCAAAAACACCTATGGCACGGGCTGCTTTATGCTCATGAACACCGGCGACGAGATCGTCGAATCCAAGAATGGCCTGGTCTCCACCATCGGTATCGCTGCGGACGGCAAAGTCAGCTATGCGCTCGAGGGCTCTATTTTTGCCGCCGGCTCAACGATGAACTGGCTTCGCAACAACATGGGCATCATCTCGAGCGTGAGCGAGTCGGCACAACTTGCCGCTTCGATTAGCGACAACGAGGGCTGCTACTTCGTTCCCGCCTTTGCGGGTTTGGGTGCTCCCTGGTGGGACCCGCATGCCCGCGGTATCGTATGCGGTCTGACCGGCGCCTCGAGCCGTGCGACCATCGTACGTGCCGCCTGCGAATCCATGGCATATCAGAGCTACGACGTGCTGCGCGCCATGGAGCAGGACGTGGGGCTTTCGATCGAGCGCCTGTCTGTCGATGGCGGTGCCTCGCGCAACGAGTTCATCATGCAATTCCAGGCCGACCTGCTGGATATCCCCGTGCTGCAATGCGAGACGGTGGAGACCACGGCAATCGGTGCCGCGTACTTGGCGGGTCTTGCCGTCGGCTATTGGGAAGACCTGGAAGAGCTGGAGCAAAATGCCCAGATCGTTAGGACCTTCCTTCCCCACATGTCCGCCGAGCGCCGCGAGCAAAACCTTGCGGGCTGGCGTGATGCAGTCAGGCGCTCGCTCAGCACCTCACAGTAGGGCTGCGATGGGCTGCTCGATACAACAAACCGCTAAACTAATGCATGGCGTGCGGCGGCAACATTGCTGCACGCCTTGTCAGCAAGGCCGTTTTGCGGCCGCAACGAAAGGGGCAATCAATCCATGACCGTCACCTACGATGCGTCCCGTGTGACGCTTGTCGATCACCCGCTCGTCCAGCACAAGCTGTCGATCCTGCGCGACAAAAACACCGGCACCAACCAGTTCCGTCAGCTCGTGCGCGAACTCGCACTTTTTGACGGCTACGAGGCCATGCGCGACCTGCCTATGGAAGACGTCGAGGTCGAGACCCCCATCACTACCGCCACGTTCAAACAGCTCGCCGGCAAGAAACTCGCCATCGTGCCCATCCTGCGTGCGGGCCTTGGCATGGTCGACGGCATCCTCGACCTGGTGCCCTCCGCTCGCGTGGGCCACATCGGCATGGAGCGAGACGAGGTCACCCACGAGCCGCACGAGTATTACTGCAAGATGCCCAAGGATATCGACCAGCGCATCTGCCTGGTCGTCGACCCCATGCTCGCCACGGGCGGTTCGGCCGAGATGGCCATTAGCTACCTGCGCGAGCGCGGTGTCAAGGACATCCGCATGCTGTGCATCGTCGCGGCCCCCGAGGGCCTCAAGTCGCTGACCGAGAAGGACCCAGATGTGCATATCTATACCTGCGCCATCGACGACCATCTCAACGAGGCTGCCTACATCGTTCCCGGCCTGGGCGACGCCGGCGACCGCATCTACGGCACGCTCTAGTCGCTGGGCTAAGATGGCCGCGGCTGCAAATACGAAGAAACGGTGCGCGCGGACGAACAAAAGGCGACCGCGCGCACTCCTGTTAACGGACGTTTTGCCCTGCAGGGTTCGAGAAAAACGTATTACCGTACCTGCGGCATAAAGAAGGTCTTAAGAAAACGAACAGGTGCGTATTAACCGATGCTTTTTCGGTTGTACTTTAGCGATTGGCTCGTACAATAGTCACCAATGTTTGGCGGGAACTGTTCTGTGAAGCGTTAAAAAGGAAAGTGAGGACGCCAATGTTTCAGATAGCCGATCTGCTCGCTATCGTTGCAGGCGCCATCGCGGGCGCAATTGCCTTCCTTCCCTTTGTCTTTACGCTCAAGCCGGTTCTTGACGATAAACAGAATGCGGACATGCTCAAGGGTATGGTGAGTCTGGCGGTCTCGGCAATCGCCCTGCTCGTCTTTACCTTGGTTGTGTTTGTGTTGTTCGGAGAGGCATTTCGCATGTTCCTCCTGGGCGAGGCGATCGGCTTCGTGGCCTTTATGGCCGCCTGCACGGTTCGCGTCGCCAAGGCGCTGCGAGATCCTCATGAGGTCGAAAGGTAAGTCGTGGAAATTTTTGAAAAGCTGCCTGATGAGATTAATCATCTGGTCAGCGAGTTCAGCTCCACCCCTGTCGTGGGCGATCTGAGCTGCGGCATCACGCAGTACTCGTTTTGGCTGATCGTCTCCACGATCGTGCTCCTGATCGTCCTGGCCGTGTTCAAGAAGAAGCAGACCCTGGTTCCCAAGGGCTTCTTCGTCAACGGTTTCGAGTACATCATCGAGTACGTCGAGAACGATATCGGCAAGGGCGTCGTGGGTGAGAACTGGAAGAAGCACTTCCCGTTCCTGTGCTCGCTTTTCCTGTTCATCCTGATCAATAACATGATCGGCCTGATCCCGGGAATGAAGCCCGGCACCGGCGCAATCGGCTCCACCGCCGCGCTCGCCATTTTCGCCTTCGTGTACTTCATCTACTACGGATGCAAGGCTCACGGCGTGATCGGCTACATCAAGAGCCTCGCCCCGCAGGGCGTGAGCTTCCCGATGAACGTGCTCGTGTGGGTTGTCGAGCTCTTCTCGACCTTCCTGCGCCTCATCACGCTCGCCGTTCGTCTGTTCTGCAACATGTTCGCAGGACACGTGGTCATGGGCTCGTTCGCCATCATGGCGAGCATGTTCATGCAGCCGCTGCTTCAGCAGGTTTCCGCGGCCCACGCCGTCGGCGCCCTGCCTTCGCTGGCCTGGCTTGCCATCCTCATCCTGATCTATGCGATCGAGCTTGTGGTCGGCGCCATCCAGGCTTACGTCTTCACGGTCCTTACCGCCGTGTATGTCTCCGAGGCAGAGGAGGTCGCGGAGGAGGAGTAGTCTTCCGTTCGCGCCTTAAAGGTAAGGCAATTCGTTAAACCGCCGGTGCCCGTACCCATGGAGCCCGGCAGTTATAAAAAGGTTATCCTGCGTGAAATAAGACACGCACGACAAAGGAGGAATCGTGGGAGTTATCGGTTACGGTCTCGGTGTTATCGGCGCTGGTCTTGCTATCGGCCTGTCTGCTCTGGGTGCTACGGGTGCTATGGCCCGTCAGCCTGAGGTCCAGGGCCGCGTGTTCACCGTCTTCATCATGGGCTCCGCCTTCGGCGAGGCTCTGGCTCTGATCGGCTTCGTTGTCGCGCTGATCGTTAAATAGCACGGAGCGTCAAGTATGAATCTTTCATCCCAGAAGAGCGCGATCGCACTCTCCGCGTCCGCGGCCGCGCTGCTTATGCCGGTTTCCGCGTTCGCCGAGGACGGCGCTGCCGGTGCGGACATCCTCATCCCTAAGATGGCGGAGTTCATCCCGGCGCTTATCGCCTTCCTGATCATCTGGATCGTGCTGGCAAAGGTCGCCCTGCCGGGCATCATGAAAACCATGGAGGAGCGCGGCAAGAAGATCGAGGAGAGCCTCGACGAGGCCGAGAAGACCAAGCAGGAGGCTATCGCCAAGCGCGCTGAGTCCGACTCGATCGTCACCGACGCCCGTCGTCAGGCTGCCGACATCGTTCTCGAGGCCCGTAAGGACGCCGAGTCCGAGCGCGCCCGTATCATCGAGGCTGCTCACAAGGAGGCCGAGGAGATCATCGCCAAGGCCCATACGACCGTCGAGGACGAGCGCAAGTCCATTTACGCCGGTGCCGCGAGCTCCATCGCCGACCTGTCCGTTGCCGTCGCCACCAAGATCGTGGGCGAGGCACTCGAGGACGATGCCGAGCAGAAGAAGCTCATCGAGCGCTACATCCAGGAAGCAGGTAGCCTGAATGCCGACTAGCCGCTATCAGGACAAGGTGCTCGAGACCTACGCGCGCTCCCTTCTGGAAGCCGCTAAGGCCGAGAACCATGTGTTCGAGGACCTCGAGATGATCGAGCGTCTGGCTAGCGCCAGCCCCGAGATCATCGCCGTGCTCGACACCATGTCCAAGCGCGACCAGCTCGACCTTCTTCCCAAGGTGGCAGCTGCCTTTAAGTATGTTGCCGAGGAAGACGAGGATGTAGTGGGCGTGACCGTCACCACGGCGATCCCGCTCGACGACGAGCTGCGTCAAACCATCACTAAGAAATGCGAGCAGGACTTCGGCCGCAAGGTATTCCTTATCGAGCAGGTCGACCCGTCTATTGTGGGCGGCCTGGTGCTCGAGGCCCGCGGCGAGCGTCGTGACATTTCCGTCAAGACGCAGCTGCGCATCGCGCAGGAGACCCTCGCAAACTCTGCTAATTCGTACGGAGGTGAAGCCTAATGTCCGAAACCCTCAATGCCCAGGATATCGCCAAGAAACTGCAGGAGCAGCTCACGAGCCTCTCCGCGACGGTCGATACGCATGAGGTTTCAACGGTCGACGAGGTAGGCGACGGCATCGCGCGCGTCTCCGGCCTCAAGAGCGCCATGGCAGGCGAGCTTCTGGAGTTCAAGAGCTCCGATACCGGTGAGACCGTCTTCGGCCTTGCCCAGAACCTTGACCGTGACGAGGTCGGCGCCGTTCTGTTTGGTGCCGTCGACTCCATCAAGGAAGGCGACGAGTGCCGCACCACTGGCCGCATTATGGATATCCCCGTGAGCCGCGCCATGCTCGGCCGCGTCGTCAATCCGCTCGGCCAGCCCATCGACGGCCTGGGCGACATCGTCGCCACGCACCGTCGCCCCATCGAGTTCAAGGCCCCCGGCGTCATCGACCGTACCCCGGTGTGCGAGCCGGTTCAGACCGGCCTGTTGGCCATCGACTCCATGGTGCCTATTGGTCGCGGTCAGCGAGAGCTTATCATCGGCGACCGTAAGACCGGTAAGACCGCCATTGCCATCGACGCTATCCTCAACCAGCGCGGCAAGGGCATGGTCTGCATCTATGTCGCCATCGGCCAGAAGGCCTCCACGGTTGCCAACATCCGCGAGACCCTCGCTCAGCACGGTGCGCTCGACTACACCATCATCGTTTCGGCCACCGCTGCCGATTCCGCCCCTATGCAGTACATCGCGCCTATGGCCGGTGCCGCTATCGGCGAGTTCTTCATGTACAACGGCGAGGACGGCAAGCCCGCCAGCGAGACCAACCCCGGTGGCCACGTGCTCGTCATCTACGATGACCTGTCCAAGCAGGCTGTGGCCTACCGTCAGATGTCGCTGACGCTGCATCGTCCGCCCGGACGCGAGGCCTATCCTGGCGACATCTTCTACCTGCACTCTCGCCTGCTCGAGCGTGCAGTCAAGATGTCCAAGAAGAACGGTTACGGCTCCATGACGGCTCTGCCGATCATCGAGACCCAGGACGGCGACGTCTCGGCCTACATTCCGACCAACGTCATTTCCATTACCGATGGTCAGATCTACCTGCAGTCCGAGCTCTTCTTCCAGGGCCAGCGCCCGGCAGTCGACGTGGGCATTTCCGTGTCCCGCGTCGGTGGCGACGCGCAGACCAAGGCTATGAAGCAGGTCGCCGGCAACCTCCGTCTGGACCTCGCTTCGTACCAGGAGCTCGCCGGCTTTACGCAGTTCGGCTCCGACCTCGACGAGGCTACTCAGAAGCAGCTGACCCATGGAGCCCGCATGACCGAGCTTCTGAAGCAGCCGCGTTACAAGCCGTTTGAGGTTGGCGAGCAGATCGTTACGCTGTTCGCTGGCAACGAGGGCTTCCTGGATGACCTGGAGATCGCCGACGTGCTGCCTTTCCGTGCCGAGCTCATCGAGTACATGGACAATGGCTTTGGCTCGCTGCTCGACAAGGTTCGCGCCAAGAAGATCGATGATGACACCAAGGCTGAGCTCTTGCGCGTCATCGGCGACTTCAAGCAGCAGTTCATGGCCAAGCACCATTCGGATGTTTCTGGATCAGAGGAGAACTAAGCCCCATGGCCAACCTTCGCGACATTAAGAAGCGAATCTCCTCGGTTACCACGACCAAGCAGATCACGCGCACGATGGAGATGGTCTCTACGGCCAAGATCCGTCGTGCCCTCGATCGCTCCAAGCAGGCCGAGCCCTATAAGGAGGCGCTGACCGACGTCATGTTGACGGTCGCCGGCGACGCCTCCTGTTCGGGCACCGATCCCATGCTGCAGAAGCATGAGAGCGTCAAGCATGGCCTGATTGTCGTTATTGCCTCGGACCGCGGCCTTGCCGGCGGTTTCAATACGACGGTGGAGCGCACGGCCGAAAAGCTCGCCGCTTCTTGGGCGAACGACGGCATCGAGTGCGAGATCATCGCGTGCGGGCGTAAGCCGGCCACGTATTTCCGTGACCGCGCAAACGTCGTCATGCACTTTGAGGGCAACTCCTCTGAGCCCGATTTCAATCAGGCCCGCATGATCTCCTCTCATATCTGCGATGCGTATCGTGCCGGTGAGCTTGACCGTGTCGAGCTTGTCTACCACCACGCCAAGAACCGCGTGGATCAGGAGCTTCGCGTCGAGCATCTGTTGCCGCTCGACCCCGAGATGATCGCTATGGCCCACGGTCCGCGTAAGAACGAGACCGACGCCCCTAAGCGCATCTCGTCCACGTTCGAGTTCGTGCCCTCTCCCGAGCATGTTCTCGGCAAGCTTGTGCCGTCTTATATCCTGACGGTCATCTACCAGGCCCTGATCGATTCGGCGGCTGCCGAGCAGGGTGCACGCCGCAAGGCCATGCACTCCGCGACGGAAAACGCCACCGCGATCATCTCGACCCTTACCCGCACGTATAGTCGCGTGCGCCAGGCTTCGATCACGACCGAGATTAACGAGATCGTCGGCGGAGCCTCAGCATTGGAGGAACAGTAATGGCTAATAACACCGTAAAGCTTGCGGTCGAGGAAGCCACCAAGAAGACGACTGCCGGTGATGGTCGCATCGTGCGAATCATCGGCCCTGTCGTCGACGTCAAGTTTGACGGCGCGGTGCCCCCGATCTACAACGCGCTCACGGTCGAGGCCGAGACCCCGATCGGTCATCTGAGCACGATCCTCGAGGTCGAGAGCCAGCTTCCGGGCGGCGTCGTCCGCACGGTCGCCATGTCCTCGACCGACGGCCTGCAGCGCGGCCTCATCGCCACCGATACCGGTGAGCCCATGAAGATGCCCGTTGGTCCCAAGACGCTCGGCCGCATTTGGAACGTCATGGGCAAGCCCGTCGACGGCAAGCCCATGCCCGAGGTGGAGGAGTTCTACCCCATCCACCATGCAGCGCCCCGTTTCGACGAGCTCACCACCAAGACCGAGATCTTCGAGACCGGCATCAAGGCCGTCGACCTGCTCGAGCCCTACATCCGCGGCGGCAAGACAGGTCTGTTCGGCGGCGCCGGCGTCGGCAAGACCGTTCTGATCCAGGAGCTCATCAACAACCTCGCCCAGGAGCACGGCGGCACCTCGGTGTTCACCGGCGTCGGCGAGCGTACCCGCGAGGGCACCGACCTGTTCCTCGAGATGAGCGAGTCTGGCGTTATCGACAAGACCTGCTTGGTCTATGGTCAGATGAACGAGCCGCCCGGAGCGCGTCTGCGCATCGGTCTGGCCGGCCTTACCACCGCTGAGTACTTCCGCGATCGCGGCCAGGACGTTCTGCTGTTCATCGACAACATCTTCCGCTTCTCCCAGGCAGGTTCCGAGGTTTCCGCACTGCTGGGCCGTATGCCGTCCGCCGTTGGTTACCAGCCCACGCTGGCAACCGAGATGGGCGACCTTCAGGAGCGCATTACCTCGACCAAGACGGGCTCCATTACCTCCGTCCAGGCTGTCTACGTCCCCGCAGACGACCTGACCGACCCGGCGCCTGCCACGACGTTTACGCACCTCGATGCCACCACGGTTCTTTCGCGTAGCATTTCGTCGCTCGGCCTGTTCCCGGCTATTGACCCGCTTGCGTCTTCCTCCGACGCTCTCGATCCCTCGATCGTTGGCGAGGAACACTACCGTGTCGCCGTCAAGGTCCAGGAGCTCCTGCAGGAGTACTCCGACCTTCAGGACATCATCGCCATTCTGGGTATGGACGAGCTGTCCGAGGAGCAGCGCCTTACGGTCAACCGTGCCCGTAAGATTCAGCAGTTCCTCTCGCAGTCCTTCCACGTCGCCGAGAAGTTCACCGGCAACCCCGGTGTCTACGTCCGCGTCGAGGATACCGTCCGCTCTTTCGCCGAGATTGTCGACGGCAAGGCCGATGACCTGCCCGAGCAGGCTTTCCGCTATGCTTCCACGATTGAGGACGTGCGCGAGCGCGCCCGCAAGATGGGGGAGAAGTAGGTTATGCGTATCCGCATCGTGTGCCCCGTGAGCTGCGCCTATGAGGGCGACGCTGCGTTTGTGTCGATTCCGTCCACGGATGGCGAGTTTGGCGTTCTGCCTGCTCACTCCAGCGAGATCTGCACGATCGACCGCGGTTACGTTCGCGTTTCCGATAAGGCCATGGGCACTGTCGACCACACGTTTGCCGTGGCCGGCGGCTATGCCCAGGTTGCGGACGATGTCGTGACCGTTCTCGCCGAGCGCGCTTGCGATTTGGCGACCGTCGATGCCGACAAGCTTAAAGCTGATATTCAAGGTTTTGAAGAGAAGCTGGGTAATTTGTCGGAGGATGATGCACGCCGCGCCTACCTCTATAATGAAATCGCATGGTGTAAGCTCAAGCTTGCCCAATAGTCAAACGATTTAGCGTTCGACCATTTGCGAACACATCATGCCCGGGATGGCCCAGCCATCCCGGGCATGCTTTTTGAAAGGGTAGACCTTGGATATTATCCGCGTTGAGGGTGGCCACGCCATCGGAGGCTCCGTGCCCGTCTCGGGCGCCAAGAACTCCGCGCTCAAACTCATGGCGGCAACGCTTCTGGCGCCGGGCAAGACGACGCTGCAGAACGTGCCCGATATTTCCGATGTCCATGTGATGGGCAAGGTGCTCAAGGGCATGGGCGCCACAATCGATGTTCTCGACGAGCACACGCTCGAGATTGATACCTCTCAGGTCGATTCTTGGGAGGCCCCCTACGAGCTCGTTGCCAAGATGCGTGCTTCCACCGCCGTCATGGGACCCCTGCTGGGCCGCTTCCATCGCGCCAAGATTGCCATGCCGGGCGGCTGCAACCTGGGTGCTCGCAAGATCGATATGCACATTCTTGGTCTTGAGGCCCTGGGCGTTGAGTTCGATACCGCCCACGGTTACATCAACGCTAATGCGCCCCAAGGTCTGCGCGGTACCACCGTCACGCTCGAGTTCGCCAGCGTCGGTGCGACCGAGAACCTCATCATGGCATCCGTGCGCGCGCAGGGCACCACGGTTATCGACAATGCCGCCCGCGAGCCCGAGATCGTCGATCTCGCCAACATGCTCAACGAGATGGGCGCTAAGATTGTCGGCGCCGGCACGCCTGTCGTGACCATCGAGGGCGTGGAAGAGTTGCATCCTGTTACCCATCGCGTAGTGGGCGACCGAATCGAGGCCGGTACCTTTATCGTTGCCGGTGCGTTGATGGCCGACGATCGCGGTATCGATGTCACGGGCTTTTGCCCCATTCACTTGGGCATGGTGCTCAAGAAGATGGAGCTCATGGGTATCGACTGCGAGCGCGTCGAGGATGGCGTCCATGTGAACCGTGCCGAGCGTATCAAGCCGGTCGACATCCAGACGCTTCCGTTCCCCGGCTTCCCGACGGACATGCAGGCACAGATTATGGTACTCTCCGCCCTTGCCGACGGCAGTTCCGTTATTACCGAGAACATCTTCGAGAATCGCTTTATGTTTGCCTCTGAGCTGGTGCGCATGGGTGCCGACATTCGTATCGAGAGCCATCATGCCATGATTCATGGCGTTAAGGGCTTCTCGGGTGCACAGGTTACCTCGCCCGATCTGCGTGGCGGAGCGGCCCTCGTCGTAGCGGGCTTGATCGCCGACGGGACGACCGAGGTTTCGGCCATCCATCACATCAAGCGCGGCTACGAGCAGTTTGTCGAAAAGCTGCAGGCGCTCGGCGCGCATGTCGAGCATGCTTCCGTCCCCGATCCCGTCATCTACTAATACAGGTTGCCTATGTTTAATAAAAAGCCCCTCGCGGATACCACCGCCCGAAGACCCTCAACTGGTGCGCAGGCCAAGATCTATAGTCGCGATAACGTGGCTCGCTATTCCGAGCGCGCTCGTCAACGTCGTCGTAGCCACACGATTCGTCACGTCGCGCTCATTGTCGTGCTTGGTGTGCTGCTGAGTGCCACTACCGCTGCCGGCCTGTGGTTTGCCACCATTATGGGCAAGCTCGGCGATTCTAATGTCATTACCGATAATCTGCGTCGGGTTCTGGTTGACACCGATGAGGCAAAGGATCCGTTCTACGTGCTGCTTCTTGGCACCGACGGCCGTCCGGGCGAGGATACGTATCGTGCCGACTCGATTATCCTGGCACGCATCGACCCCACGCAAAAGCAGGCGACGCTCATTTCCGTTCCGCGCGACACCAAGGTCGAGTACAAGGGCGAGACCATGAAGATCAACGCCTGCCATACCGTTGGCGGCGCCGAGGCCATGGTCGAGGCGGTCAACGAGCTGTGCGGTGTTCAGATTTCCCACTATGCCGAGGTCAGCTTCGACGGTATGCAGGCGCTGATTGATTCGGTTGGCGGTATCGACATTAACGCAACCGATGATGTTGACGACCCCGAGCACCTGGATATTAAGATTACCGCTGGCCAGCAGCATATGGACGGTGCCACCGCCCTTACCTATGCCCGCTGCCGCTACACCTATGCCGACGGCGATTACACGCGCATGCGCCACCAGCGTCAGGTGCTTGGCGCCCTTGCCAACCAGATTCTCAATAACTTCGATGCCACGAAGATTTTTGGCCTGGTTAATTCGCTGTCCGATATGCTCGTAACCGATATGAGCGTTCAAGATATCGTGGCTACGGTCAACGCCATGCGCGGTATGGATGTCGACGGTATCTACTCGGCCAACCTGCCCTCGTACGCCGACGACAGCACCATGATCGACGGTGTGAGCTACGTCTTTGTCTACGAGGACGAGCTCAAGGAAATGATGGAGCGCGTCGATGCCGGCAAGGATCCCAAGGGTCCCAACACCATGGGTCTTTCCGACGGTTCCAGTTCTACGATCGGCGACCTGAACAACAACACGTCTGACGACTACGCAAACGGTACCGCAACTTCATCGGTCAGCTCTGACGATTCCGATGACTCAGGCGATTCGAGCGATTCGGACTACTACGAAGAGCCCACCGGCGACGGCAACGGCTACGAAGCTAACTACTAAGTTACGGCGTTTTACCAAACGCCGTAACGGCTCGACGCTGCGCGCCGCCCAAGGCGACAATTTGTCATTCAAAAGGCAGGGCATGACCAGAAGGTCAATGCCCTGCCTTTTTCATGCCAACTTGTTCGCCTTGGACGTCGCTCGCTGACGTTGGCTCAACATGCGGTGCTGACTACTCCCCTTGCACCAAAAACCGCCCCGTTCTCGGTTTTTGAGGACGGGGCGGTTTTGCTTACCTAGATTGTTCGAGTTCCTTATGCAAAGCGGGCGACGAGCTCCTGCAGGACGTCGGTCATCTTGACGAGCGAGCTGACCGGGACGAACTCGTTGACGCCGTGGTAGCAATAGCCGCCGGTGGAAAGGTTGGGGCAGGGCAGACCGCGGAACGACAGCTGCGCGCCGTCGGTGCCGCCACGAATCGGCAGCACTTGGGACGCAACGCCGCAGGCAAGGTAGGCTTCCTTGGCAACATCAATAAGCTCGGGATAGTCACGAACGATCTCGGCCATATTTCGATACTGCTGCTTAATCTCGACCGTCACGCGCTCCTCACCCAGACGCTGGTTGAGCATCGAGGCGGCAGCATCAATAAGGTCGAGTTTCTGCTGGAACTTGGCGGCGTCATGGTCGCGGACGATATAGCGCGCTGTGGCGTGATCGACGGTCGCAGATACACCCTCAAGGTGATAAAAGCCCTCGTAGCCTTCCGTATACTCCGGGCGCTGCACGTAGGGGAGCAACGCGTTGAAGTCGCAGAACAGATTGCCTGCGTTGACCATACGGCCCTTGGCGTCGCCCGGGTGGATGGACTGGCCCTCAAAGCGGACGGTCGCCTCGGCGGCGTTAAAACACTCCCACTCCAGCTCGCCGATGGGGCCGCCGTCGACCGTGTAGGCGTACTTGCAGCCAAAGGTATCGATATCCAACAGCTCGGCTCCGTGGCCGATCTCCTCGTCAGGGCAGAAGCAAATGCCGAGTGCGGGATGGGGCAGAGAGGGGTCCTGAGCGATACGCGCGACAAGCGACATAATCTCGGCGACGCCTGCCTTGTCGTCCGCGCCCAGCAGTGTGGTGCCATCGCTGCAGACCAGGTCCTCACCTGCGAGGTCGTTCAGGGCAGGAAGCTTGGCGGTACTCATGGCAACGGGCTTACCGTCAACCGTGCCGCAGACCAGGTCGCCGCCTTCGTAGTGTACGATGTGCGGCTTCACGCCGGCGCCCGGTGCAACTTCGGTGGTGTCGAGATGGGCGATCAGGCCCAGGGCGGGCTTGTCCTCAGCGCCCGCACTTGCGGGGATATGCGCGCAGACATAGGCGTGCTCGGTCACGTGGGCATCTTCCGCACCAAGCTCGCGCAGCTCTTCAGCCAGCACGTTGGCAAGGTCAAACTGAACGGCGCTCGAGGGTACCTGGTCGCAGTTTGCGCCCTCGGACTGCGTGTTGATCTGGACGTAGCGCAAAAAGCGCTCGAGGACATCGGGGCTCGTGGTGGTGTTTTCCATAAAGACCGCTCCAATCTTGGTCGTCGTGTGCAACAAGAACTCTAGCACGGTATGCCACGGCATACCGCGACGCTTGGATGGGGTAGAATCAGCCATTGAATGCAGAAGGGACGGAAGATCATGGATACGACAAATAGCTCGCGCGAACTACATCTGACGGTGGCGAACGAAGACTACTTGGAGTGCATGGTTCGCATTGAAAGCGAAGAGGGGGAAACCAACGGCGTGCGATCGGTCGACATCGCGCAGCGCCTTGGCGTCTCCAAGGCATCGGTCAATAAAGCGGTTTCGGCGCTCAAGGCATCCGAGCTTGTCGAGCAATCGCACTACGGCAAGGTGATCCTGACCGATCGCGGCCGCGAGGTTGGCACGGCTATCTGGTACCGTCATCGCCTCATCCGCACGTTTTTGGTTCAGGAGCTCGGTGTCGAATTTGAGCGAGCCGATTCCGAGGCCTGCATGATGGAGCATGCGCTATCCGAGGACACGATGAGCCGCTGGCTCGCCTATCTCGAAAAGCAGGGAATCAGCGTCGAGGAATAGCGGGATATATATGGATACGAGTTATTACAACCGCTTTGGTGCCGAGGAACTTACGCGCCGCTTGTCGAGCGAGACCTTGTTGGCGCAGGGCCCCATGGGCAGTGTTCTGTTGAGTGAGTACGATGCCGCCGACATTCCACCGGCGTTTTGGAATCTGGCAGAGCCGCAGACCGTTTCTCGTATCCATCGCTTGTATGTCGCCGCCGGCGCGCAGGTGCTCATTACCAATACCTTTCAGGCATCGAGCTATGCCCTCAAGCACGACCAGATTGCGCCGTCCGTGGCGGAGGTCAATCGCGGGGCCGTCGACGATGCCCGCCAGGCGCACCCTCAGCTACTGCTGGGCTCAATGGGCCCGATCGGTATTGAGTGGTTTGCCGAGGACTCTGTCGAGTATCGTGAAATCCGCGGCATTGCGCGCGAACAGGCGCGCGCCTTGCTCAATGCTGGCGTTGACGGTCTGCTGATCGAGACGGTGACGTCTATCCGTAATCTGCAGCCCATGCTTGCCGGCGCCCGAGATGCCGCCGACGGCATGCCTGTTCTGGTGAGTTTTGTCGTTGACGATAAAGGCGACCTGCTGGGCGATGGCCTCAACATCGAGGCAGCCGTTTTGTACGCCGAAAAACACGGCGCAAATTCGGTTGGTGTTAATTGCTGTTCGCTTGCGGCCGCGAACGCGGCGGTGCCCAGGATGGTTGCATCGGCGACTACTCCCGTCACGGTGCGTCCCAACGTAGGCGATCCGGTCCAGACTCAGGATGGCCCCGTATGGCACGAGAACCCCGAAGCTTTCGCGCGCGCATGCATCGAATGGAGACATGCCGGTGCCGCAATGGTGGGCAGTTGCTGTGGAACCACGGCAATCACTACGGCCGCGATGGCCGAGGCGCTCGATATATAAAGGGTAAAACCGCTCCATACGGGGCGGTTTTTTTATTGCCTGCATGTCCTCGGCAGCATTTGCCCAAATGGTGAATGCTGGTGCCGGCGGGTTGCCGAGTGCATGTTGCGGGTATACCCCATGCGTACCATGATCCAAACACTGTGAGGTGTCTGCGCGTGTGCGCGATAATTCATTTTGGAACTGACGGTTGGCGCGCTCGCGTCGATGAGGACTTCACTGCCGATAACGTTGCCCGTATCGCCGATGCCGTCGGCGAGTTGTGGCAAAAGACCAATCCGGGCAAAACGGTATATATAGGGTTCGACACCCGGCCCCTGGCGAGCGAGTTCGCTGAGCTTGCGGCGGGCGTGCTAGCAGCGCACGGGCTGGACGCCGTGCTCGCTTCGCGACCTGTTCCGACCCCTGCCCTTACGTGGGCGGTGGCTTATGACGGTGAGGCGTGCGGCGCGCTCATGGTGACGGGGTCCCATCATCCGCAGGGTTATCTGTGCCTCAAGATTCGCATGGGTGACGGCTCGACCGCCAACCAGGATGTCATCGAAGAGCTCGAAGAGACCATGGCTCCCGAGCCAATGGGGATCGAGGGGCAATATCGCACCGCGGATATCATTCCTGACTATATGCAGGCGGTGGCATCGTTTGTCGATGCCGAAGCCATCCGCGGCGCGCACCTGCGCGTGGTTGTCGATCCCATGGGCGGCGCAGCCCAGGGTTATCTAGCCGACTTGCTGCGCGAGCTTGGCGTTGAGGTGCACGAGATTCACGCCGGGCAGGCGTCTGACCAAGAAGATATCTGCCCCGACCCCGTCGAACCGTGGGTGGACGCTTGCGAGCGCACGGTTATCGAGGACGGAGCTTGCGCTGGCCTGGTGACCGACGGCGACGCCGACCGTATCGGCGCGGTTGACGAGCGCGGCAGATATATACATCCGCATCAGATCATGGCGCTCGTTTTGGGCGACTTGGTTCAATTTCGTAATTTGGAGGGGCGCGTCGTCGTCAATCTTTCATGCTCGACGCTCGTGCGTCGCATTGCCGAGGCGCTTGGCTGCCGCGTGACCGTCAAACCAGTCGGTTTCAAATATATAGCGGCGGAGATGAAGAAGGGCGGCGTCCTCATAGGCGGCGAAGAAGCCGGTGGTATCGGCATCGCCGCGCATATGCCCGAGCGCGATGGCATCCTCGCCTGTCTGATTCTGTGTGAGCTTATGGCAAAGACGGACGCGCCTTTGGGCGTTCTGGTCGACCAACTCGAGGACAGTTTTGGTAAGACGAGTTACGGTCGACGCGATTTACGCCTTGAGGCCGAAGATGCCGAAACGTTGCGAACCCTGCTGCCGGGCGTAAACCCCAAGTCGATTTGTGGCAAGGTGCCGCAAAACGTTAGTCATATGGATGGCTTGCGTTTGGCATTCGAGGATGACACGTGGCTGCTGGTCCGTCCTAGCGGGACCGAACCAGTGGTGCGCGTCTACGCCGAGGGGTTCTCGGTGGAAGAACGTGATGAGTTGCTCGATGCTGGCTGTGCTTTAGCTAGGGGGACGTATCCGCTCTAACCATGAGACTGCCTTATATAAAGAGATGCTCGGCGAGCGGTAGGTAACGGCTGGCAAACGTTAGTCGGATTCCAAGATGTGTAGGAAATGTGTACGCCCAGATTCCCGCCCGCGGCGCCCCTCCGGTCTGGCAATATATCTCCTTGCCGCGCGGCCCGGTGGAACCGGATGAGCCGCGGGGCGTGCACCTTGAGAACCGGATACTGCGAGGATGGACA
>WGSN01000011.1:0-72503 GCA_014871645.1 Collinsella sp.
GAGCAGGGGACTCTTAATCCCAAGGTCCAGGGTTCGACCCCCTGACGGCCCACCACACGATATCTCCTCTAAAGTCCGCCACAACGGACTTTAGCTTTGGGTCGTTAGCTCAGTTGGTAGAGCAGGGGACTCTTAATCCCAAGGTCCAGGGTTCGACCCCCTGACGGCCCACCAAAGAACATGCAGGTCAGCGCTTTGGCGCTGACCTTTTTTGTTTTCCAAGAAGTCAAATCATAACCGTTCGTTACCGTTCGCGTTTTACGCCCCCTGCCGTTTATGCGCGGCAGGGGGCGTTTTATGCATTTAGCAGGTTATGGACCTAGGGAACGCCATTTTAGAGCGTCTCGGCATCTAGGCCGGTGCCATTAAAACCGTCGTCCGCGCCGCCGCCCTCGACGATCTGCAGGGCGCGTCCGACCTGTCTGGCGGCCTTCTCGCGCTCCGCCAGACCCGGTTTGATGTAATGGCGGTAATCTGTCCCCAGGTCCGTATGGCCGTGCAGATCCATGATGCTCAGCGGGTCGATGTCGCTTGCCGCCATAATGGTCTCGGAGGTATGCCGCAGGGCCTTGGGAGGGATATACCGCAGGTCATGGCGTACGCACATGCGCCGCCAGGCGCGCACGAGGTTGTCGCCGCGCATGTTTACGATGCGCTGCCCGCTCCATTCGCGCACCTGCTCCGTAACCGAAGTGCCGCCCTCGACGGTTATGCTCGGGCGCAACTCGTCCATAATCTGGTGCAGGCGCTCGCGGCCTGCCAATAAAACCGGCACGGTGCGCACGGAATGGTCGTTCTTGGTCTCCTTCACGCCGTCCTCGTCCGTGTACGCGCGGCAGACTTCGATGTACTCCGAGACCGTCGGCTGGCCCGTGGCGAAGTCGTAGGTCGTGGTGATCTTGAGGTCGCACGGGCGCACCGCCAGCGCCTCCTCCTTGCGCAGACCGCTGAGCCCCAAGATGAGGTAGGCGTTCATGACCAGATCCGCGCGGTCGTCGCTGGCGGCGAGCTTTCGCAGCGCCTCGGCGGCCTCGGGGATGCTCCACGGCTCCACGGGCGCCTGCTTCGCCTTGGGCGCGATGACGCGGCGGCGGAAGGGCTCAATCGTCACCCAGCCGTCGTCGAAGGCACGGCGCATGATGGCGCGCAGGGTGGTCTTGGTCTTGGCAGGCGCGCCCGAGCGCTCGATGCAGCTGCGCATCATGTCGTGGGTTATCTCGGAGATGTCGATGCTCCCCAGGACGGGGGAGATGTAGTTGCACATCTGCCCGTCGTACTCACGCAGGCTTGCCTTTGAGCGCGGCTTGCCGCGGTTGCTGGGGGAGTCGCGGAACACGCCCCAGTAGTACATGTCGAGCGTCACGCCCGCGTGCGCCGCCTGGGACACACCCAGCTCCTGCGCGAGCTGGGCGATGGCGATATCGGCCTCGGTCTCGGTGCCGTATACGGTGCGCGACACGCGGCGCACGTGGCCGTCCGCGCGGAAGCCCGCCTGCACGCGGATCACCCACTTGCCGGGCGTGCCGGGCGCGACCTCGCGCTTGGAGCCGAGTTTTGACCTTGAAGTATCGTTGGTTGCCATATAATGGTCCTGCCTTTCCCTTTTGCCGGAGGGCATATGCCCCGTGCGGATCCGCCAAGATTGCCGCACGGGGCTTTTTTGTTTGCGTTGAGGCCGGCTACGCGACTGCGCGGCGCTTGGGCCTGCCCGAGCGTGGCGTGTCGATCAGGCGCGCCGCTATGCTCTCCACGGTCACGTAGGTACGGCGGCCCTTGCGGTAGCCCGTAAGGATCCCCGAGTCGAGCATGTGGGTGATCCTGCCGGGGGAGACGGAGAGCCTGCGCGCGGCTTCGGCCGCCGAGACCGTCTCGCCCTCCACGATGTACCCCTCGTCCGTGGAGAAGGCGACCATCATGGAGAGCCCGCCGTCTGCGGGCTCGATGAACTCGGGCTCAGGCACGGCAAGACCGTCCTTTACGAGCGCAGCCACGTAGGTGCTCGCCGCGTCCACGGACTGCTCGGCGGCCTCGGCAATCGTGTCGCCGCAGGTGAAGCATCCCGGCAGTGAGGGAAACTCCACGTCGTAGCCGCCGTCCTCGTCGGGTGTGAGCACCGCCTGGTAAACGTATGTCTTCATATCTTTCGACCCCCAAGGGGGCGGGGCTAGAGCCACCCCGCCGTCTTAGCTATTTTTCGGTACGTCCCTATCGGTATTTCCTTCTTGGAGGTGGGCACGCTGATCTGGATTCCTTCCTTTCGCGCGACCACGTGGCTGCCCTTGCCGGTATAGAGCGTCCAACCCTCCTTCTTGAACCGCTTGAGCACCTGCGCGGGCTCCTGCTCCTTGGGCATCTCTCCTCCTTTCGACAATTTAATTATAAACAGTTGATAGTTATCAATCAAGTTAAATAGCAAGTATTTATAGTTTTAATGCCGCCCAAGCGGATCCGCCAAGATCGCCGCACGGGGTTTCTTTATGTCTGGAGCTGTCAAAGAATCTTTGACAGCTGAGGTGCCAGCTTGGGTTTTTTAGAAAAAATCGAAAAAACCTAGCCGCGCCGCGGGTCATAATCGTGATGAACACCATTCACGCTCCTGGAGGTACCCATGGATCGCTATAGCGTCGGCGCATACACGTACAAGGACGATTCCCCCGACACGATGATCTACGACGGGCTCACGGGCATCCCGTTGAGCTTGGGGTACGAACTCGTGTCGCAGGAGCGCGGGGACACCGTGAAGGTCGTCGCCCTGGGCGTGAAGGACGACACCGCGGGCCCCGTCCCGTTTGCGACGCTCAGGCCGTGCGCGTACTCCCTGGCGTCCGAGTACGACGTGCGCGCCGTGAGGTGCCCGCAGACCGGGCAATGGGTCCTCATCGGGTACATGGGCGTCTAGAGGAAGCCCGCGATCTTCCCTCCGATGGAGAGGATGCCTGCTACCAGTTCACCGCCCTTCTTCGCTATCTCCAATCCCTTGATCATGCGGTCGGCCAGCGATGCCTGGTCGCCACGCTTTGCTGCCAATTCCATCTGGGCGAGGCATGCTGCGAGCATGTCTTTGTCTTCCGTAGTGAGTCCCTGGTCCGCAGCGATCGTCTCCATCAAGTTGTCGACGGATGCCCTCAGGGAAGATGAGGACGTCGAGCTCGAGCTTGAGGTCGCATTGCTGTCTGCGTGCTGCTCGACGCTCACGTTTGTCCTCGCCGTGGAGGACTTCATCTTTTCAATCTCATAACTCATGCGCCTGTCATCGGCGTACAGCTTCGCTTTCGCCTGTAGCCGCCGTATGTCCTCGGCGGCATCCTTCCTCCCGTATGACGACTGCCCGCCAATCGTCGCGCGGAACATCTTCAGGCCCACGCGGACCTTGGGCACCACTGTTTCTAGCGCCGACTCGATTCTCTTGGCCTCGCTTTCGAGGTTGTAGGAATCGGGGTTTGCTAGGATTTCCCCGCATTCCGCTATGAGCTCGTCAATTGCGTTGTCCATGAAATGTGCTCCCTAAATGAAAAAGGCGGCCGCCCATTGGGACAGCCGCCTTTCCTTGGACGCGGGCCCCGTGGGGTCCCCGCGTCAATACCGCTGTCCAAATTACCGGTTGTCCTCGGCACGGTCAAGCCGATCCGTCCGTTTTCGTGGGGTTACGAAAATGGGGGAGTAGCTGGCGCTTTGGTGCCCGTTGTCTACGCGGACCTTACTTGATCCGCTTCCAGCCCTTCGCCTTCAGGCGCTGCAGCCTGATTTTGGGACAGCTCGGCCTGGTCGCGTGCCGTCTCCAGGATCTTCGAGCGCCTCTTCTCGGTGCTCTGCCGGTAGCAGACGATCAGCTCGCCCTCCGCGCCCGCCGGCGCCGTCGGCTTGTCCTCGGGATGCTCCTCGTACCATCCGAGCAGGTCGTTGGGGTCGGTGTTAAGAGCTTTGGCGCACTTCCAGAGCTGCTCGACGTTGGGGAGGCTCTCGCTTCTCTCCCAAGAGCCGACCGTTCTCAGGCTTGTTCCCGTTGCGTCGGCAAGCTCCGTTTGGGACATGTGAAGGTTCTTTCTCACTTCCCTAATTCTTAGATTCATATACGCCTCCTAAATAGGACGGTTGTTGCCGAGAATCCTATAGCTTTTCTTCAGAATGAGCAAGATTCTGCAAAGTTTTCTCTTGCCAATAGGCAGACATCCGCCTATAGTTTCAAGCAACAGGAAGAAACCCGCACATTTTGAAGGAGGACGAAATGGAGTTTTCGAAGGACGAGTTCGGAGCGAACCTGCGCGCCGCCCGCGCTCGCGCCGATATGTCTCAGGAGCAGCTGGCCAACAAGGCGGGGCTCTCGGCATCTTCGATCATCGGCTATGAGAACGGCTCGATGGTCCCGGGTGTCGACAAGGCGTATGCCATCGCCCAGGCCCTCGGCTGCACACCCAACGACCTGATGGGCTGGAACACGGACGAGGCCGCGTAGGGATGGGGGAAGAGATGGGAGGCAAGAAGGTGGGCGAGCTGAAACTCAGGGGCAGGTGCTCCCAAGCCCTGGAGCTCGCGGAGAAGGCGAGGGAGGCTTCGGAGCACCTGCAGGCGGCCGCCGAGATCCTCAATGAGCTCGGTGAAGTCGAGCTCAACTACGAGGTCATCGCGTGCGGTAGTCCGTCCCGCAGTGGGGGCAGCGCATCGATTCCGGTCGGAGAGTGAAGCTCAGGCCGCAGACTTGGCAGCGGGCTTCGTAGCCCTCGGTTGCAATGACGCGCTCGATTCCGCTGGTGAAGATGCGGCCCAGGTTTCTCTCATTGAGTTCGACCTTCGGTTTTGACATGTAATCACCTCCTTTCGCGTAAAGGGATGAACGCAAAGGAGTTTACGGGTTCGTGGGGACACGGAGATGAATGAGATCAGACGGCTCCGCAAGAAGGCGGGACTCTCGCAGTTCAAGCTCGCGGTGAAGGCGGGCGTGACCGAGACGACGGTACGGAACTGGGAGCGCCGGGGGATAGCCGACGCGAAGTACGGGGCGGCCAAGCGGCTCGCGAGGGCGCTGGGCGTGCCCATGGAGGATCTGGAGGAAGAGGAATGACCCGGGCGCTGCTGGCCTCGGCCGTCGTGATGAATGTCGCGGGGTGGCTCTGCATCGCGCAGGGCGCGCACCTGCTCGCGCGGGTGTGCTTTGCCGCGGCGCTGCCGTTCATCGCGGCGTGGGTGGTCGGGTCGCTCTGCAACTGACGCGGGCCCGCCACCGTCTCTTCGATTCCCTTCCAAGGAGGTTCCCATGGGCTTCATTCTCGCACTCTCCTTCGCGTTCCTGTTCGGCGTCGGCCTCGGCCTCATGCGCCGCTGACGGCGGGCCCGCCCCCGTCGCGCCACGGGTTCCGTACCGCCCCATTCCGCGGGGCCCGCGGCGTGACGGGGCCGGACTCCCTACTTCCGGCCCATATGGTGCCGCCGCCGACTTGGCGGGGCGGCGGCACCGCTCCCTTTGGCGGGGGAGCGCCCTCCGGCTGCGCCATCTGGTGCGGCCCTCCGGCAAGGGATTGGCTCATACGAATGAAAGGAGAAGGCCATGTGGATGTCTATAGCCAAGGGCGCGAAATACGCCTGCTGCGACAACGTCACGTTCCGCGCGATGGTCATGCAAGGGGTCATCCCGCGCTACCCGTCGCTCAACCCCAACAGCTCGCGCGAGGTGGTGCGCAGCGAGGACATCGATGCCGCCATCATGGCGCGCGGCGCGGTGCCGGCGCTGCCCTCGCCCGACTGCGTGCCCGCTCGCCGTCCGAGGCGGGTGGCGTAATGGTCGATTTTATCTGGGATGCCGGCTGCAGGCTCGGCGCGTGGTGGGACTCGCTTCCCGAGCGCGTGCGCAGCGTCGTGTGCGCCGTGGCGCTCATCGGCCTGATCGCCGTCGCCGGCGCCATCGAGGGGACCGCGCCGAGCGGGATGTACTACTAGTCAGGAGGATATGGCATGCAGTTTGAGAAGAGGCAGGTTCGCCTGGGCGACATCCGCCCGAGCGAGCAGAACCCGCGCGAGGACTTCGGCGACATCGGCGCCCTGGCCCGCAGCATCGAGGCGACCGGCGGCGAGCCGCTGAACCCGCCCGTGGTCGTGGCGGACGGCAACGTGTTCCGTATCGTCGACGGCGAGCGCCGCTACCGCGCGCTGTCGTCCATCTACGGCGAGGACCGCGAGGTGTCCGCGCTGGTGGCCGACACGATGGACGAGGCCAACGAGCTCGTGGCCATGCTCGCCACCGACGACAAGCGCCAGCTGACCGAGGCCGAGCGCGCCCGCGGCGTGCAGCAGATGCTCGTGCTTGGCGTCGACGAGCAGCGCATCGAGCGCGCGAGCCGAGCCACCGCCGGACAGATCCGCGCCGCGCGCAAACTGCGCGGGAGCATCGAGGGCCGCCAGGTGACGCTCGACCAGCTGGAGGCCGCGAGCGCCTTCGACGACGAGAAGGACGTCGAGGCCGTGCTGGCGGCCGGCGAGGGCTGGGCGGGCAAGGCCGACAGCATCCGCCGCCGCGTCGAGCGCGAGGAGGCCAAGGCCGAGGACTACGACGCGCTCGGGGACGCGGGCATCCCGGTGGTGAAGGAACGGCCCGATGGGTTCGCCTACGTGGATTGGGCCAACTGCGGTGCCGCCGCCGCGAAGCTCGAGGCAAAGGAGTTCTCCGCCGGTACCGTTGCCGTGTGGAAGGGCAGCTACTGGGACCTCTTCGCTCCGAAGGGCGGCGATGACGCCGAGCCCGAGAAGACCGAGGAGGAGATCCGGGCCGAGCAGGAGGCCGCGCGCGAGAAGACGGCGCTCGAGGGGCTGTACAGGAGCCTGATCGGCTTCGTGGCGTCCGGCGCCTTCGCCATGTCCAAGGACCTCATGATGGAGGTGCGCGTGGGCCGCGAGGACCCGCCCGCGCTGCTCGTGGCGATAGGCGGCGACAGCAACCCCGAGAACGAGGAGCGCTTCGGTGCCGTGCGCGACGAGTTCGCCCGCAACCTCAAGGCGTGCAGGCCCAGCGAGTACGAGGCCGGCTGCTGGCTCATGGCGGCGGCAAAGGACATGGCCCAGCTCAACAACCGCTGGGGCGGCGACGACGCGGAGGCGTGGCTCGACCACTATGACATCTTCTGCTCCGCGGGCTTCGAGCCCGGCGAGGAGGACGTGTGGCTCATGGAGAGGGTGCAGGCGAGCGCCAAGGAGGAGGAGAAGGATGAGTAGCGAGAAGAGGGTCAGGGTGACGGTCGAGGCGTGCGGCGAGGCCCGCGCTTTCGAGTGCCGCTGCACGGTGCTCTCGACTGGCAACGGTGACGGCTCCGGCAACTCATGTTTCGTGGGCTCGGTCAGCCTCAGTGATCTGTTCGCGCTCGCCTGCGAGTGCACCGACACGCTCTGCGCGGCTTTCAGCCAGGCGGGTGTCCCGGACAGGAATGCGCGCAAGCTCATGCTCATCGCCGTGCTCGGCGCCGACCCCCACGGGCACGCCGACAGCGTCCAGACCACCGACCTGGACGCGCGCAGGGAGATCCGCGACATGGCGGCGGAGCTGGGCGTCGATGCCGACATCTAGCGAGCGACGGGCGGTCGTGCAGCGCGGGGCGGACGGGCGTTGGTTCGCTCGCCCCTACATGGGCACCGACCGCGTGACCGGCAGGCGGATCAGGCCGTACAGGTCGTGGGACGCGGAGCTGACGCGCGAGCAGGCGCAGGTGGAGTGCGACAGGTGGGCGGCCACGTTCGACCCTTCCTCCGCACGGGACAGCTCCAAGCGCCTGTCCTCGATGCTCGAGACGTACATCTCCGACCCCGTCAACGGCCTGTCCGACAACTCGGTGGCCACGTACCGCAGCGTGGTCAGGACGATGGTGGAGCCGACCATCGGCCGGCTTCCCTACGACCAGCTGGAGCCATGGGACGTGTCGGCGGCGTACCGCATGCTGCTCGCGCCCAGGACGGGCAAGGGGCTGTCGCCCAAGACGCTGCTCAAGATGCACGCGCTGCTGAAGGGCGCCTACCGCTCGTGGCGGCCGGCGCTGGGCCGCGACATCATGCTCGACGTGCCCGCGCCCTCGCCCGACCCCGTGGAGCCGTTCGCGCT
This sequence comes from Collinsella sp., assembly GCA_014871645.1. Classification (GTDB taxonomy): domain Bacteria; phylum Actinomycetota; class Coriobacteriia; order Coriobacteriales; family Coriobacteriaceae; genus Collinsella. Next base: position 8,078 of record WGSN01000011.1, read on the forward strand.
GTCCGAGCTCGACACCGACGAGCTGTCCCGCGCGCTGGTCTCCGCCATGTCATCGCGATCCGCCTCCGGAGCCAACATCTCGAAGCGCACCGAGGCCATGGCGGTCTACCTCGCCCTCAACACGGGCCTGCGCTGCGGGGAGATCTGCGGTCTGCAGCGGCGCGACTGGCGCCGCGCCCTGCACGACCTGCACGTGGCGGGGCAGGCGGTCGAGCACCCCGAGCTGCACCGGCAGGCCTACACCAAGGGCAGGCGCGTGCGCAACGTGTCGCTCGCCCCGGCGGTGGAGGCCCAGCTGCAGCGCCACCTCGAGTGGCAGGACACGTGGCTCTCGCGCAAGGGCCCGGCGGCGCTGGTGGTGACCTTCGGGCCGGCAGGCGCCATCGCGCGCCCGTCCACCGTGACGAGCCGCTTCAAGTCGCTCGTGAGGGGCCTGGGGCTGCCGGATGAGACGGTGTTCCATTCCCTGCGGCACACGCACGCCTCTTGGCTGCTCATGCACGGCTTCGACATGCGCACGGTGCAGGAGCGCCTGGGGCACGCCGACGTCAAGACGACGCTCGGCACCTACGGCTCGGTCATGCCGGGCCGTGACCAGGCCGCCGCCGCGGCCTTTACCGATTCGATCTGCGGAGGCGATACGGATGAATAACTTCAACTTCAATAGGGACTTCTACGAGGGCTGCCGCGCCCTGGGCGACAGGGAGGGCATGGCGCTCGCCTGGGCGATGCTGCGCTACGGCTACGAGGGCGTCGAGCCCAAGCTGAAGCCGACGACCATGGCGGCGTTCACCTTCGCAAGGGGCCGCATCGACGCCATGGTTAACGGCAGCCTTGGGGGTCTCAGGAGGGCGGCTAATGCAGGAGGTCAAGGAGGTAGCCAAGGGGGTAGCCAAGGGGGTAGCCAAGGGGGTAGTCAACCCAGTAGGCGAGAGGGTAGCCGACAGAAAGAGAAGGAGAAGGAGATAGCCCTAGCGGGCTATAGCGCGGCTCGCCAAGCACCCGATGACTTCGAGCCCCCGTCGGCCGAGGACGTGGAGGCGTACTTCGCCGCCAACTGCCTCCGGGGCGACGCCCGCCAGTTCTTCGACCACTACGCCGCGCAGGGCTGGGCGCTGCCGAGCGGCCTGCCCGTGACCGACGTGTGGGCGCTCGCCCGCAACTGGAGCCGCAAGCAGGTCGGCTTCGATGCCGACCGCAAGGCACGGGGCGGGCAGACCTCGCAGGAGGTCGAGCGTGCTTCCGTGTGGCAGCCCGTAAAGACCGATGACGAGCTCATAGCCGAGCTCGAGCGCCAGATAGCGGAGGCGTCATGATCACCCTCATGGAGATGCTCAGGAACGAGAAGGCCGACCCCGCCCACGGCCGGCCGCTCGACATAACGCGCATCTACATGGCGAACGTCATGTCGAGCAGGGAGGCCGTTCTGCTGGCCAAGAAACAGAAGCTCGCCGCGGCGCGTGCCAGCCGGAAGCAGAAGGCCGACCTGTACGAGGACATCGCCAAGCTCGCGCGCGGCAAGGAACCGAGCTGGAGGTATGCCAAAGGTGTGCCAACGGCGGCCGGGCAGCTGGGCCAGCAGGCGATGGGGTTCCCGCCGCTAGAGGGCGGAAACGGCGCCGTCGGGGAAGCCCCCGGCGCAAAGAACACCTAATTCTTTTGAGATTGGAGAGTGAGAAGGTTTTGACCGAGATCTCAGCGGTGATGAGGGCCTACCGGGACGCCCTCGACAGGCACCGGATTCCCTGGGCCGACGACACGTACGACACAGGGCCGGTGGGCGGCTACCGGATGCGAATCGAGCGCACCAAGACCATTCTGGACGGGCACGAGGTGAGCGTGATCTGGGGCTACCAGTGCCTGCCCGTGGACGAGCCCGACGATTCCGCCGGTGACGGCGAGGAGACCGAGCCGAAGGTCCTGACCGCCGGCATAACCTACGGCTACCCCGACTACCTGGAGGTCATGTACGACCCGGTCAGCGCGGAGCCGTTCGTGGCAGCGCCCGGCGACATCCTCGCGGAGGTCTTCGGCGTGAGGGGTGAGTCGCGATGAGCTACGTGTGCGGACCCGCCGACTGGATCGACCTCGCCATCGGCAGGCTCGAGGACGCCAAGAGGTCGCTCAGGGAGTGCGACAGGCTGCGACAGGGGTGCGACATCTGCGATGAGCTGCGCCAGGCGAGGCGATGCCTCAACAAGGCGCTGATCATGGTCGCTCAGGAGAAGGAAATCGAGAAGGATTGGAGCACGAAATGAGCGACAGGAACGAGTGGTTCAAGGACGTTAAGAGGCTCGTGCAGAGCCTCGAAGTCGAGACCGTGGAAGACCCCTTCGCGTGGCCGACCGTCACGAGCGTCGCAGATGGGGAGGATGTCCTGCACGCACTCGGGCTTCATCCGTCCCGCGATGTCTGCGGCATTGTGAACGTCGACATCGATGAGGTGTACGGACTCGTCCGGCGCATAGAGCCCGAGCCCGTCACGGGCTCCACATCGGACGGGTACCACACGTTCGACGAGCTCTACCACCACCGGGCGGTACTGTTCTCGGTGATCGTGGCCATGTTCCGCGGGCGCTCGTGGAAGTCGCTCCACCACCATGACGGGACGATGTACGACGGCATGTTCATCGTGGGCATCGACACGCCCGCCGGCCCCGCCACCTACCACTACGACGTCGAGCCGTACTGGGACATGTTCCCGTGCAGGGTGCTCGACCGAGCGCCCGAGTGGGACGGTCACACACCGGACGACGCTATCGAGCGCATCGGCACCCTGAGGGACGTCCTGCAGGCAGAGGCCAAGGCCGAGAAGGGTGGTGACGAGTGATGAGGGAACATTTCATAGTCGATAACTCCACGACGCCAGACTGGGAAGTGATTCCGCTAGGCCCTGTCGACAAGGAGGGACGCAAGGTCTCCCTGTCGACCGCGACGCTCTTTGCGGACAGCGGCATGGAGCTCACGGTCCGGAGATATGAGTACCTGCTCGGCGCGGGCGTTTGGCGTGCCTGCTGCGATGAAGGGGTCGCGAGGGTGGACGATATGCACCTGATCCGCCCGGATACGTTCGGCGCCCTGATGAACGATATCGAAGCTGCTTTGGCCTGCCCTTCCAGCGAAGAACCGACGCACGCCTACAACGTTGTCTCCGGGATGTGCGATGCCTGCGCCGACAGGTGCGGCGGCACGTTGTGCCAGTCGATGGCGCTCCACAACATCTGCAACCGCATTCACTCCCTGCTCGCGGGTGATGGCGAATGAGCTGCTATTTCTGCGGCGGGTCCCACATCGCCTCCATCCACTCTGCCCCCGACCGTGGTGGCTGCAACTGGTCCGTGGGCTCCATGACGCTGATGCGCCGATACGACGGCGAGCCGATCGTCAGGGTCGAGCTGGATACCAGCGTGATGCTAGACGTCTCGGTCAACGGCTCGTGCGGCGACTGTGTCAGCGCCGACGTGACGGCGGACGCCTACATCGAGGACATCAAGTACTGCCCGTTCTGCGGAGAGGAGCTTTAAGTGAACGAGAGCTATAAGGATTTTAAGGCATATCTGCTCAACGAGATCGCCGAGGACGCTCAAGACATGCTGAATGCGATCGGGGACAAGGATGTGGACGAGATCGATGACGAGGAAGTCTTCTTCTTCTGCCACAGCATCGCAACCACGATGACTACGCTGGAGACCGTCGCCATGGTCGGCAGGCTCGTGCCCTGGTTTCTGGAAAGTAATGGGTGTGAGGACAAATGAACCGCAAGGACGTGACCGCCGATCTGTCCGAGAAGGTGGCCAAGAAGCTCCGCAGGCAGTTCGCCATCGTCGCGCAGGAGGTCTGGGTCGATCCCGACCATAGGGTCGACTTCGTGGCGTTCTCTCCGGGCAGTGGAGGGCGGAATGCGGCGCTCGAGCACGGGAAATTCGTATTCGTCGAGGTCAAGTCGTGCATGGCGGACTTCAAGAGTGGCCACGGCCTCACGTTCCTCGGCGACGAGAACTGGCTCGTGTGTCCCCGGGACCTCGCACACGAGCTGTACGATGAGCGTCTCCTGCCGTTTGGCGTGCAGGTCTACTGCCCCGACAACGGCGGCGCCCTGCGGCTTACGTACGACCTTCGGATGCAAGCCGCGAAGAGCCTGAGGGAAGATTCGACACTCTGCCTGCTCTGGGCGATGCTGATGGACTCGTACTCGAGGTGGCGAACGACGTGGGATGTGTTCAACGAGACAGGAGAGAGTTATGACCTTTAACGATGTCGAGTTCAAGGCGTGCCCCCGGTGCGGGGTCGAGCCCAAGATGGAGGACGTGCGCGAGCGTTCCCTGACCAAGCCCAACGTGATGAGCGTGAAATGCCCCGCCTGCGGGATGTCGAACAGCATCGCGTGGGGAAGCATGGACCTGCCGCCGTTCCGCCAGGCGGTGGCCATGCTCGCGGACAGCTGGAACAGCCGGTGATCAGCTCGGCGGTCGAGCTGTTCCGCGCGACCGCCTGGCGCGCGGTGCCCGATCTGGTGACGGGTCCCGCGCGCCGGGCGCTCGCGCACGGTCGGGCAGACGCGCCGCGGGTGACGGCGTCGCAGATCGGGGAGACGGAGCGGAGGGCGCGGGCGCTAGAGCGCGACCGGGCCCGCGCGCTCAAGAGGTCGAGGAGGGCTAGGCAATGAGGTTGTTTGAGAAGCTGCGGCGGATTCTCGTCGAGAACCGCCGCGTGCGCAAGAGCATCGAGGCGCGCCGCGCCTGCAGGTGCAGGAGGTCGATGAGATGACCGTGATGTGGGACGTGCAGGAGAGGAACTGCGCGGTCTGCGGGAGGATCTTCATCCCGCAGGCGCCGAAGGCCAAGTACTGCTCGGAGGACTGCCGGCGAAAGCACGAGCAGGACCGCGCGAAGGAGGCTAGGCGCAGGGGCGCCAGGCCGAAGAGCGACAAGGTCGACCGTTACCTGGCGCCCACGGGCCCGGCGCACGATGAGATCATGGCCATGCGCCGCGAGGTCGCGATGAGATATTGAGTTTCCGCAGGTAGATATATAATTAAGGCCGCTGGCGTTGGGGCGCCGGCGGCCTTTGGCAAAGACGCCTCCCGGCATCCTCTATATGGCGTAGAGCATGGTACCACGCGGGAGGTCACATGGACGCAAGGGAATATCTGGAGACTGTACGGGCCGCCCAGCGCGGCATCGACCGTCGCCTGGCGGTCATCGAGTCGATGCAGGCGCGCGAGCAGGTCCGCGCCCAGCGCTACGACGCCGTGGGCAAGGGCGCGCACGGGACGGACTTCATGCGCTCGACGGATGACAGGATCGACTATGAGCGCCGCAGCGGCGCGGAGCTGTCGGAGCTGCGGCGCGAGGTGGAGCGCGGGCGCGAGCTCTGCGCGGGCGTGCGCTCGGCCAACCCCGGCAAGCGCTGGGGAGACGTGCTGGAGCTGCGCTACTGCGAGGACCGCACGCTGCAGGAGATCGCGGGGACGCTGGGCGTATCGGTGAGGTCGGTGAACTCCGACCTGTGTGCCGCCCTGGACTGGACGGATATGGTCGGTCTGGCGGCCGCCCGATCGGGTCTTGGCCGCGCTGCAGTCTGAGCCGCATATATCTCTATCGTTGCCCGTCGGCCCCGCGCCGGCGGGTTTCTCTTTGCCTACGGACTGCGCGCGATTGCACGCGGTTGCACGCGGTTGCACACAATTGCCTACAGTTGCACGCGATTGCACACAATTGCACACCGTTGCACGTTGCGATTGGGATATAACTAGGGTGTCGATTCGCAGCGCCGCCCGCGCGGGTGTGCGGGTCGGATGTGCGTGGAAGCACAGATGAGTGGCCGGGGTTCCCTTCAGCAGTTCAGGGACTCCGGCCTTACTATTGCGTTTAATTCAATAGGGGATGATGCCCGTGGTCAGCCGAGAGTACATCGCGCGATCCGTCCGCCGCCACGACACGGTCATGGCGTGGGCGTTCCGCCGCGCCCTGGGGGTCACGGCGGCGCCCCGCCGCCGACCGGGGGGTGCCGGGGGCGTGCGCCTGGAGGCGTTGCGCTACGGGGGCATCGAGGCGTGCATGTCCAACCGAGGGCGCTCCCCGGTGGAGTGGTAGGGGATGGGCAACCCGCGCAAGGCCAACGGCGCCCGCCGCCGCCATGTCGTGCGGTGGCTCCGCTCGCAGGGCAGGCCCTGCTGGATATGTGGGCTACCCATAGACTACGGGGTGCCGCCGGGCAACCCCGGGGCCTTCGAGTGCGATGAGCTCGTCCCGGTCAGCCGCGGCGGATCGCCCTTCGACCGCGACAACGTCGCCGCCGCGCACCGCTGCTGCAACAACTGGCGCCGCGCCCGCAGCGTCGCCGAGGTCTCGGCCGTACGCCGCGCCCTCCGCGAGCATCTCGCCGCGTGGAACTCTCCTGAGTCCTTCGTCGAGCTGTGCAAGGCGCTCAAGTCCGAACGTATTCCCTTTATTAGTCCCCCGTACGCGCCCGAGAAACAGCCGCGGCAAACGACCTCATGGTAGGGGATGCGCCCCGGCGCTCGACCCCACGGGGGTCTTTTGACGGATGGTGGCAGGCCACCATCCCGCGCCAGGGCCGCAATACCCCCGAATACGCTTTTTTACGGAAGTCAAGCAAAAACCGCAGCTAAACCGAGAAAAACTAGGCGGGTGTGTACGTGAAGATACACGATATCGTCCCATATGAGCGAAACGCGCGGCACAACGCCTCCGCCGTCCCCGTGGTCGCCGACTCAATCAAGGAGTTCGGCCTGCGCGGGACCATCGGCCTGGAGAGCCGCGAGCGCCCGGTTATTGTATGGGGGCACACCCGCGTCGAGGCGTGCAGAAGCCTGGGGTGGGACGAGATTCCCGACTCCAAGATCGAGTACTGCGACGACCTGACCGACGAGCAGATCAAGGCCTTCCGCATCGCCGACAACAAGACCGGCGAGGTGGCAACCTGGAACAAGTCGATGCTTCGCGAGGAGGTCCGCAGCCTCAAGGACTTCGACATGTCGCGGTTCGGGCTGGACTTCAAGAGCAAGCGGCTCGACTACGGCCACGAGCGCCTGAGGACGGACGACGCGTACAACCTGCGCCTCGTCAGCCGATCCGACTGCGGCCGAGACGGCATGCCCCGCATGAAGCGGTGCATGGCCAGGCCGGCGGACATGATCGGGTTCAACTACGCCAAGAGCACGCCCGAGACCGACAAGGCCGGCCGCTGCTGCCACTTCTTCATCGACGACTACCAGTTCGAGCGCGTGTGGGCCCGTCCCGCGGCCTACCTCGAGTGCCTGCGCGGCTTCGACTGCGTGCTCACGCCCGACTTCTCGCTGTACCTCGACATGCCCGACGCCATGCAGCGGTGGAACCGCTACCGCTCCCAGGCGCTCGGCCACTGGTGGCAGGAGCAGGGCCTCCGTGTAGTCCCGACCCTCTCGTGGGCGCAACGCCGGAGCTTCCGCTTCGCGTTCGACGGCGTCCCGCGCCGCTCGACCGTCGCCGTGTCGACCGTCGGCGTGAAGGGGGACGGGGGCGCCCTGGCCGTCTGGCGCGAGGGCATGGCGGAGGCAATGAGCCGCCTGGAGCCCGCGCGCGTGCTGCTCTACGGCGGCGACATTGGATTCGATTTCGGCGGCTGCGAGGTCGTCGAGTACAAGGGAGGCGGTTTCCGTGGGAGGTAGGGGCTCATACTCTTACTCCGGCAAGCGTTCAGCCAAGGACGGATCGACACTGTCAGCCTACGCGGTCGCATCCCTGAACAAGGGCACTGCTGGGGGAACGACGGTGGAGTCTGCCATAGCCCGCTTTCGCGAGCAGCTGATGGACAATAGGTACGAGCACTCGGCCTATATCGATGACGCGGGATATGTCCATGCGCTGGGGTCGACTGGTAATGAAGGGTCGACCAGAGTCGCACCGCTGTCCGCCGTCGCCCATGAAAAGGGCGTCACGACGATTATCCATAACCATCCTCATGGCGGCGCGGACGGCCGCAAATGGGGAGGCCCTCTTTCCGGCGGCGACCTGGAATACATCGCCTCGGCCTACAACAGGAGCGGAGGACGCGTCAAAAGGATCGTCGCGACGTCGAACGAGGGGACCTATTCCTCGCTCGTGACGAAAAGCGTGAGCGGCAAGGCCGTCAAGTCTGCCGCAAAGCGAGCCGACGCTTCGGTCATGAGCAGGAAATACCAGAGCGAAATCGCGATGTGGAGAGCCATGAACAAGGCCTACACCTCGGAGTTTGCTAAAATAGGCATTGAGATCAGCTATGAGAAGCAACCGAAGAAAAGCGGGCTTCTCGTGACCCAGAAGACCGGCACCTATGCGTGATAGGGGTTGATGCCAGATGGCATACGACGTTGACTACGATTTCGAGTTTGACGAGGACGAGTTCGGCACGGCGATGATGCCCAACGGCGTCAAGTGGCGCGGGAACCTCTGCCTGCTCCCCAACGGCAGGTACCTCCCGCCGGGAAACTACCGCACCGAAGACGGCGGCGACATCATCTATGAGCCGCCCGAGCTGAGCCCGTACGCCGAGATGCTCTCGCAGTTCAGATAGGCTGCCGGTATTCAGGATTTTTTAAAGCCGTCCCTCAGGGGCGGCTTTTTTATGCCGATTGGAGGTGGCGGATGTCCCTCGAGAAGCCCGCCGCGGTCGCCGGCGACCCCGTGAAGAGCGCCAAGTGGGACGAGCTCACGGCAGGCCGCTCGTTCACCCAGGCCGACGCTCCGACGCTCGCGCTGCTGTGCCAGTGGTACAAGATCGTCGAGCTCGCCCAGGACGAGCTGGACAGCTTCGGCGAGCAGACCGCCTACCAGAACGACATGGGGGACCTGAAGTCCTTCCCGCAGATAGCGACCCTGAAGACCGCGTCGGCGGAGATCAGGCAACTCAACAAGCAGCTCGGCATAACCGACGGCCACGAGGGGGCGCCAGATGTCCGGAACGTCCAGACCAAGCTCTTCTCGATCGCCGAGCGCCACGAGGCGCGGAAGGCAAGAGCCGCGGTATAGGGTCGCCGTGGGCGAGGCCACCTACTCCGAGGGCGAGGACGCCGCCGAGCTGGGCGGGGACCTGGGCATGGAGCCCATCGAGTGGCAGTCGCTCGTGCTGTCCGACTGGTGCGCGTGCGACGCCGAGGGCCGACCAGCCTACGTCACGTGCGGCCTGGACGTGCCCCGCCAGAACGGCAAGAACGCCGTCATCGAGATATACGAGGTGTTCCGCCTGGCGGTCTGCGGCTGGCACATCCTCCACACCGCGCACCGCGTGAAGACCGCCAAGAAGGCGTTCAACCGACTCGTCCGCTACTTCACGGACAAGGAGCACCCCGAGCTCTCGTGCCTCGTCGAGAGAATCCGCCGCACGAACGGCGAGGAGGCCATCTACCTCACCAACGGCGGCTCCATCGAGTTCTCGGCGCGCACCAACGGAAGCGCGCGAGGCTTCGATGACATCCAGCTCGTCGTGTTCGACGAGGCGCAGGAGCTCACCGACTCCCAGTACGACGCCATCATGTACACGCTCGCCGCGTCCGCGACCGGAGAGCGCCAGATCATCTACACGGGCACGCCGCCCAACGAGGACTGCCCCGGCACCGTGTTCGCGCGCACGCGCGCGGCCATCCTAGCCGGCGACATCCCGAGCACCGAGTGGTGCTCGTGGGCCACTGACGAGTGCCCGCGCCAGGACGCCACGTTCGACGACGTGGTGGACCTCATCTACGAATCGAACCCGAGCATGGGCATCATCCTGTCGCTCGACTTCACCCGCACGGAGTTCGCCGGCGGCTCGATCACCGGCTTCGCCCACGAGCGCCTGGGCTGGTTCAGCCCGGCCGCCATGCTCACGAGGGCCATCCCGCGGGAATCGTGGGGCTCCTCCCTCATCGACGCCATCGGCGACCGGTACCGCGGCAAGAAGGCCTTCGGGGTGAAGTTCTCGAGGGACGGGTCGACCTACGCGCTGTCGGGCTGCAAACTCGGCCAGCGCGCGCTCAAGGGCAAGGCCGCCGTCGAGCTCATCAGGGTCGGAACGACGGCGGGCGGCGCCCGCGAGCTCGCCGAGTGGCTCTACGACCGCCGCACGACCGCGTCGGTCGTCGTCATCGACGGCATGTCGGGCGCCGACGCGCTCATCGACCGCCTCGCCGAGATGAAGCCGCCACGCGGCTACGTCGTGAGGCCGCAGACGCGCGACGTGGTCGCCGCCGCCGTCGGCTTCGTGGACGCGCTCAACGACGGCACGCTCGCGCACACCTACGACCCGACGCTCGAGGATTCGGCGAGGAAGTGCGTGCGCAGGAAGATCGGGTCCCGCGGCGGGTGGGGCTTCGGCTCCCCCGAGGACGCGACCGTGTCGCCCGAGCCGCTCGAATCTTGCTCGCTCGCGCTGTGGGGCGCGAGAAACACCAAGCGCAACCCGCGCAGGAAGCAGAGGACACTGTGATCCAGAGAATTGGGCAGGGGGCCTCCGTCGAGACGCCGAACCTCGACGCCGTCCCCGAGCCGTACCGAGCCGCCGTGGAGGACATGTTCGACACCTGGGGCGACATGTCGGCGCGCAACACCGTCCTCAAGCGCTACTACGACATGAAGAACGAGATGAAGAGCCTCGGCATCTCCATCCCGCCCATGCTTGAGATGGTCAACTGCGTCACCGGGTGGTGCGCCAAGGCCATCAAGGCGCACTCCGTGCGCTCCGTCTTCGACGGCTTCGTCTTCGACGGCGCGGAGGACCAGGACCTCAAGCGCCTCGTGCGCGAGAACCGCCTGAGGTCTCTCTACCGGCAGGCGTGCGCGAGCGCCCTCACATACGGCGTGTCGGCCATGACCGTCATGAGGGGCGGCCCCGGACAGCCCGAGGCGATGGTCCGCGTGTTCAGCGCGAACCAGTTCTGCTGCCTGTGGGACAAGGACGCCCGCCGCATCCGCTGCGGCGTCGTCCTCGCCGACGTCGACAGGTCGGGCAACGCCTCCCGCTACGTGTGCCACTTCCCGGACGCGGTGCTCACGCTGGTGCGCATCGGCTCGGGCGGCGGCCCATACGAGTGGGGCTGCGAGACGGAGTCGAACCCCATGGGTCGCCCGCTCATGGAGGTGTTCACCTACGACCCCGACCCGGACCGCCCGCTCGGCCACTCCATGCTCACGCCCGAGATCCTGGGCATCGTCGACAAGGCCATGCGCGACGTGCTGCGCATGGAGGTCGGCGCGGAGTTCTTCACGTTCCCCCAGCGATACATCCTCGGCGCCGAGGATGGCCTCTTCTCCGTGAAGGACGGGGACGGCGGGGAGGGCGATGACGATGACGAGGACGAGGGCGGCCCCACCGCCCCGCCGTCGCCCATCGCCAAGTTCAACGCGTACGTCGGGTCGTTCCTCGCCATCACCAAGGACGAGGACGGCGACATCCCGACCGTGGGGCAGTTCGCCGCCCCGACCGCGGACAACTTCACGCGCGTCTTCGAGAACGACGCGCAGCGGTTCTCCGGCGCGACCAACGTGCCGCTGGCGCAGCTGGGAGTGCTGTCGAACACCTACACGTCCTCGGACGCCCTGGGCGCGGCGAACGACCCGCTCATCCTCGAGGTGGAGCAGATCAACGAGCACAACGCCGAGGCGCTCGAGACGGTCGCGCAGATGATGATGGCGGTCAAGGACGGCGTCCCGATATCCGGGCTCACCGACGAGCAGCGCGCCGTCCAGGCGTACTTCAAGGACCCCTCGATGCCGACCATCGCGGCGCGTGCCGACGCGTGGACGAAACTCGCCGCCGCGGACGAGAGCATGCTGGGCACCCGCGTCTACTACGAGGGCGTGGGCCTGTCCCAGCCGACCATCGACCGCCTGGAGCGCGAGAAGCAGCAGAGCGGGGCCATCGCGTCGCTCAACGCCATGGCGGAGACGATGGCCGCGCAGGCCGCGAAGGCCGCGGCCCTGCCGCCCGCCGGCGGTGAGGCGGAGTGATACCGCGCGAGGACTTCGACCGCTATGCCCGCGCGCTCGGCATCAACGCCGACCTGCTGCAGGCGGCGGTCGCGCAGGCGATAGACGAGTTCGCCGGACTCTACGGCGATGAGCTCTACCGGGCGCTGGCGCGCGCCTACGCGGCGCTCGTGGCCAAGTTCGGATCTTTCGCCGCCGCGGCGGCCGTCGAGTTCTACGCCGCCATGCGCTCGGGCGCCGGCCCGGCGCAGGGATACGAGCCGCGGCAGTTCGACCCCGGCCACGGCGGGCTCCTCGCGAGCGACGTCGACGAGGCGCTGCGGGCCTCCGCGCCCGCCGCGGCGCTCGCGGCGAGGGCCGTGCAGCGCGTCATGGGCTACGCGGACGCCACGATCCAGGGCAACGCCATGGCCGACCCCGCGCACCCGCGCTGGGCGCTGGTGCCGCACGCCGGCGCGTGCGACTGGTGCCGGATGATCGGCTCGCGCGGCTTCGTCTTCAAGAGCTCGGCGACAGCCGGCGCCGAGCGCCATCCGAGCTGCAGGTGCATACCGGTCGCCGACTTCTCCGGCAGCCCCGCGCTCGACGGATACGACCCCGCGGCGCTCTACGACGAGTACCGCGGGAAGCACCCCGAATGGGGGTCCAGGCGCTCGGGGTCCCGCGGCCACCGCAGGGGCGGCAAGGTAGTCGCCGCGTTCGTGGACGGGAAGAGGTTCGGGAGCATCGGCGACATCCAGAGGTACATGGAGGGGGCATCGTCCCCGGATGACCTCAAGGCCCGCATGGCCACCGCGAACAGGGCGGGGCTGGCCATGGGCTTCAAGCCCGGGAGCCCCTACGCCAAGTCGCTCGCGCAGACCGCGGCGAGCGTGAGCAAGAGGCTCTCGGCCAAGTGAGGACGCCCCGTGGGAGGGCGGGCGCGACGCGCCATCAAGCGTCGCCGGCGAAGACACGCAACGCGCCGGCAGGAACACGAGGCCGCAGCCCGCACGGGAGGCGGCCTTTTCCATGCCTAAAGACCGCCAGCGCCACCGCACGGGGCGCGAGACGAGCCCCGCACGGGGCGGAAGGAGTGCAAGATGCCGACCCAGCAGCAAGCCAACAACGTGACCGATCCCGTCGAGCCCCCGCAGCCCGCCGCGCCGGCGGAACCCGGCGCCGGCCAGGAGCCCGGAGCGCGTCAGGAGCCGCCCGCGATCGACTGGAAGGCCGAGGCCGAGCGATTCAAGAAGGAGTCCCGCAAGTGGGAGGCCCGGGCCAAGGAGAACAAGGGCAAGGCCGACCTGTGGGCCGCCCAGGGCGCGCAGGCGCCCACCGTCGAGTCCCTCAACGACGAGCTCAACGACCTGAAGGGACGCCTCGCCGCGTCCGAGGCCGAGCGCGAGCGCGAGCGCACCCTGGCCCGCGTGTCGCAGGCCACCGGCGTGCCGGCCGCGCTCATCCACGGCGACGACGAGGAGTCGATGACGGCATCGGCCAAGGCCGTCGCCGACTTCGCCGAGTCGCGCCAGCCGGGCTACCCGCTCGACAAGGGCGGATCCGGCGGAGGCAAGAAAGTGAACAGGGAGTCCATCGAGTCCATCAAGGACCCCGCCAAGCGCATCATGGCCCGCGCCGCGCACATGGACCTTTACAAGTAAGAAAGGGGCAAACATGCCCGTACCCGCAAACATCTCCGACTCCACGGCCATCAACGCCTCGATGGACCAGGAGTTCATCCGCAACTTCGAGGGCGACCTCGACCGCCTGCTCGAGGTCCTCGGCATCTTCGGCGCCGAGACCATCGCCGCCGGCACCACGCTCAAGATGCTCAAGGTGACCGGCGAGCTCAACAACTCCAAGACCGCCGGCTCCAAGGAGTCCGCCACCGGCGATACCGCAGTCCAGCTGGGATCCAGCTCGGGCACGTCCTACGTCGAGGGCGACGAGGTCGCGCTGTCCAAGTTCACCGCCACCTACGAGCCCGTGGGCGAGGCCGAGGCCTTCCCGTACCGCCGCATGACCACGCACAAGGCGATCCAGCAGTCCGGCTACGTCAACGCCGTGCTCAAGACCGACAAGCACATGGCATCGCTCGTGCGCCGCAGCATCGTCTCGCAGTTCTTCTCCTTCCTGCTCAAGGGAACGGGCACGGCGACCGGCAAGGGCCTGCAGGCATGCGCCGCGGCCGTCGACGCCAAGCTCGGCAACACCCTCGAGACCAACGGCGACGCCGCCGAGCGCGTCGTCCACTTCATCAACCGAGACGACGCCGCCGACTACCTAGGCGCCGCCACCATCACCGACCAGAACCTGTTCGGCCTCACCTACCTCGAGAACTTCCTGGGCCTCTCGGGCGTCTTCCTGACCAACCAGGTCGACAAGGGAACCATGATCGCCACCCCCGCCGACAACATCCGCATCTTCGGCGTGGACTTCGGCGAGCTCGCGACCTCCGGCCTCACGTACACGGTCTCCGACTCCGGCCTGATCGGCGTCGCGCACACCCCGGCGTACGACCACGTGTCGGTCGAGACCAACGTGCTCGCCGGCGCGACGTTCTTCCCCGAGGTGAAGGACTACATCGTGAAGGGAACCATCACGACCAAGTAAGGAGGCCGACGTGGACGACTACGCGTTCGCTACGGTCGACGAGTACCGCATCGACACAGGGGACGCGGCGACCGACGAGGAACGCATCGCGGCCGAGCTGTCGCGGCAGAGCGCGAAGCTCCGCGCGACCCTCGGCATGCCGCGCTACCGCTCCCTGACGGGCGATGCCCGCGAGCTTGCCCGCGACCTGGTGACCGACGCGGCCCGCAAGAAGCTGGTCCAGCCGGCCTGCGCGCCCATGGGCGTGGAGGACCTTACCGGCGTCTCGCAGTCGAGCTTCACGGCCAACGGGTTCCAGGGGAGCTTCACCTACCAGAACCCGAGCGGAACGGCCTACTTCGACCGCTCGACGCTCACCGCGCTCAAGAGGCTCCTCGGGCGCGGCCAACGCATCGGCACCGTGTGCCCGAGCTACGGGCGCAGGCCGTGATGGGCGAGGAGGTGACGGTGCTGTCGAGCACGGAGACGGGCAGGGACGCCATGGGCGAGCCTGTCGTCGAGTGGGAGGCCACCGTCGTCACGGGGTGCCTCGTGCGGCCCCTGGCGGGCTCTGATGTGGGGGATGCCGTCCGGCCGGACGGCATCGAGGCGAGCTACTCTATCGCGTTCCCCAAGACGTACGCGGGGCCGCCGCTGGCGCGCTGCCGCATCGCCCTGACGGGGCGCGGCATGCCCGCCGACCCCAACACCGCGCTGCTGGTCGTCGGCTCCCCCGACATCACGAACCCCTGCCCCACGGCGTGGAACATGACGGCGACGGCGGGGAGGGTCCATGGCTGACAAGATCAAGTTCGGGCGCTTCGTCCACAGCGACGCGGGCGTCATCGCCGTCACGAAGGGCGCGGGCGTCCGCGCCTGGGTGGCGATCGAGACCGCCCGCCTCACGGCGAGGGCCAACGCCGCGGCCGCGTCGCACCACCTGCCGTCGGGTTACCGCAAGTCGCTCGAGAAACTCCATCCCGGGGCCTTCGACGGCGCCCCCTACGTGGGCGTCGTCAAGTCGGGCTCCTGCGACACCCTCGGCGTCGTGCGTGTCGCGACCCCGGCCGGCGCATTCGACCAGAACCGCAACCACACGCTCGACCACCTGCTGTAAGGAGGGAACGTGCCGAGACTCAACGTGACGGGCGAGCTCAGGGCGATCCTCGAGTCCGCCCTGGGCGGCGTGCCCGTTCAGGTCGGCCTGCCCGGGGAACGGCCGGGGACCGTCGCCGTGGTCCGCCGGTGCGGGGGCGCGCGGCAGGACGCACTCGTGGACTCGCCGCAGGTGGAGGTGCTCATGTGGGCGCCCACCGAGGCCGAGGCCGAGGATCTCGCCGAGCGCGTGGGCGACGCCATGTCGCGCCTGCCGTTCGAGCGGGGCTTCTGCGCCTGCGAGGAGCTCGAGATGCGGACCGACTACGACTACCTCGCCCGGTCCCCGCGCTGGTACGCGCTGTACCGACTGAAGACATACCAACCGAAAGAAGGATAAATGGCATCCAACAACGAAGAGGCCAAGATCGCCCTCGCGGCAGAGGACACGGTCCCCACGGCCGATATCGACCCCTCGCTCGTAACCACCGGCTCACCCGTCGAGGGCGGCTGCGTGTACACGAGCTTCAAGGCCAAGCCGACGCTCCCGGCCGACGCCACGACCAAGATCTCCACGCTCACCGACCTCGTGTCGCTGGGCGACCTGTCGCCCGACGGCTTCACGGCCTCCAAGGGCGTGACGGTCAACGAGTTCAAGGGCTGGCACCAGTCCATCGTGCTCACCAAGGTCTCCGAGGAGAAGCACCAGTACAAGATGGTCTTCATCGAGTCCGTCCGCTCCTCCGTCGCCAAGCTGCGCTACGGCGCCGACAACGTCGAGACGAACGAGGACGGAACGTTCAGCCATATCAAGGCCGTCGCCAACTCCGACGTGCGCGTCCCGCTCGTCATCGACGAGCTCGAGGACACGGGCAACCTCCGCCGCACCGTCATCCCGCGCGTCTCCATCGACTCCTATGACGACGTCGAGCACAAGCCCGGCGGGCTGGTGCAGTACGGCTTCACCTTCACGGTCATCAAGACCGCGGACAAGCCGCTGTTCGACATCTACCGCGCGAAGCCCGCCGCGTAGTCAGGGCCATGACGAGAACGCCGCCCCGGCACTGCCGGGGCGGCCCTTTATCTGGGAGGAAAGATGAACAAGGACTACCTGGCAATGATGGACGAGGGCGAGCTCGAGGCTTACGCCAAGGTCCTCGGCTTCACGACCGCCGCCGCGCAGACGGCTGCGGACAAGGCGAAGCTCATCGAGCAGAAGCGCGGCCGCTGCGCCGAGTTGACCGTGCTCGGCATCGCCATGAGCATCCCCGTCAAGCGCGCGCACGACCGCCGCTTCATCGACGCCATGAACAAGGAGGACCGCACGACCGAGGAGCTCGACGGGGCGTTCCGCTTCCTCCTCGGCGACGAGCAGCACGCGAGCCTCATGGAGGCCGTGACCGAGGACGACGGCACGCAGGACGACGACGCGCTGGGCTACGCATACAACAAGCTGCTCTACTCGGCCGAACTAAAAAACTTCTAGAGCTCGCCGACCTCGAGGAGCGTCACCTGCCCCTGCTCAGGCACGACTTCAGGGCCTACTACGGCTGCTGCTACGACGAGGTCGGTGCCGCCGAGGCGTACGACCTCGTGAGGACGCTGCCCGACGGCTCGCTCACCGTGGCGGCCCTACACCCGGAGCGCAGCTGGACCCGAGAGCAGCACCTGGCGGCGGACATCGTGGACAGCGTCTACGCGGCGGCGACCGCGCTGTGCGGCGGCAAGGCATCGGAAGCCCCGAGGGTGCCCCGCCCGAGGGACGTGGCCGCCGCCGGCGCCGCGGCAGAGCGCGCGGCGTCGGTTCGCGCCCGCATCGAGAACACCGAGTGGGTGGAGGTGACGGATGGCTGAGATCGGACGCGCGGACCTGCTGATCGTCCCCAGGTTCGACAACCTTACCAAGTCGGTCGAGTCCGCGCTCGGCAAGTGCGAGGGGCAGGCGAGCAAGTCCGGCTCCAGCCTCGGCAAGAGCACGGGCTCCGGGTTCGGGAAGGGGCTGGCCGGCTCCGGCGCGATGATAGGCGCCTTCTCGACGCTCACGTCGAAGGCCATGGACTCCATCTCGTCCCATGTCGGGTCGGCGATCAGCCGCTTCGACACGCTCAACAACTACCCGAAGGTCATGCAGTCCCTCGGGTACTCCGCCGATTCCGCCAACGCATCGATCGGCAAGATGTCCGACCGCCTGTCGACACTGCCCACCAGGCTCGACGACATGGTCTCGGTCGTCCAGGGCATCACCGCCACGGTCGGTGACCTCGACAGGGCCACCGACGTCGGCCTCGCGCTCAACGACATGCTCATCGCCTCGGGCAGCTCTACCCAGCTGTGCTCGGCGGCGATGGAGCAGTTCCGCCAGATCCTCTCCAAGGGCAAGCCCGAGATGGAGGACTGGCGCTCGCTGACGACGGCCGCACCGGGCCAGATGGACCAGCTGGCGAAATCCATGCTCGGCCCCACGACGAACGCCAACGACCTGTACGCGGCGCTCGGCGGCGGGGGCAAGGACCCGACCATCACGCTCGACCAGCTCATGGACAAGATGGTCGAGCTCGACACGCAGGGCGGCGCGAGCTTCGCGTCCTTCAAGGACCAGGCCGAGACCGCGGCCGGCGGCGTCCAGACGAGCATCCAGAACATGTCGAACGCCGTTACGAAGGGCGTCACCGGCACGCTCGAGGCGGTCGGCAGGAACAACATCGCCGGGGTGCTCGACGACGCGAAAGGCGCCGTGAACGGCTTCTTCAGGGTCGTCAACGGCGGGGTCTCGGCGTCGATGCCGATGGTCAAGCAGCTCTACGGCGGGTTCAAGAGCCTGGCACCCGAGATCGTCTCGGGGGCGGCGGGCATCGCGGCGTGGCAGAAGGCGGTACCGGTCCTCACCGGCGTCGCGAGCGGCGTGGGCAAGGCCACCGAGGCGTTCAAGCTCGCCCGCGGGGGCGCCGGTACGTTCGCCGAGGCGCTCGAGGCGGTTGGCGTCGGCTTCAACCCGGTCGCGATCGGCTGCACCGTCACGGCCGCCGGCATCGGCATACTCATCGAGAAGCAGGTCGAGTGGCAGGCCCGCACGGACGCGCTGAACAAGGCCACGACCGGCCTGGTCGACGCGGCCTCAAACACCGTGGCGCTCGAGTCCTACGCCGGCAGGGTCGAGAACGTAGGCAAGAAGTCCTCCTTCTCGGCGATGTCAGTCGATGAGCTCGCCGAGTCGATCAGCAAGCACGTCGACGCCATGAACGAGAACACGAGGGCCGCCGAGTCGCAGATCGCGCAGCTCAACACCGCTCAGCAGATCATCGACAACTACGCCGGCAAGACCGACCTGTCCACCGACGCACAGGGCCGGCTCACGTGGGCGCTCCAGCTGCTCAACGACCAGCTCGGGCTCAACATCTCGGCGCAGGACGTGGCGAACGGGCGGTACGTCGACGCGGACGGCAACGTCAAGAACCTCAAGCAGTCCATCGACGAGCTCGTCGCATCCAAGAAGAAGGACGCCGAGGTGAGCGCCCTCACGGCGAACCTCACCGAGGCGTACCAGGCGCAGTCCGAGGCGGCAAACACGCTCGCCTCCAAGACGAAGCCCTACCAGGACCGCCTGAAGGAACTCGCCAAGACTTACCCGGAGCTCTCCAAGGGCGAGCTCGAGGCGCTCGCCTGCACCGAGAAGGTCGGCAGGGAGTACAACGAGGCGAAGAAGCAGTTCGACTCCGCCTCGGAGAGCATCGACGTCCTCAACGGCAAGCTCGGAGACGCCGCGCTGACCTCGCAGGAGGCTGGCAGCACCTTCGAGCACTTCGCCCAGGCGCAGCTGACGCTCTTCCAGGCGCAGCTCTCGGCCAACGGCGAGACCCTGTCCGCCGTCTCCGGCTCTCTCACGCAGCTCGGCGTCGACACCGAGCAGCTGGCGAGCCTCAGCGACGACCAGCTCGCCAAGCTGGCTCAGGACTACGACGGCACCGCCCGCTCCATCGTCGACGACCTCGACGGGTGGGGCGTCTCGATGGACGAGGGCGCCGCCTCGACGGTCCGCGCGGCGAGCCAGATCCAGGCCGCGCTCGAGGACATGGGCGGCAAGCTCAAGAAGGCGTTCTCGAAGGAGAACATCGACTTCGGCGCGTTCTCTGACGCCTGCGCCGCGGCCGGCGTGTCGACCGAGACGCTCAACAGCATCGGCTCCGCCAACCTCGCCGCGCTCGCAAGCAACTTCAACGGCAACATCGACCAGATGGTGTGGGCCGTCCAGAACTACAACGCGCAGCCCATCGTCGACAAGAACGGCAACGTTACCGTCAACCAGGCCCAGCTCATGGACGCCCAGGGCAACGTTTACACCTGGAACGGCTCGCAGCTGATGGACAAGAACGGCGTCGTCGACGTGAGCGTCGGCGACCTGCGCGACGCCCAGGGCAACCTCGTGACTTGGAACGGCACGGCTCTCCAGTCCAAGAGCGCCAAGACAAAGGTCGACAAGAAGGAAGTCGACAGGGCGCAGACCTCGGTGGACAAGCTCAACGGCACCAAGCTCAAGAGCAAGGAGATGACCGCCAAGGCGAGCTACGGGACGCTGCCGAAGTGCCAGTCTGCGATGCAGGCGGTGATGAACGAGCCGTTCCACTCAAGGTCGGCGACGATCACCACGACCTACGTGACCGTCAACAGGACGCGCAACGAGAAGGCCGCAGGCGGCATACGGCACGCCGATGGCGGCATCCGCATGCACGCGCACGGAGCCATCGTCGACGCGCCGGTGACCGGCTACCCGCTCGACTGGGTGGGCGAGGACGGCGCCGAGGCAATCGTGCCGCTCACCAACCGAAAGTACTCGGAGCCGTTCGCGGCGACCATCGCCGAGCAGATGGCAAAGCTCGGGGGCCAGCGCGGTGACGTCTACAACATCTACCTCGACGGGTCGGCCCTCGAGGTCGACGAGCGCGTCGCGGAGGCGCTCAGGGCGCTGGTCTCCGAACTCAAGAGGACCGTCAGGACCGGAAGGGGGTAGCAGGTGGCATCAGCGCAGACGACCAGGGGAGGCGTGACGTACTACACCGTCAACCTCTCCACGTCCGTGTCGAACGTGAACGACACCACGGCCCGCATCTACTGGACCGCCACCGTCGACTTCGGAGACTGGTACTACTACGGCGTGCGCCTGCACGTCAAGGTCGGCGGCGTCTGGCGCGCGTCGGGCGACGGCTACACGACCTCCTCCTGGAAGCGCGCCGTCACCGTCAGCGGGTACACCGACGCGGAGCGCAAGGACAACGACTACGACGTCTGGGTCGAGGCGTACACCGAGTCCGTGGCAGTCAACGGCTACGGCGGGGTCGGCGCGACGACCTCCTGCGGCGAGGGCGCCAGGATCGGCAAGGTCCCGGCATACGAGCCCGCGGCCCCGACCGACCTCAGGGTCACGCGCTCGACCGACGGGACAACCGAGCTCGAGTGGGTCAACCACCCGGACGACGACGCCAGGAAGTACTACGACGGCATCAACGTCTACCGCCATACCAACGGCGGCGACACCGAGAACCCCTACAACAGCGTCACGATCTCCAACTGGCGCGACACGTCGACATCGGCAAACAATTACTACGACTACGACGTAAGGGCGCGCTGGCGAGGCGGCACGTCGGAGAGAACGAGCCCCGTGCGCGTCTACAAGACGCCCTCCCCACCGGCATCGGTCTCGCTATCGCGCTCCGGCGACGGCGAGGTCTCGCTGGTCGTCAGGGGTCCCGACATCCCGTCCTGGATCAGCGGCTTCGATGTCCGCGCGACCTCCGACGGCGGCAGGACCCACAAGCCCCGCGCCCTTACCGCCGACAGACAGGAGCCGGGCGTCTGGACCATGACCGACCCGTCTGCCGTGGCGGGAGAGAAGGTCGTCTACGAGGTCCGCACCTACCGCGAGGAGCCCGTGGCGGGCGCGGGGGACACCGTCTTCTCCGCGTGGACGGCATCCAACGCAGTGGCGACGATCTGCCCGCCGTACGCGCCCGCCGTCTCCGGGGTCGACCCCGCCTACCCGACTGGGTCGACGGCGACCATCGGCTGGACGCGGAACCACCCCGACGGGACAGCCCAGACGGCGGCGCAGATTGAGCTGGTCGGGCCCGATGGCAAGACCGTCCCGCACCACATCACCGGGCCCGCGTCGACGACATCCCTGAGCCTGTCCGCGAAGGGCACCTACCGGCTACGCGTCCGCACCAAGGGCGCCGACCCCTCATGGGGAGCGTGGTCGGAGTACGCGGTGTTCAGGGTCGCCGACCCGCCGCAGGCGTTCTTCACGACCCCCGCGGAGGACGGCGAGGCCGTCGTCGAGCTCCCGCTGCGCGCCGCCTGGACCGCTGTCGACGAGACCGGCATCACCTACCAGCGCCTGAGGCTGCTGCGCGGCGGCTCCGCGGTCATCGACACATCGGTCGCCGCGGGCGCGCGGTCGCACGGGATCGCCTCCGGCCTGGAGAACAGGTCCGCGTACGTCCTCGAGCTCACCGTCCGCGGCGGCTCGAGCCTGTCCACGACCGTCACCCGCTCGTTCTCGACCGACTGGCTCGTGCCCGCCACGCCCATCGTCAACGTCTCCTACAGCGACGCGCTCGCAGCCGTCGTCACGGTGCGCGACGGCATCTCGGAGTTCTCCGTCAGGGACCACAAGCTGCGCGGCCCCATGGCCATGACGCCCGAGGGCAACATCCGCATCAGGGGCGGCATGTCCATAAAGGGGACGCGCGCAACCGTCCACAGCCTCCCGCCGTGCGCCTCGTTCGATATCGAGCGCGTGCTCGCGGACGGCTCGAGGCTCCTGCTCGCGAGCGGCCTCAAGTCCGGGCAGAGCGTCATCGACCGCCTGCCGCCGCTCAACGTCGGGTTCTCCTACGTCGCGCGCGGCTACGCGGCCTCCGGAACCACCTCGACGACCGAGGTGGGGACCGTGTGCCCGTGCGACGGGTTCGCCCTCAACTTCGGGCCGGACGCCTCCGAGGTCGTCGTGGGCGACAGGAACATGGGTGGCCCGCCGCAGTACTCGGCGAGCCCCGAGCGCGAGCGCGACCAGTTCCACTTCGTCGGTGGCGGCCTACCCATGGGGTTCGAGAGCGGCAACCTCTCGATGAAGGAGTCGATGGAGTTCACGATCGAGGAGGACGATTACCTGCGCGTCCGCGGCCTGTTCGGCCGCTACGGAAGCGCCTGGGTGCGACCCCATCTGGGCGACCGCGGCTTCGCCGCCGTCACGGGGACGTTCACCAGGTGCGCGCCTGAGGACTACAGGGTGTCCGTATCGACGAAGAGGGAGCGATGGAGGGAGCCCAACGGTGTCGGATGATATCTGGCTCGCGTCGTTCAGGACCTCCTACCGGTACGCCCGCGTTTCGCGGCCGACCGGCCTGGAGACCGGCGCCATCGAGTGCTTCACCGGCGGGAGCATCAGCCGCAACCAGGACACGGACACCTATGAGTCCGCATCACTGGACTACGTCGGCAGGCTCGACATGGGCAACGACTTCGTGCGTATCTACCTCGACGCGGAGGACCCGATCTCGGGCGCGTCGCGCACCGTGTGCCTGGGGACCTTCGAGTGCTCGACGCCGTCCCGCACGGTGAGCGGCGAGGTGGCGACCGGCACCGCGACGCTCTACGGCAGACTCCACGACCTCGCGAAGGACGACTTCGACGAGCCGTACACCGTGCCGGCGGGCGCAAACGCGGTCTCCGCGGCCAAGGCGATCGCGGAGGGGTGCGGGCTCGAGGTGGTCGCGGAGCCGAGCGACTACACGCTGTCGACGGCATGGGTCTTCGGGATCGCCGCCACGGCGGACACGCCGGACAACAAGCTGGGCGCGGTCAACAGGCTGCTCTCGGCCGCAGGATTCAGGAGCGCGTCGACCGACGCCTACGGGCGCGTGCTGTTCAGGCGTTACCTGGAGCCGGCGGCGAGGCCGATCGACCGCACCTTCTCAGAGGGCGAGGACTGCCGGGTGCTTCCCGACCTCACCGACGAGCAGGACGACTTCGACGCGGTGAACGTGGTGCACGTCGACTTCGCTACCCAGGGCGAGAGCGTCAGGGGAACGGCCTCGGACGACAGCCCGCAGAGCGAGTGGTCGACCGTCTCCACGGGCCGGCGCATCGTGAAGCGGTACCAGTACAGCGACCTCCCGTCAGGGGAGAGCGTCATCGCCGGCGGCTCCTACCCGCTCGCCGGAGACGGCACCCACGACAGCGCGACCTTCAGGTCCAGCGGCGGCGGGGGGACCATCGAGACCGTCGGCGTCTCCGGGTGCCCGATCGGCGGCATCAGCCAGGCGATCCGCATCACGAAGGGGTCGGGCTCCGGTGAGATCGGCATCGCCCAGGACAAGATATCCCTCAAGAAGGGCCAGCCGTACACCGAGTCCGTCTACCTCTACGCGTCGCAGAGGGTGCAGGTGAGGGTCCAGCCAATCTGGCGCGAGGACGACGGGGGAGAGACCGCGACGGTCGCCATCGGGCCGGGCTGGACGAGGCTGTCGCTCACGGCCACCCCGGCCAAGTCCGAGGAATACAGCGCGGGCTACATCTACCTTGCCGCTAGCGCGCCGACCGGATCGTACATCGACGTAGCGCAGGTCAAGGTCGAGGAGGGCGTTGTGGCAACGCAGTTCGCGGTCGAGGCTGCGAACGAGAAAGCGGCGAGCCTTCTCGCCACCGAGTGCTCGGTCATCCGCCGCCCGACCATCACGGCGATCTTCAACCCGTCGGCGGACGTCTACTCGGCGTGCGCCATCAGGCTGCCGTCTGTCGGGATCGAGCTCGCCCGCGCCTGCATCCGGAAGATGGACCTCGAGCTCTCGATGGGATGCCCCATGAGGATCGAGCTCCGCATGTACATGAGGGGTGATGCCTCGTGAGCGTCATGCCGTCCCTGGCCGCGGACCTCGCCGATATCGTCGCCGGCCCATCGGCGCCCGGCGTCTCGATCGCCTACGGCACCGTCGTCGCGGCGGACTCCAGGACCGTCGACGTGCGCATCGGGGGCTCGGTTGTCGCCGGCATCTGCATGACGACGTCCTGCCGGGGCGCGGCGCCCGGTCAGCGCGCCATCCTCATCGGGTCGCCTCCGCTCTGGACGGCGATCGGGATCATCGCTTGATTATCGTGCGGGCGCAGGCCCGCGGAAGGGAATCCGCATGGCCAACAACAGCGACGGGTCCGCCGTCTACGAGGTGAAGGTCGGGGAGGACGACTATATCGACGGCCTCGACGTGACGGAGAGCGACGGTAGCATCACCACCTACCTGTTCCGCCCGGCAAACTACGACGAAGTCGAGGCGGCGCGAAAGAGGGCCGAGAGCGCCGCGTCGCTGGCGAGCAGCGCCGCAGGCACCGCAAAGACCCAGGCATATGACGCCAACGTCGCCGCCGGAGCTGCCAGAACGGCCGCCGCGAAGTGCTCGACTGCCACCGAGAACGCCAACGCCGCCGTTCAGAAGGCGAATGCCGCGAACGATACCGCAAGCGCCTCGACTGCGCTGGCGAGCAATGCGGCCGCCGCGGCCAACGGCGCGGCGTCTCATGCCGAGGCCGCCGCGAACCAGGCGCTGCAGATCGCGAACTCGGTGGCGCAGGGCGCCGGCGGCGAATCCGATATCGCGGAGCTGCGCCGTCAGAACGGCCAGCTCGCGACGATGCTCGCCGACGCGACGGGGAAGTTCATCTACATGGACGGGACCGTCTACTGCCCGGCATCCAAGGCGTCGGTGTCCGGCGACACGGTGTCGTTCGGCGGCACGTGCTCGGTCTCGGGCAGCACGGTAACCCTTGCCTAAGGAGGATAAATGGCAAATGCAAAGACACTGGTCGTCGGCGGCCAGTCGCTCAACGTCATCGACGATACCGCGCGCAGCAACGCGCAGACGGCGCTCAACAACGCCGAGTACAACCGCCAGGGCCAAATCGGCAAGTACGGCGGGCAGAACATCGCCACCATCCTGGCGGGAGAGATCGGCAGCGGCAGCGTGTACGACGCGCTGCACAAGCGAGCGGCGGCCGGCAACTTCGCGGGCCTTCGCGTCGGGGACTACATCGACGTGCCTCTCGTGAGCGCGTCCGCCGTCACCACCCAGCAATCTGCGCGGTTCCTGCTTGCCCACATCGACCCGTACCTCTACTGCGGCGACAACAGCAAGGGCCACCATATCGCGTTCGTGGCGTCCACCCCCGTGGCCGTGGCAAAATCCGTGACAGGCGTGGCAAACGACAGCTTCCTAATGTGGAACACCACCAACACGAACCAGGGCACCGCCGACCGGAAATGCCCCTACCCCAACAGCAACCTCAAGGCGTGGGAGACGGCCTTCGAGGCCTGCCTGCCCGAGGGGCTGACCAGGTACCTGCTGACCCAGCGCGTCCTGCTGGAGGAGCGTTACAGCGCAAGCGGCGCGCTCAACGACTCCAACTCGTGGAGCTGGCAGGATATCGGCAAGGTGTTCTCGCTGTCGGAGATGGAGGTGTACGGCTGCCCCGTGTGGGGGACGAAGGGCTACAGCGTCGGCTTCGACTGCCAGTGGGACCTGTTCCGCGACACCGCTCACCGAGTCAACGGAAATCGGTACACCTGGTGGCTGCGTTCCGTCATGGGTGGCTCGTCGTCCGACGTGTGCTGCGTCGGCAGCAACGGCAATGCCGCCTACACCTCCGCGACGGACGTCTGGGTTCGCCCCCGCCCCGGCTTCCTCGTCGGCTAGCCAGCCGAGTGCTCTATACTCTGCTTCTAGGCGACCGCCTTGCGCGGTCGCCTCCTGCCCGCGAAGCGGGCCGGGTTTTTCGCCAGTTTCCCCAGGAGGTGCACGTGAGCGGCGTCTACCAGCGCAACCGCGAGGTGTCCGAATACAAGTTCTTCACGCAGGCCATCGCCATCCGCGTGGAGGTCAACAAGCTGATGGCGTCCTCCTCGGTAGTGCCCAAGGCCTACAGGCTGCTGAACGCGGTGCCGACCGTGGAGACGGCGCGCGGCATCGTGTACAACGTCAACCGCGCCGACTGCTTCTACCCCAACACCTCGTTCAACGCGCTGGAGAGGAAACGCTACCTGACGCTGGCCATAGCGGACTGCGAGCAGCTTATGCTGGACATGCAGTGCCTCATGGATATCGGCCTGCCCGTGAACGCCAACCGCTTCGAGGAGCTGGCGGCCATGGTCGAGGAGGAGATTAAGCTGCTGAAGGGCGCGCGCAAGAACGTGCGCGTCACCGGCAAGAAGTCCACCGAGGAGCGCATAGCCGAGGCCGAGGCCGAGCTAGAGCGCCCGCGTTCGCTATAATGGACGGCGGTCCCGCCTTGTATATCGGTACAACTGGTGGCTGCGTTCCGTCATGGGTGGCTCGTCGTCCAACGTGTGCTACGTCAACAACAACGGCAATGCCAACTACAACTCCGCGACGAACGTCTGGGTTCGCCCCCGCCCCGGATTCCCTTATTGCCAGACCGAGTAGGCCCCAGAGCCGAAAGCAGAGCGCGAAGAGGAAGGAAGGCGCGACCGTCGGGCATGCGCCCGTAAATACGCACCCCGCGAGGGTGGCCGGACGCTGCTTGCATGGCGCGGCGCTCCGTGGCTTCGCCGCGTTTCATGGCCATACCTCAAGCGGCTGCCAGAGCCACACTGAGAGCCGTGCGGGGTGCCTTCGATGAACTCCGAGGAAAGAAGGGCCGCGCGCCGCAAGCGCCGCGAGGAGAGGCGCGCCAAGGCCAAGGCCGAGCGCGTGAAGCCGTGCACCCTTGAGGCCGTGGCCGACCTCAACAGCCTTTGCAAGGCCTCCAAGCAGGCGGCGGGCGGCGTGATGTGGAAGTCCTCCACGCAGCGTTATATGAAGGACTATCTGCGAAACGCGGTCAAATCGAGGAACGACCTTCTGGAGGGCCGCGACATATGCCGGGGCTTCATCCGCTTCGACCTGTGGGAGCGCGGCAAGCTGCGCCACATCAGCGCCGTGCACTTCCCAGAGCGAGTGATTCAGAAGTCGCTTTCTCAGAACGCCCTCGTACCCGCGATAGTCCCGACACTCATAACGGCCAACTCCGCCAACATCAAGGGGCGTGGCACCGACTACGCCCTGAAGCTGCTCAAGCGCCACCTGGCCGACCACTGGCGGCGGCACAGGCGCGAGGGATACATCCTTTTGGGCGACTTCTCAGATTACTTCGCCCGCATAGCCCACGAACCCGTCAAGCGGCAGGTGGCCGACGCACTGCTCGATCCGCGCGTGGTCGCCCTCGAGCACCGCCTGATAGACGCACAGGGCGAGGTGGGCCTGGGTCTGGGCAGCGAGCCGAACCAGATATGCGCGGTGGCCCACCCCAACCGCATCGACCACTACGTGACCGAGATGCTGCGCCCTGAGGCCTACGGGCGCTATATGGACGACTTCTACCTGATCCACGAGAGCAAGGAGTACCTGCAGGTGTGCCTGCTGCTGATAGGGCGCAAGTGCGCCGAGCTGGGCATAGAGCTGAACCCGCGCAAGACCCGCGTGGTGAAGCTGTCGCGCGGCTTCACGTGGCTGAAGAAGCGTATCTTCTACACGGAGACGGGCCGCATAGTCGTGAAGCCGTGCCGCGACTCCATCACGCGCGAGCGCCGCAAGCTGAAGAAGATGGCCCGCATGGTCGCCGATGGCGTCATGACCCCCGAGCAGGTTGAGCGGAGCTACCAGAGCTGGCGCGGCGGCATGAAGCGGCTGGACGCGCACCGCAGCGTTTTGGCCATGGACGCGCTGTACCGCAGCCTGTTCGAAAATCTCGCGCGGGAGGGGGGTGCTCAATGCAGGCCAACCCGAGGGACGATTCAAGCGGAGGCAAGCCCTCGCAATAGCGGAGAACCGGCAACTCAAAGCAGCGGCCTAAGCGAAGCGGCCGCGAAATAACAGAAGCATCGAAGGCGTGCCGCGGCGCGCCTTCTTTCTTTGCGCCCATCGAAGCGGCCCGGCAATCTCACGGCGCCAATACGATGGCGACACATTCCCCGACAAGAGAGGAGTCCGCATGGACACTGAGGAAGACATGCCGCGCCCCAACGAGCTTCAAGACGGCACCATGGCCGAGGTCAACGCCCTGCGCGATCTGCTGTCGCAGATCGGCGACCCCGACGCGGCGCACGACGCGGGCGTTATCGACGATGACGAGTACGTTGAGCGGAAGGCGCGAAAGCTCGCCTACACCGCGGCCGTCGCCGCCTACGGAAAGGGTGAGGCCCCGGACGTGGACAAGCTGCTTGAGCAGATGCGCGAGAAGGTCGCCGAGCCCAGCCAAACCGAGACCAACACGGCAAACATCGACTACCTGATGATGACGGTCGGGGGTGAACAGTAATGGCGGGACGCGTCAAGGCTGCAACCACGGCGGCGCACTCGAAGAACTATGACAAGGTGAGGCGCTACTACGAGCGCGGCCTCTGGACCAAGGCCATGGTGCATCGAGCCGTGGCCTGCAAGTGGATCACATGCGACGAATATGAGGAGATCGTCGGAGAAGAGTACGCGGAGGAGGTTTAGGGTGCCGGCGCTGAGCATCGGGGAGGCAACGTCGGTCCTCTCGGCCGCCGTTGTGATTGTCACGTTCTTCATCGGGCGCGTCTCCGTATCCAAAACATCGTCTGCCAAGGAGCAGCGGACCGAAGACAAGCTCGACAGCCTTTGCGGCGACACGAGCGAGATCAAGGATGGCGTCAAGGAGATCAACCGCAAGCTCGACGACCACGGCGAGCGCCTCACGAAGGTCGAGCAACAGGTCATCACCTTGTTCAACCGGCTCGACCGCGTCGAGAAGAATTACGATCTGCATCACGGTATCGGCGGGTCAGATTAGGAGCTGAAAAATGAAAATCAACTGGGCCCTTCGCTTCAAGAATAAGCAGACGCTCGCGGCATTGGCCGCCGCCGTAATCAGCGCAGCCTATCAGGTGCTCGGAATCCTCGGAGTCGTGGCGCCTATCTCCCAGGGGTCGCTCATCCAGCTCGTCGGAATCATCCTGACCGTTCTCGCCGGCTTCGGCGTGATCGTCGATCCGACCACCAAGGGCGCGTCGGACTCGAAGCGTGCCATGTCGTACAGCGAGCCCCATGCCGCATATGACGCCAAGGCGGTTGAGTAGGCCATGGCCATCACACAGCGCGAGGCCTTCGCGCAGGTCATGGAACACCTCGTCTCCCATGATGGGGGCGGCGGTCACGGATACTCGCAGGCCAACCGCATGGGGGACGGAACGACCGAGACGATTTGTCTGTCCGACGGCACCACCGTCACTATTGCCGGTGGCGATCGCGACTGTTCCTCGGCCGTAGTGACCGCCCTCCGCGCGGTCGGCGTCAATACCTTCGGAGCCTCGTATACCGGAAACATGCGGGAGCAGCTGCTCAAGACGGGCCTTTTCGGCTGGCGTAAGATGGGCGTCAAGTCCGCCCAGCGTGGAGACATCTACCTCAACGAGAAGTGCCACACCGCCGTGTGCGTCTCTCCCTATGGATCCGCTCGCGGCGACCTCTTGGCCCAATTCTCCATTTCTGAAAAGGGGACCGTCACCGGCACCAAGGGCGACCAGACCGGGCGCGAGTCCAACATCAAGGCGTACTACAGCTACTCATGGGACGGCACGCTCTACTGGCTTGGCGACGGCAAGACACTGAATGGGTCAAATACGGAAGTCGCGGACAATACGGTCCCGAGCCTCGGAGACACGCGATATTTCGGCCCGAAGATGGCCAAGGAGCTGCAATGCCAGCTCGGCACGACTGCCGATGGCGTGATCTCCGGTCAATGGCCGGCGAATGAGCGATACCTTTGGGCATGCGACCGCGGCGTAATCGAGTACGTCAAGGGCGGGGTTGGCTCGAATGCCGTCCGCGCCCTGCAGGACAAGGTCGGATGCAAAGTCTATCCCGTGGTCGGCGGTGTTCAGGCGCGACAGATGGGTTCGGGAACGGTCTTCAAACACCAGCAGTGGCTCATCGCTCAAGGTATCTCGTGCGGATCATCGGGTGCGGACGGATACCAGGGCCGCGACACCAACGTCGCCATCGGCCAAGCGCTCGTCAAGCAACTCTATCGATAGGTGTGCATATGAATCCATTTGATATCTGTTTTATTGTCGGCGCTGCTGCAGGACTGCTGACCGGTCTTCTCGGATGGGCAATCGTGCGCGTCGGCAGCCAAAAAGACTTTAGAAATTGATAGATGCAGCCCCTCCCCGGCATGAACTGCCGGGGAGGGGCTTTATGCATTGCCAGATATCCGTCAATATCCGTTCTGCAATGCAGTTTCAGTGCGGTGAGAGCGTGTGGAAACATAACTACCTGCGATTTTGCTGCTACAAGGCACTCCATAACATCACGTTCAAGACTCTTAATCCCAAGGTCCAGGGTTCGACCCCCTGACGGCCCACCAAAGCATTGTAAAGCGACTGGCTTCGGCTGGTCGCTTTTTTGTTGACCTTTCATGGGGTCGAACCCGTCGGAGCGGGCTTATAGGACAAAATGTGTGTCCATGTTGGGGGCATCGGCGCAGATCGATGCCCCTTTTTCAGCCGTTTAAATTCCGTGCCCGCTTTTAACCGCTCGGACAGAATGTGTGTCCGGTTGCCTATCGTTCCCGCAGGTAGATAACCTTTTCCGGAACCGTTAAATACCCTTTCGGAAGAGGTGCCCATGAAGGCCGTTTATTGCCCCTACTGCGGCGGTCGGACCAAGCGCAACGGCAGGACCTCGTCGGGGTCCCAGCGGTGGAGGTGCACGGCCTGCGGCGCGTCGACGACGGCGAGGTACGACGACACGGCGACAAGGCTGGACGAGTTCCTCGGGTGGCTCCTCTCCAAGGACTCGCAGGCCACGATGCCGGGCGGCGGGCGGTCCTTCAGGCGCAGGACGGCCGGGTTCTGGGAGGTCTGGCCCATGCCCGTCCCTGACGGCGAGCTCCACCGCGTGCTCCACGTCGACGGGATCCGGGTCGCGCGCGACCTCGTCGTGCTCATATGCTGCAGCGGCGAGAGGGTGGTCTCCTGGTACATGGCGAGGTCGGAGAACTCGAGGGCGTGGTCGGCCCTCATGGCGCCGATCCCGGCGCCCGACGTGGTCGTCACCGACGGCGGGAGCGGGTTCGCCAAGGCCGTGCGCGAGACCTGGCCGCGCACCAGGGTCCAGAGGTGCACCTTCCACGCCTTCTCGCAGGTCAAGCGCTACACGACGACGCGGCCGAAGCTCCAGGCGGGGCGCGAGCTCTACCTCATCGCGCGCGACCTCATGGGCATCGAGACGCTGCACCAGGCCGAGCTCTGGGTCGAGCGCTACCTCGACTGGTGCGGGTTCTGGGCCGACTTCCTGGAGGACAGGACAGTGGTGGACGGCAGGAGGGTCTACACCCACGAGAGGCTGAGGCGGGCGCGCTCGTCGCTGTCGTCGCTGGTGTCGGCGGGGACGCTGTTCACCCACCTCGACCCCGCCCTGGCCAAGGCCGGCCCGCTGCCGTCGACCAACAACATGATCGAGGGAGGGGTGAACTCGCAGCTGAGGGCCGTCCTGCGCAACCACCGGGGGCTGACGTCGGTCAAGCGCGTGAAGGCGGTGTTCTGGTGGTGCCATGCGCACTCGGGGGACGCGAGGGCGGCGCGCGAGAAGCTCGCCGCGATGCCGACCGACGCGGACATCGACTTCCTGTTCAGCGTCTACTCCGCCTCGCCGTCGCGCGAGGACGGAGGGCCGGAGTGGGGCGACAGGGCAGTGTGGGAGGACCTCCACCACAGGGACCCGTACCCGTTCTGGCTGGATTAATGGATGGAAACGGATGTTCTATCGGGACACACATTTTGTCCTATAAGCCTCGGAGCGCGGAGCTGAGGAAATGCGTAAGCATTTACCAGCGTAGCGCGCAAGGCGCCTTGGCGCCGCAGCGGCTGCCTGCGCAGCAGGCTGACCCCCTGACGGCCCACCAAAGCATTGTAAAGCGACTGGCTTCGGCTGGTCGCTTTTTTGTTGACCTTGCATGGGGTCGAACCCGAAAGGGCGCGGAGCTGAGTAATCTGCACCGTGATTCCCTTAGGGAAACACGGCTAAAGCCCCATAAACGTGCTCTCCTTATGAGAATTATGCTCACGGGGCTCGATGCATGTTGA
Source organism: Collinsella sp. (assembly GCA_014871645.1). Taxonomy (GTDB): domain Bacteria; phylum Actinomycetota; class Coriobacteriia; order Coriobacteriales; family Coriobacteriaceae; genus Collinsella. Next base: position 40,838 of record WGSN01000011.1, read on the forward strand.
GAAGTTGTGATCAAACTCAAAGTGAGAATCGATTTAGTCTGCTCGATAGTGCGATCCGAGACTTTCGGTTCGCTTACGCATGGCTTTGACCATTTCCTGTGCTAGTTGAATCTGCGATTGCAGGCGGGCGAGGGCTGCGACTTCGCTGTCCTGGGCTTTCTGTGTGCTCAAGGTCGTTGCCTCTGTCTTCAAGCCCTCAAGCTCGTGTAGTGCCTCGGATAGGCCCGTCTCGGTGCGGTTGATCATGCAATAGGTGCTCATCGTGTGTTTAAGGCTGCGTGTCAGGTGTTCGGCGTCTGTTGTGGCAATGCCGTACTGGGGGAGGGTGATATCCGCCTTCAGGGCCGCCTCAGGCTCTTTCTGCGCTGAAAGGGCTGCCGATGCGCCCGCGATGCGTCCGAATACGATGCCGTTGGCGCTTGACAAGCCACCAATGCGGTCGGCGCCGTGCATGCCGCCTGTCGCCTCGCCGCAAGCGTAGAGGCCCTCAACGCCCGTGTGCGCGGTCTTATCGATCTTGATGCCTCCGTTAGCGGCGTGGGCATACATCGCAACGCGCATCTCGTCAGTCGGGGCGATGCCGTGCTCGTCTTGCAGCCAGGTGGCAAAGGTCTGCACAAACTCTGGGACATCCTCGCGGGGGAAGTCGTAGTGGAGTGCCAGGCCTTCGACACCTGCCTGATCGATGACGAGATCGATAGCGCGGGAGGCCAAGCGTGACGTGAAGGGACCATATCCAGAGCGCTGCTCGAGCAGGTCGTCCAGCTTGTCGTCGGCAATATCTGCCGGCTGGTCTACATGTACGTAGCGCCAGGTCTTCTCGTTAAAGACAAGGTTGCGCTTGGGCTCGATGAAGCCGGGCATCATCTGCATGAACTCTATATTAGTAAGCGATGCGCCGTGCGCCAGTGCGATGGCCTGTGATGAGCTGAGCACGTCGGCGGAAGTGAGGCTTCGCTCGAACAGGCCACCCGTGCCACCGGCTGCGATAATCGTGGCTTTGGTAGCAAAGGGCACGATTCGATCTTCGGTGAGGTTGTAGAGCACGGTTCCGGTGATTCTGCCGTTCGTGTCCTCAACAAGGTCGATAAGCTCATGGCGGGGGAGCAGGCGAATGCCGAGCGACTCGATCCGGGCTGTCAGAGCGTCCTCAAGGGGCTTGCGGGTGAGGCCGCGCCACATGCGCGTTTTGTGGTCAAAGCAGGGGATAAACTGCTTTTGCTGAGCGCTCTCAGCGTTTTGCGGACGCTTGAGCTCAACGCCCAGGTCTTGCTCGAGCCATTCAATTGCCTGGGGAATGCCGTGGACAAACGTCTGGACAAGCTCGGGGTCGGCGACACCGCCGCCGACGGTCTGGATGGTGTCGATGAGGTCTTGTTCGTCGTCTTCGTTAACGGGTCCGATAAGCCCTAGGCCCCAGGTTCCAGGGAAGAAGCTCGATCCACTCATGGTCTTGCCGGCGCTTGCCACAGCGACGGTTGCGCCCGTGCGTGCCGCTTCGATGGCGGCACAAAGGCCCGCAATGCCAGATCCAATTACCAGTACATCAGTCGATTCCATCGGATTCCTTTCTCGTCCGGCGCATTGTCGCACGGGTGATCGGCAATGGGGCCGCAAAGACTCGGCAAATCGGTAAAGGGCAAATATGGCAGGTGGGCGTCAGGTGGACTCGGCCACTTCGGTCGGCCCATTTGATAAGTTGCGGTGGAATACGGACTGTTTTGGCCTGTATGGATGCAATTCAGTCCGTATTTCACCACAACTGATACATCGGACCCTTTAATAAGAGTAACCAATTTGAGACGGGGCAAACAAAAAGAGCCGCTACCTCGAAAGGTAGCGGCTCCAAAGCTCAACTATATGAGCATCGCGCGGGCGCGATTAGGCCTTGAGGGCCTCCTCGACGGCGACAGCGCAGGCGACGGTGGCACCGACCATGGGGTTGTTGCCCATGCCGATGAGACCCATCATGTCGACGTGCGCAGGCACGGAGGAAGAACCGGCGAACTGGGCGTCGGAGTGCATACGGCCCATGGTGTCGGTCATGCCGTAAGAGGCAGGGCCGGCGCCCATGTTGTCCGGGTGCAGGGTACGACCAGTGCCGCCACCAGAAGCGACGGAGAAGTACTTCTTGCCAGCCTCGAGGCGCTCCTTCTTGTAGGTGCCAGCGACGGGGTGCTGGAAGCGCGTGGGGTTGGTGGAGTTACCGGTGATCGAGATGTCGACGTTCTCGTGCCACATGATGGCAACGCCCTCGCGGACGTCGTCGGCGCCGTAGCAGTTGACGGCGGCGCGGGGACCATCGGAGTAGGGGATGGTCTCGACGACCTTGAGCTCGCCCGTGAAGTAGTCGAACTGGGTCTTCACGTAGGTGAAGCCGTTGATGCGGGCGATGATCTGAGCAGCGTCCTTGCCCAGACCGTTGAGGATGACGCGCAGCGGCTTCTTGCGAGCCTTGTTGGCGTTTAGAGCCAGGCCGATAGCACCCTCAGCGGCAGCGAAGGACTCGTGACCGGCCAGGAAGGCGAAGCACTCGGTGTCGTCGGAGAGCAGCATAGCGCCCAGGTTGCCGTGGCCCAGACCGACCTTGCGGTCCTCGGCGACGGAGCCGGGAACGGTGAAGGCCTGGATGCCCTCGCCGATGATGGCGGCAGCCTCAGAAGCGGACTTGGCGCCACGCTTGACAGCGAGAGCGCAACCGAGGGTGTAGGCCCACTCGGCGTTCTGGAAGGCGATGGACTGGGTGTTGTTGACGATCTCACGCGGGTTGAAGCCCTTGTCGGTGCAGATCTGCAGAGCTTCCTCGAGGGAGGCGATGCCGTTGTCGGCGAGGCACTTGTTGATCTTGTCAGCGCGGCGCTCGTAACCTTCGAACGTAACAGTCATAGTTATTTCCCTCCCTTTCTACTCGTGAACCGGGAACACGCTGGCGACGGAGTGAGTCTCCTCGTCGGTGCGCGGGTCGATGTACTTGGCAGCGTTCTCCCACTGACCATAGTGGCCCATAGCGCCAGCGATGGCCTCCTCGGGGGTCTTGCCGGCCTTGACGGCGTCGGTGAACTTGCCGAGGTTCAGGAACTCGAATGCGATGATCTCGTTCTTGTCGTTGAGAGCCATGCGGGTGACGTAGCCCTGAGCGAGCTCGAGGTAACGAGCGCCCTTGGCCTTGGTGCCGAACATGGTGCCGACCTGAGAGCGAAGGCCCTTGCCGAGGTCGTCGAGGGAGGCGCCCACGGGCAGGCCGCCCTCGGAGAACGCGGTCTGGCTGCGGCCGTAAACGATCTGCAGGAAGATCTCGCGCATAGCAACGTTGATGGCGTCGCAGACGAGGTCGGTGTTGAGGGCCTCGAGGATGGTCTTACCGGGAAGGATCTCGGAAGCCATGGCGGCAGAGTGGGTCATACCCGAGCAGCCGATGGTCTCAACGAGGGCCTCCTCGATGATGCCGTCCTTGACGTTCAGCGTGAGCTTGCAGGCGCCCTGCTGAGGTGCGCACCAACCCACACCGTGCGTAAGACCGGAGATGTCGGAAATCTCCTTAGCCTGGACCCACTTGCCCTCCTCGGGGATGGGTGCGGGGCCGTGGTATGCACCCTTGGCAACGGGGCACATGTTCTCCACTTCCTGTGAGTACTGCATGCCTCTCCTCTCTATCGTGTTGGCGTCCCGTCTGGGGGCCGTGGCTGGCGATTGCCGGGCGACCCTTCGAAAGGGACATGACATGCAGCCCCTATAATACCGCGAAATGCACGGAATATTCGGCGAACGGCTCAGTTTTCGTAGCGAGATGCGCGGAACTTTCAATTGAAACGGTTTAACTCTATATTCTGTGGTCGTGCACTTCCGTAGAGGGGGTCCGTCTTGGGCAAGCTTTTGGTCAGCTTTTGTAAGCGTTGCAGGGGTTGACCTGTTGCAACGGTGCCGTTCGCCGCCTGTTTACTGCCTTTGGCCGCGCGAGCGAATTGTTTTGCGTGAATGTTTTGATGGCACGCTTCAATCGTGCTGTATTGGATGGCAAGCAGATCCCGGCGAAGGGAGCGCCATGCAGCGCGTTTGGAGAACGGTTACCGGCTTTTACCATGTCTGTGCCCGCGGTACAGGCAAGCAGCTCATCTTTGAGGGCGATGAGGACCGGTGGGAGTTTTTGGAGCTGATGCGCGAGTGCTGCCGCGAGGAGGGTGTGACGGTTATCGCCTGGTGCCTTATGGGCAATCACGTGCGTCTGGTGCTTGCAGATTACGAGGACGCGATGAGCGCGGCGATGCACCGGCTGCTTTTGACGTACGCGCGGCGGTTCAATAAACGCACGGGGCGCACAGGGCATCTGTTCCAGAACCGTTTTGACCGGCGCTCGCTCGATACCGACTGGCAGGTGATGGAGGCTATTCGCTCCGTTCACGCCGATCCGCAGGAGGCGGGCATCAGTCTCATTGAGCGTTATCCCTGGAGCAGCTTTCCGGAGCATTTGTGCGCTTACGACGGTGACGCGGCCGATGTCGCGAGGGGATTTTCTGATCCTTCTTGCGTGCTTGAGCTTTTTGGTTCTGCCGAGGGCTTTATTGCCTATTCGCTTTCGACGCCCGACGGCGGCGAACCGGCGCTGCGCGATATGAAAGAGACAGAGTGGGAACGCCACGCCTTTGCCGACAAGTTGGCGAAAAGCCTCGGGGCTCCGCTCCATGGGGTTAAAGACGCACCGCCTGCGCAGCGCGATACCGTTATTCTTGGATTGCACGATGCCGGTTTTACGGTGCGCCAGATTGAGCGGTATACCGGGATTGGCAAAAGTACCGTCTCTCGTATCGTGCGCGCTTATGCTCAGGTGGACGCGCAGGTCGAGGGATCGAAATAAAGGCAGAAAAGAAAATGGCCGAACCGCTCTTAGTCAAGCGATTCGGCCAACGAAATTCTTAAGATTTGGGATAAATACTACTGATTATTTTGCCCCTCGAGCATGCCGTCGAGGGTGCGCCAAGCGAGCTCGGCGCATTTGACGCGGGCGGGCATGTGCGAGATGTCCTGGAGCTGGGCGGCTTCGTCCAGGTCTTCCAGGTCGTCCTCGGAGAGCTTCTCGCCGCGGATCATGGCGAGGAAGAGTTCCGCCAAGCGACGCGCCTCCTCGACCGTCTCGCCCGTGATGAGGTCGGCCATGATGTCGGCGCTTGCCTGGCTGATGGCGCAGCCGTGGCCGGTAAAGGAGGCTTCCTCGATCACGTTGTTCTCGACTCGTAGCTGCAAGGTGAGCTCGTCACCGCAGCTGGGGTTGATACCGTCGTGCTCGTGCGTGGGAGCATCCATCTCGTACTTATAGTCGGGGTGCGAGTTGTGCTCCATAAACGTGGTGGAGGTGTACAGATTACCCATTGAACGTGCTCCAAACGTGATGCAGGCCGGCGATGAACTTGTCGATGTCGGCCTTGTCGTTGTAGAAGGCCACGCTGGCGCGGCAGCAGGCGAGGTTCTCGACGCCCAGCCAGGTAAGCAGCGGCTGCGCGCAGTGGTGACCGGCACGGATGCACACGCCGTCCATGTCCATGATGCTCGCGACGTCGTGCGGGTGGATACCCTTGACGTTAAAGCTGACGACGCCGTGATGGTTGTCCCAGTAGATGGAGCCGATGATCTGGACAAAGTCGAGCTGCATGAGTTCGCCCATCAGGTAGTGGACGAGTGCCTGCTCGCGTGCCTGGATGTTTTCGTAGCCAACCGTGTTGACGAGGTAGTCGAGTGCCGCACCCGTGGCGAATATGCCGGCGGCGTCCTGCGTGCCGGCCTCGAACTTCTCGGGGACGGGCGCCCAGACGGCGTCCTGCTCGGTGACCGAATCGATCATCTCGCCGCCGGTGAGCATGGGCGGCATGGCGTTGAGCAGGTCCATCTTGCCCCACAGCACGCCGATGCCCATGGGGCCCATGGCCTTGTGCGCGCTAAAGGCAAAGAAGTCGGCGCCCAGGTCGGCCACATCGACCGGCATGTGCGGCAGCGACTGCGCACCGTCGACGACCAGGTAGCCGCCGTACTTGTGCACGAGTTTGCCGAGGTTCTTGACCGGGTTCTCGACGCCCAGCACGTTAGAAACCTGACCCACGGCCAGAATTTTGGTCTTGGGACCCACCTTGGCAAGAACCTCCTCGGTGGTGAGCTGGCCGGTCTTGGTGGGGTAGAGGTAGACGAGCTTGGCGCCGGTCTCGCGGCAGACCTGCTGCCACGGAATCAGGTTGGAGTGGTGCTCCATGATGGTGATGACGACCTCGTCGCCCGGTTTGAGCACTGTGGGCGCAAAGCTCTTGGCGACCAGGTTGAGCGACTCGCTCGTGTTGCGGGTGAAGACGACCTCGTTGGCCTGTGAGGCGCCGATGAGGTCGGCGATCTGCTGGCGGACCTTCGCGATGGCGTCGGTTGCCTCGACGGACAGCGAGTACAGGCCGCGCAGGGGGTTGGCGTTCATGCGCTGGTAGAAGTCGCGTTCGGCGTCAAGCACGCAGGCGGGGCGCTGCGCGGTGGCGGCGCTATCGAGGAAGGCGATCTCGGGGTGCTGCTGGAAAAGCGGGAATTGCGCCTTGTAGGGATTGGTCTCGATGTCGACGGTAGGCCAGCCGCGCGAGGCCTCGTCGCTGGCGTCGAGCTCCATAGGCTCCGGTGCGGTACAGGTGTCGCATTTAACGTGCTCGGTGTCGATCATGCGAGCTCCTCTTCAAAGTTGTCGATCAGGTTGTTGCCCAGGCGGACGATGCCGGCGCGGGTGCGCTCGTCGGTGGCGGAAAGCGCGGCGTCCTCCAGCTTGGCGCGGATGAACAGGTCCTCGGCGGCGTTTTGGTCAAGACCGCGGCAGGCGAGGTAGAACAGTTGCTCGTCGCGGACGTGGCCGATTGTGGCGCCGTGGTTGCCGGCGACGTCGTCCTCGTCGCAGAGAATGACGGGAACGGTCTTGTTGTCGACGCCCTTGTTGGCCAAAAGCACCGTCTCGCGCTCGGTGCCGGTTGCGCCCTTGCAGCCGTGCACGAGGTCGATGGTGCCACGGTAGACCTTCTTGGACGTGCCAGTCAGCACGCCGTTGGCGTCGATCTCGCACTCGGTCTTGCGACCGCGGTGGCGCAGCTCGTAGTTAAAGTCGCGCACCTGCTCTCGGGCGCCCAGGTAGTCAGTATCGATGGTGACCTTGGCGGTATCGCCCAGCAGGTCGCCGGCAAGGCCGGTGGCGCTGGCGCCGGCACCCAGGACGGTGTGCTGCACGTTGACGCGCGCGCCCTCGTCCAGGAACAGGCCGGTGTCGTCGAGCGCGATCCAGCTATCGTCGAGCGTCTGCGTGCAGGTCACGTTGACGGTGGCGTACTCGTGGGCGCACACGCGTAGCACGGATCCCACGACGCCTTGGCCGGCAACGGGAGAGTCCAGGGCAATAAGCAGATCGAGCGTCGACTGGGGACGGGCGACGACGTCGATGGCGGCGATGGCCGCGGCTGCATCGACACCGCTCACGCGCACGGTAACCGTGGCGTGCTTGTATGCGGGCACATCGATGACGATGCGCTTGGTGGCGTGGTCGGCCAAGTAGGTGTAGGCAGCCTCGCCCATGCCGGTCTCGAAGGCTTCAGCAGGGGAGAGCTCCTCCTCGAGCTTGATGGCACCGGCCTGGTAGATGGAGGTGGCGGGCACGTCAAGCTCGGTCTCGGGCGTGATGCGGGCGCGGTCGGCGGCGTCGCCGGGGGCGGAGGCGCGGCGCTCGGGGAAGCGCTCGGCCATGGCGTCCATGGCGGCGTTAAATGCGTCGGCAGCGCCGCGGAACTGCTCGTCCAAGCCCTCGACCTTAACAGCCTCGGTGGGAGCGGCGGCAGGCTCGTCAGAGAGCTCGAGCTTGGTCTGGTTCATCTTCAGCCAACCCCAAGTGGCAGCTGGCATCGCATTGACCTGCTCAAGGGTGGTAGCAGCGGTGTTCGTGGTCTGGTTCATTATCCGATCGCTCCTTCCATCTCGAGCTTGATCAGGTTGTTCATCTCGACGGCGTACTCAAGCGGCAGCTCCTTGGAGACCGGGTTGGCAAAGCCGTTGACGATCATGGTGCGGGCCTCTTCCTCCGAGATGCCGCGGCTCATCAGGTAGAACACCTTGTCGTCGCCGATGCGGCCGATGGTGGCCTCGTGGCCGATGTCGACGTTCTTGGCGCGGATGTCCATGGCCGGAATAGTGTCGGAGCGGCTCTGGTCGTCGAGCATGAGCGACTGGCAGCTCACGGTTGCCTTGGAGCCCTCGGCCTTGGGCGTGGCCACGATAGAGCTACGGAAGGTCTGGATGCCGCCGCTCTTGGAGATGCCCTTGGTCTCGACGGTTGCCGAGGTCTCGGGCGCGTTGAGTACGACCTTACAGCCGGTATCGAGGTTCTGGCCGGCGCCGGCAAAGGTGATGCCGGTAAAGCTCGAGCGGGCGCCGCGGCCGTTGAGCACGCTCATGGGGTAGAGATAACCCACATGGCTGCCGAAGGAGCCACTGATCCACTCGATGTCGCCGTCCTCGTCCACGCGCGCACGCTTGGTGTTGAGGTTGTACATGTTCTTGGACCAGTTCTCGATGGTCGAGTAGCGCAGGTGTGCACGCTTGCCCACAAAGAGCTCGACAGCACCGGCGTGGAGGTTGGCCACGTTGTACTTGGGTGCGGAGCAGCCCTCGATAAAGTGCAGGTCGGCATCGTCCTCGACAATGATGAGCGTGTGCTCAAACTGGCCGGCGCCCTTGGCGTTAAGGCGGAAGTAGCTCTGCAGCGGGAAGTCCAACTTGGTGCCCTTGGGAACGTAGACAAACGAGCCGCCCGACCACACGGCGCCGTGCAGGGCCGCAAACTTGTGGTCGGTGGGCGGGATGAGCGTCATGAATTTCTCGTGGATGAGCGGCTCCCACTGCGGATCGTGCAGGGCTTCCTCAATACCGGAGTAGACGATGCCCATCTTGGACGCCGTGTCCTGCATGTTGTGGTAGACCAGCTCGGAGTCGTACTGCGCGCCGACGCCCGCCAGGTAGCTGCGCTCGGCCTCGGGGATGCCCAAGCGCTCAAAGGTGTTCTTGATGTCGTCGGGCACCGACTCCCAGTCGTGCTTTTGGTCGGTGTTGGGCTTGACGTAGGTGACGATGTTGTCCATGTCCAGGCCCTCGATGGAGGGGCCCCACGTCGGGTCGGGAAAACGATTGAAGATCTCGAGGGACTTGAGGCGCAGGTCGAGCATCCACTGCGGCTCGTCCTTTTTGGCGCTGATCTCGCGCACGATGTCGGGCGTGATGCCGGCGTCGAGGCGCTCGAATCCCTCCTCGCCATAGGTGAAGTCGTAGAGGCTGCGGTCGATGTCCGCGACCTCGGTGCGGTTCTTGGTCATTGCGTCGCCCCTTTACGCCTGCTGCTCGGCAGCGGCAGACTCGGCCTGGGCGCGCTGCTCGGCGGCCTCGCGCTCGAAGGTCTCAAAGCCGTTCTTGTCGATCCAGGGGATGAGCGAGGCGTCGTCCTCGCGCACGATGTGGCCCTTGACCATAACGTGGACGCGGTCGACATCCAGGTGCTCCAAAATGCGCGTGTTGTGCGTGATGATGAGCATGGAGCCGTCGCAGCTCTTGCGATACGCGTCCATGCCGTGGCTGACGGTGGACAGGGCGTCGACGTCCAGGCCGGAGTCAGTCTCGTCCAGGATGGCGAGCTTGGGCTGCAGCAGCAAAAGCTGGAGCATCTCGACCTTCTTCTTCTCGCCGCCCGAGAAGCCCACGCCCAGCTCACGGTTGAGGTAGGCGGTATCCATGTTGAGCTCGGCCGCGAGCTCCTTGACGCGGCGGCGGAACTCCTTACCCTTCATCTCCAGGCCGGGGCGGCCGGCGATGCTGGCGCGCAAAAAGCTCGACAGCGGCACGCCGGGGATCTCGACCGGTGCTTGGAAGCTCAGGAACAGGCCGGCGCGCGAGCGCTTGTCGGTGGTGAGCTCGGTGATGTCCTGGCCGTCAAAGACGATACGGCCGTCGTTGACCGTGTAGACGGGGTCGCCCATGACCAGGTGGCCGAGGGTGGACTTGCCGGCGCCGTTGGGACCCATCAACACGTGGGTCTCGCCGGCGGCGACGTTGAGGCTGACGTTGTGGAGGATGGTCTTCTCGTCCACGGAGGCGGTCAGACCTTCGATGGAAAGCAGCGGATTTGCGCTCATGCTGTCCCTCTCTGTATATGGTGTACTCATAGGTGTACTAAACCCTAGGAATCTTCTCGGAATAAAGTTACTATGGGTTCGGCGTTAGTCAAGGGAAAACCCGACTAATCCACTCGACTTTTCAAATTCTGGGACAAAATAACCTGTTGTGTTTGTCCCACTTACTTTAAATTTGGGACAAACAAACCTGGTTATGTTGTCCCAGATGCGATGGGAGGGTAGGTATGCTCATTTCTTCCAAGGGCCGCTATGCCCTCCGACTGATGATCTATATCGCGGCGCTGGGCGACGCCGAGGGCAAGATTGCCTTGCGCGAGGTTGCCGACCGCGAGCGCATTTCGCAGAAGTATCTGGAGCAGCTGGTGCGTCCGCTTATGAAGGCGGACCTGCTTAAGAGCGTGCGTGGCAAGGGCGGCGGCTACATGATGGGCAAGGACCCGGCCGAGGTGCGTGCCGGCGACATCTTGCGTGCCGTTGAGGGCAGCACGGCTCCGGTGGCGTGCGACGGCATCGACAACAGCTGCGCCCGCAGTGACTTGTGTTCCACCGTCAAGTTCTGGCGTGGTCTGGATGACGTGATCGAAAAGTACGTCGACGGCGTGACGTTGGCCGACCTGGCCGCCGTCCCCGAGATCAACTTTGACATTAAGCTGTAGGGCTGCAAATGGCATCTCTCGACAAGGTGTATAAGCAAATCGAAGTTTTTGCTCGGGAATGTGACGCCGAGACGGTCGTGTTGTTTGGTTCTCGTGCTCGAGGCGACAACTTGCCCAAGAGCGATATTGACATCGCCGTAGCAGGTTGCCGGGATTTCGGCCGTTTCTCATATTTGATCGAGGAACATCTTGATACTCTTTTAGATGTAGATGTCGTCAATCTCGATGAGCCCTTATCGCAGCAATTGCTCGATGAAATTGCCAGGGATGGTGTGATTCTGTATGAAAAAATATGAGAACTTTGCCAGCGCCTTGGCGAATCTTGAGGATGCGCCCAATCAGGATCTTAACAATGATTTTGTTCAGAGTGGATTGATTAATAAGTTCAATCTTCAATTTGAACTGAGCTGGAAGCTCCTTAAGCGTCTGCTCGAGTATGAGGGCGCCACGCTTGCCGCGTCGGGGTCTCCTCGTGCCATCTTGAAGGAGTCCTACCGATTCTACGACTTTATTGATGAGGCAGCCTGGCTGGATATGCTCAGAGACCGCAATACGAACGTCCATATCTACGACAACAAGCTCGCTCAAGATTTGATTCAGCGCATCTTGAACGTCTATATTCCCGCTTTCTGTCAGTTGAGAGACGGGCTGACGAAACGTTACGGCGAGCTTCTGTTGGCGCCCGACGACCAGTTTGTCTAATTCCTTAAGATTTCGCGGAGGGTTGTTGCCGTTTACCGAGGGGTTGTTGTGCAACAACGGGCGAGCTGCAATACTTATTTTTATCTTTGCAAACTGAACTTTAACTACACCAATGCAGGGAGGATCTTATGCAGCCCAAGCATTCTGCGATTGTCGCGGGTCTGACGCTGGCGCTTTCGTTTGGCGCCGTTTCCGCGCCGGCACCCGCCGCTGCCGAGGAGCCCACGCCGGGCGTTGCCTCGGATGCCACCGATATCGATAAGGGTCTCTACACCCAGCAGTCTTTCTCGGGCGTACTGAGGTCGGTCCAGGGCGTTTCGTTTGTCAACGTGACTCCCGAGATGAAGTACTTTACCAAGTACGAGAGCCATGGCAACTACAACCAGGGCTTTTCGTATGGTGACGGCTACAACGCGCTGGGCTATTACCAGTTCGACCGCCGTTGGTCGCTCATTCCGTTTATGAAGCAGGTCTACAACTACAGCCCCGAAAAATACAGCATGCTCAAGGATGCGATTGATCGCGGCAGCGAGATTTCCAACGCGAACAATCCCATGTCCGAGAACGGTCAGCTCACCGAGCTGGGCCGTATCGCGCAGGAGGCTTTCCAGGGTGCTTACAACACCGATCCTGTTGAGTTCTCAGCACTTCAAGATGCCTATGCGTACAACTCGTACTATGCGGTGACCGAGGCGTGGCTCAAGAGCGCTCTTGGCATTGACATCTCCGGCCGCGCCGATTGCGTCAAGGGCATGGTGTGGAGCATTACCAACATGTGCGGCACTGGTGGCTGCAGGGACTTTTTCCGCTGGGCGAATCTTTCCAACGATATGTCCGACCGCGAGTTTGTGATGGCGCTCTCCAATAGCGTGGTCAACAATGTCGCCACCAAGTTTTCAAGTCAGCCCCAGTATCATGAGGGCTGGAAGAATCGTTATAAAAATGAGCTGAAGGACTGCTTGGTTTTTATCGCCGAGGATGAGGCTGCCGCTGCGACGCCCGTGCAGCCTGAGCCTACGCCGGCGCCCTCGCCGACACCTGATTCGAATGACGACTCGAGTGACGATGCCAACGATGACAGGATGGATGCGCCCTCGACCGATGCTGACGGTAATGGCTCTGCTGGTGGCACTACCAATGACGGCTCTACCTCGAACGGCTCCGATTCGAACGGCCCTGCTGCGGGCGATTCGTCTTCAAACTCTGCCGGCAATACGAACAGCGCCGCCTCTGGTTCGACCGACGCTGACTCCTCTAACTCATCCACCGGCTCGAGCGATTCGTCCGTTGGCATCGGCTCTAACAACGGCTCTGGCTCTGACGCAACCCCTGATTCCGATGCTTCCAAGGACGACTTGAATAAGGCACCGGACGCTCCTGTTGCTTCGCCGGACAAGAAGCCCTCTTTCTCCGTGCAGCTTGGTTCTACGCTGGGCTCTTCGCTGATGGCTGGCGTCAATAACGGTTCGACCCAGAACAAGGACAACTCTGATCAGGCTTCCACGGAAAAGACCGAAGCCTCAAAGGGCGACTCCAAGGACAAGGCTTCCGAGAAGACCGAATCCGATAAGGGTTCTAGCCCTGAGGAGAAGGACGACAAATTCGCTCAGAAGAAGGACGAGAGCAAGACCGAGGGCGAAAAGAAACAGTCCGAAGACGACGACAAGAGCGGTGCTGACAACCAAGTCCAGGAGCAAAATGACTCCAAAACGGTGACCACCACGACCACGACGACTACAACTACCAAGTCCTCGGGCGGCAACATGCCCAAGACGGGCGATCTGATTGTGATGGCGAGCCTTGCCAGCGCGAGCTTGGCCACACTGGGCGCTACGTCTATCGTAAGTGGTAAGCATAAGCTCGATCAGCAGAAGAAGGCTTCTGGGGAGGACGGCTCGGAGGAGTAGCCTCTCGGTTGCCAGATAACTAAAGAATCGGGACGGGGTCCGGTGCGAATGCGTCGGGCCCCGTTTTGTTGTGCAACGATTAGTTGTGCCCCCTCACACCTCTTGTGACTACCGTTGCCCGATATGTTCGCGCGGCGACATCGGTACATGCGATGCGGTCATTACAATTGGCATCGTGCTGCGATTTAGGGGGAACGTTTTGGTGTCTGAACAGGCAAATGTTGATTGTGCTGCTGGCTTTGGCGTGCGCTTGATCGGCTGTGCCGACGATGCGGTTTTGCCCATTGGCATACACGGCTATGCGGAGGCCCTTGGTTGCTGCGTGCTGGTTGACAAGACCATGTTTATTGCCGATGTGTTGGACTGCGACGCGTCCGTTGTGGTGTGCTGTCGACCCGAGGGTTTTGGCAAGAGCATGAACTTGTCGATGCTCAGGGCTTTTCTGGAGCGTCCTGCGGTCGGTCGCGCCGGTCGGAGCTCGTTTGCCGATGCTCAGATTTGGGATGCAGGCGGCGGGCGTTATCGGGATGAGTATGCTTGCTATCCGGTGATATCGCTGGACTTTTCTGGCGCTACGAGGCGTGGCCCCGCTGTTGCCGGTGTCGTGCGCGATGTCCTTTCGGGCGAGTGCGCTCGCTTGTTGGCGCTCTTGGGGGCTCCGGATTTAGCTCGAGATAAGGTGCGTCACATCGAACGCGTCGCGCGCGGCGTGGCGAGCGCGGACGAGGTTGACTCGGTGCTCGGTGTGCTCATAGAGCTGCTGGAGATGGCCTGCGATGAGCAGGTTGTATTGCTCGTTGATGGGTACGACGCGGCGTGGTTGGGCCGTGCGAGCGCGAGGGGCGCTTCCGGCGCCGATTCGGCGGATCTATTTGATCGCGTGCTTTTCGAGGCCATTGCCACTGCGGGCGATTCGTTGCGGCTGACGTGTCTGATGGGGGAGTGTCCCCGTCCTGCTGAAGCGGCGCTTTCTTTGCATGGCTGCTCGTATTGTCTGACGACGCCGCTTTCGACCTGGTGTGACCGTTGGTTCGGCTTTTCGGATGCCGAGGTTCAGGCTCTGTTGAATCATGCTGGGCGCGAGGAATACCTGGATGATGCGCGTGAATGGCTCGAGGGATATCGGTTTGGTAGGGTCTATTGCTCGAGTCCGGCGCGTGCGATCGGTTTTCTGGACCGAGGCTGCACGGCGCCTGTACGCGCCGATTTGTATGGGTATGCGGATTGCCTGAGTAGGGTAGTTGCCGGGTGGAATCTCGACCGCCTTTCGGTCTTGTTTGATTTGCTCGAGGCCCATGGGTGTGCTGAGGTCCCGCTTTGTTTGGGCACTGCAGAGCCAGATGTCTCGCCTGACGATAGCATGTGGACAGCGCTGTATCTGTCTGGTTTTCTCACGACGGATATGACTGAGGAGCCAGAGCATGGCGATCGCTTCCGTGCCTTGCGGTTGCCCAATAACGAGCTTCGCCAGGCCTTGCGTCTAGTGATTGTTGAGTGGTTTGAGTGTGCTGCCGAAGACATTCGAGACGTCGATGCGTTTTGCGACGGGTTGTGCTGTGGGGACGAGGATGCCGTGAGGCGGGCGCTAAGCCGCATCCTGGGAGATGCGGGAATCGGTGCGACCGACCCAGATACACCGCTGCCATATCACCTACTCTTGCAAGGACTCTGCTTTGGATTGCCGGGCTATGCCAATCCTGCTTCGAGGCGAAAGTGTGGCGCGGATCGCTGGGACATCCAGGTTTTTCCTACGGGCGCCGTGTTTGACATAGCCGATACGATCGGTATGCTCGATGAACGTCCGCTGATAACGATCAACATGATGTATGACCCCGATGTGGATGCGCTGGGGTTGGAATTGCTGGCCGTGCAGTCGCTACTCGACATAGAGCGCGACGGCATCGACGAAATCCGTGTACCACGCCCCGGCGTGGGTCGCATGCGCTGGGGGTTCGGTTTTGATGGGCAGCATGTGGCTACGGTGTGCCAGCGGCTTTAAGCGCCGAGGTGTTTCCGGCTTCCGTTACTCGGTGTCCTTCATGGGCGGCATGGGCTTCCAGTTGGGATCCTTGATGATCTTGCGGGCGTCCTTCATGCCTCGACGCAGCGCCGGAATGCCGGTCTTAAAGCACTTGTCGACCGCGGCCAGGCGAATGAATTCCTTGCAGAAGGTCGCGGCATTGCCCAGGCGGAACAGCATGGGGTGGTAGTCACCGTAGATCTGCATATAGCGAGCGAGGAAGCCTCGGTTGCGCATGATGTAGTAGCGGTTGGTGTCGCTCGTGGAGTTGAGCTGGCGCTTGCCGGCGATATCCCAGTTAGAGACGGCGCGGGCGCGCTTGAGCACCACGTCGGCAACAACGGCGGCGGGGAAGTGTTGGCTGGCCACGTAGCCGTAGCAGGCATCGTCGCCGTAGATAAAGAAGCGCGCATCGGGCAGGCCAATCTTGTCGACCACGCGGCGCGAGAACATGCCGCCCTCAAAGCACAGCTGGTTCATGGTGCGGTAGCCCTCGGGACCCAGATCCCACTTAGCGATGGGGTTAGGGATGCCAAGTGAAAGGATGAGCTGGTACTGCCAAAAGAAGGCGCCGCCGTCAAAGTCCAGGCGCGAACCCTGGATGACATCGTAGCGGTCGGTCCACTTGGCAAGACGCTCGATGCCTTCGGGGATGACGAGCACGTCGTCGTCCATGACCCAGAACCACTGGGCGCCCAGGTCGTAGGCGCACTTGGTGCCGGCGGAGAAGCCACCCGCACCGCCGCCGTTTTCGAGCTGCGGGGCGTAGATCACGCGGTCGGTGCCGCCCTGCGCGTCGGGCTGCTCGGTGTCGATGCCCCACAGGTTGGCCAGGCGCTCGTAAAATGCGGCGCACATGGCCTCGGTCTCGCGCGAATTCTCGTTATCGACAATCACGATGCGCCAGGGCGCTGCCGTAAGCTCGGTCATGGAGTCGAACAAGTTGGCCAGGAGTTCCTGGCGCTTGTACGTAACGACGACAATGGCGAGCTTATCGATGGGAGCGGGAAGGGTTGAAGGCATGGGGCAATATATCCTTTCACGCGCGGCGCGCATGCGCTGCACGGAAGCTATCGAATACGTCCTTGGGACTGTCCTATTGTAAAGGCTCGGCGCGCCTTGACGGCAAGCTTTGAATAAAACGCAGGAACCTGCCACGGGCCCGCCGCATGACGTGGGGCTGCTTTGCCCGCAAGAGGCTCCATAGATTATATAAACGCCCGCTGGCGCGCTGACCCTTTGATACCATGAAACGACAGGTATTTCCTAAGGAGCACATTTGTCTACTAACGCCTCTGGCAGCCCTGTTCTGTCGCTGCTTATTCCCATTTACAATGTTCAGCGCTACCTGCGCGAGTGTCTCGATTCCGCCCTGGCGCAGACGCTCAAGGATATTGAGATCATCTGCATTAACGACGGGTCGACCGACAACTCGCCGGCGATTATCCACGAGTATATGGAGCGCGATGCGCGTGTGAAGATGATTGATAAGGCCAACAGTGGCTACGGCGACTCTATGAACCGCGGGCTCGATATGGCGCGCGGCAAGTACATCGGCATTCTGGAGTCCGATGACTTTATGGCGCCCGATGCGCTGGAAAAGCTCGTGTCAGCTGCCGAGCGCTGCAACGCCGATTTTGCGAAGGCGAATTTTGATTTTTACTGGTCTAAGCCCGAGGAGCGCCGCTCGCTACACGAGATGTTTAGGCCCAAGGACTGCGGCAAGCCGGTACACCCGAGCGATACGACGCAGTTCTTTAAGCAAAAGCCGTCGATTTGGTCGGCCGTGTACCGCCGTGATTTTCTTGAGCGCAACGGCATCAAGTTTCTGCCGACTCCGGGAGCATCCTTTCAGGACACGTCGTTTGCCTTTAAGGTGATCGCATGCGCCGACAAGGCTGTTTACCTGCACGATGCTGTGCTTTCGTATCGTCAGGACAACGAGAGCTCCTCGGTCAATTCTTCGGCTAAGGTCTTTTGCGTCAATGCCGAGTATGCCGAGATTGAGCGTTGGATCAGTGAGGAATATGCCCGCGACCACGCAAGTGATGACGTCGCGCGCATACTCAAGTTCAATCAGCTCATTAAGTACGATTCGTATATGTGGAACTATGTGCGCTTGGCGCCCAAATTTTATAAGGAGTTCCTGGTGCAGATGGCCAAGGAGTTTCAAGCTGCCTTGGACGCCGGGGAGTTTTCGCTGGACGATCTGAAGCCATGGAAGCGTGCGAATCTCGCTGCCATCCTTAAAGATCCTGAGGGCTGGGTTGACGAGCATCCGAGTTTTGCGAAGGATGGTGCCTTGGGGCGCGCCAAATACTACGCATCGGTTGGAGGCCCCGGCGTACTTGCCGCCTTCCTCATCGAATCGCTGAGGGGGTAGGTCGGTATGGGAGAAGCCACGAGCCCCAAAGCGACCATTGTCGTTCCCGTATACAACTCCGCAAGCTCGGTTCAGCGATGCCTCGATTCGCTGCTGGCCCAGTCTGAGCGCTCGATTCAGGTTGTCTGCGTCAACGACGGTTCGGCTGACGATTCGCTGGGCGTCTTGCGTCAAATTGCGCAGACCGTCGACCGTGTGTTGGTGATTGACCAGGAAAACGCGGGCGTCTCGTGCGCTCGAAATGCCGGAATCGATGCCGCCAAGGGCGAGGTGGTTTTCTTTGTAGACGCCGACGATTACATCGACGCCCAGACGGTCGAGTGCGTGCTGCATGCCATGGAGTCTTCAGATGCCGAGGTCGCCGTTTTTGGCGGCGTTTGCGAGCCGTCCGACGCCGCACCTAAACGCGTCCAGCAACTCATGAGTCCCAAGGCGGGCACTTTTGGCGCCCGTAATCCCCAGCTGCTGTTCCACGCAAACGCACAGCCCTATGCCTGCCGCGCGGCTTTTTCGCGCGAGCTGCTCAATCGCGAAGGCATTCGCTTTGCCCCCGGCTTGGCCTTGGGCGAGGATGTCGTATTCCAATTTGCGGCCTATGCGCTTGCCCGCAAGACCGTTGTCATGCCGGACAAGTTCTACCACTACGTGATGGAGAACGACTCGGCTACGCACGAGTTCAACAGCGCCGAGGCCCGCGCCAAAAAGCTTGATACCCACATGAGGATGCTCGAGGAAGTTTTGGAGGATTGGGCGGGTTACGGCCTTTTGGACCTGTGCCCCGGCGAGCTGATCACTTGGTTCCTAGACCTTATTGTGTTTGACTTGGCGCGTCTGGACGCCGATGGTTTCCGTCGTGTGGCCGGTCGCGTCAATATGGATTTCACGACGTTTTTGGGAACGGAGTGGGCGGATATGCCTGCCAAGGGCGCCGTTCGCCGTGTTGCCCATAAGCTCGTTGCGGCGACCTCGAGCGTTTCGATGGCAGACGCCACGCTGTTCTATCTTTCGACCCGCGGTCTCAAAGCCTGCCTGGAGCGCTTTATCTAATTCTAGGCGCTGCCGTTGTCTGTTGCTTCACTGCTAAAATAACCCTGTTACACGCTATTCAACAGGAGGTTCTCTTGCAGAACTCTGATACCCCTAAAGTTTCGCTGCTTGTTCCCATCTGCAATGTTGAGCGCTACCTGCGCGAGTGCCTCGATTCTGCCGTTGCGCAGACGCTCAAGAACATTGAGATCATTTGCATCAACGATGGCTCTACCGATAGCTCGCCGGATATCATCCGCGAGTACATGGAGTGCGATGCACGCGTCAAGATGATTGACAAGGTAAACAGCGGCTACGGCGACTCGATGAACCGCGGCTTGGAGATGGCGCGTGGCGAGTACGTAGGCATTTTGGAGTCCGATGACTTTATGTTCGAGGATTCGCTTCAAAAGCTGGTTGCCAAGGCCGATGCCGAGCACGCCGATGTGGTTAAAGGCGATTTCTATCTGTATTGGTCCACGCCCAGCGAGCGCCGAGAGCTTTTTGGGATAATCGACGAGCATATGACGGGCGCGGCGTATCGCCCCGCCGATCGCCCGGGTATCTTCTACCGCAAGCCTTCCATTTGGTCTGCCATCTATCGACGCGAGTTCCTCAACGCCAATCAGATTCGGTTCCTCCCCACGCCGGGCGCCTCGTATCAGGACGCAGGCTTTAACTTTAAGGTTTGGGCGTGCGCCGAGCGCGCTGCGTTTATTGCGGATCCCATTTTGTGCTATCGCCAGGATAATGAGAAGAGCTCTGTTAATTCGCCCAATAAGGTGTTTTGCGTGTGCGACGAATATGCCGAGATGCAACGTTTTTTGGATGAACGTCCCGAGCTTAAGGCTCAGCTTCAGGGCATTTTAATGCGCATGAAGGTCGATACGTACCGCTGGAATGACGAGCGCCTGGTCGATGAGTTGCGCGAGCAGTTTTGGGAGAAGGCATCTCCCGAGCTCAAGGCCGATTGGGATGCCGGTCGCTTTGACCTGTCCCTCTTCGACCCGCGTGGGGAGACCGACCTGCGTTTGATGGTCAAATCGCCCCGTGCCTATATCGATTCGCGCTTTGATTTTAAGAAGCCGGGCAAGCTCAATACGTTTAAACACTACTTTAAGATCGGCGGCCTGCCGCTGGTTTGGCGCGTGCTGACGTATCAGCGCGCCTACGGCGATAACCCGCATCCCGACGACGTGCCGGCGGCACAGTAGGAGCGCGTGACCATGGCTACCCCTAAGATTTCCGTCGTCGTTCCCATCTACAGGGTGGAGGAGTGCCTGGCATGGTGCCTCGACTCCTTACTCGCACAGGATATGCCCGATTGGGAAGGTGTACTGGTCAACGATGGTTCGCCGGATGGGTCGCGCGACATCGCCGCTGCCTATTGCGAAAAGGATACGCGCTTTAAGCTTGTCGATAAGCCCAACGGTGGTTTGTCGAGCGCCCGCAATGCGGGAATCGCTGCGTCCTTGGCTCCTGTCGTCGCGTTTTTGGATTCCGACGACCGGTTTACCCCTGATGCGTGCCGCGTAATCGTCGATGCCTTTGAGCGTGAGGATTGCGATGTTTTGACCTTTGGCGCGAACCCGTACCCGTTGGAGGCGGGGTATCCGTGGCTTAACTATGTACTGAGCCCGCGCGATGTGTCGTTTGTGGGCTATAGCTCCGACCTGCTGTTTAAGGAAGCGTCTCGCCCCTTTGCATGGCGCACCGCTTGTAAGCGCGCTTTTTTACTGGGCAACGGGATCGTGTTCGATGAAACCGTTAAGTATGGCGAGGACCAGGTCTTCGATTTTGCCGTGTACGGTCGTTCGCGCAAGACCGCGCTTATCTCGAACAAGTTGTATGACTACCGCGTGGCGCGCAAGGGTTCGCTCATGGACACCATGCGCTACGACGACGAGACGCGTCTGCTGGAGCACGTGAAGATTTACTCCGCGGTGCTGGCTGACTGGCAGCGCGACGGTCTCGATGCCCAGCATGCCGATGACCTGGCGTACTTCCTGTGTGATCTGGTACTGTACGATGCACTCAGGCTGCTGAGCTCGGGTTGCGGCAAGGTGTTTGCTGCTGTTTCCGTGACGCTTGCCGGTTCTGCCGTGGGCAACGATGCCGCGCTCGCGCAATGTGCTCCTTCTGTTGCCGCTATGGTGCGTGCGGCACTTGTCGGTAAGGCGCCTGCTGCTCGTTCGTGCAAAAAGCTCATGTTCGATTACGACGTCTTGAGGTTTGGGCGCCTGGGTGCCTGCAAACGCATGGCAGCGAACGCCCTGGGAAAGCGAGAGGTGTAGATGAGTATCAAGCGTTTGGCGCTTTGCCGCAGTCAGGGCCGTCGATTTGTGCTGCTTCGTTTTGCCGGTCAGGATGTCGCCGCGCTTATTGAGCGGGAGGGTTCTCAAGCGTTTGCCTATGCGACGACGAGCGGTTCTTGTGTGCCGTCGCTGGTACTCCCGGTTGACCATGGCCGTGTGCTGGCGCTTTGCCCTTCCGTTGCCGATTACGAGCGCGAGCTTGCCGTCTTGGTGCTTCCGTTTTTGGATGGCTCGTCGATGGATGTCGTTTTTGCATCCGGTGGGCAAAGGTTGGGCTCCATTCGCCTCGATAGCCGCGTGGCCAAGCTGGAATCCAAGATTAACTACAAAGCAAAGCCTGCGCTGTGTGCGCTTATACGCGATGCGCAGCGTGGCGAATGCTGCGGTCGCTACGAGATCGATGCCACTCGCTATTTGCCGGCAGACGCCGGCGCGGTGTGGCGCTATGAGGTTACTTGGGCGGGAGACCTCCAGTGCGCGCCTGAGCTCCAGATCTTCGATGCGCATATGAATGCCATCGATGTCACCGTGCATGTGTTTGAATCGCAGGTCGATGTGCCGCAGCAGAACGGATGCCGCGTCAATAAAACGTATCTGAGTGTTGAGATGCCTCAGGATATACGAGATTTTGTCGCGATTGTGAGCGACCCCACAGAGCAGATCCAGAGCGGGTTTTGCGCCATGGATGGTCGCCTGTACAACGGCATGGTCGATGACAGTTGGAACCGCATGAAGGACGCGCGTGCAGACGACGCAGCTTATCGACGTTGGTTTGAGCGACATCGCGCAAAGCCGGGCGATTTAGCGTGCCAGCGTGTCGCTTCGGCGGCCTTTGCCTATAGACCGCTCGTGAGCATTGTGGTGCCGTGCTACAAGACCGATCGGGTCTACCTGCGCGAGCTGCTGGACTCGGTGCTCGCCCAAAGCTATGACAACTGGGAATTGCTGCTTATGGACGCCTCGCCCGAATGGGATGCGGTTGCCAATCTTGCGGCGGGCGTCAACGAGGAGCGCGTCCGTCGTGTTGAGCTGCCTGGTAACGGCGGCATTGTGGTCAACACCAACGCGGGTATTCAGCAAGCGACTGGAGACTACATCGCGTTCTTGGACCACGATGACATCCTGGAACCGGACGCGTTATTCCAGTATGTTTCCGCGCTGAATAAGGCGGCCGAGGGCGAGCGCCCCCAGGTCCTGTTCTGCGACGAGGACATGTTCCAGAAAACGGGGGAGTGGGGCCAGCCGGTCTTTAAGACGCAGCTCAACGTCGACCTGCTCTATAGCCATAACTGCGTTACTCATTTTCTAATGGTGGAGAAGGCGCTCATCGATCGCATTGGCGTGTCGCCAGAAGACGTTGCGGGTGCCCAGGATTACGGCCTGACGCTCCGCTGCCTCGCGGCGGGCGCGCGCTTTGAGCACGTTGCGCACGTGCTGTATCACTGGCGCGTGCTCCCTGGCTCTACCGCCGACTGTTCTGCCGATAGCAAGCCATATGCTATCGAGGCCGGACGCCTGGCTCTGCAGCGTCACTTTGACTCGCTGGGCATTCGCGGAACGGTCGAGGAGTCCGAGACGCCGTTTGTCTACCGCATGCGCTATGCGCTGCCGGAGTCTGCGCCGCTGGTGAGCATTGTGATTCCCACCAAGGACCACGTCGAGACGCTCGATGCCTGCGTGATGTCGATCGCCCAGAAGGCCACGTACGCCAACTACGAGATCGTCTTGGTGGAAAACAACAGCGAAGACCAGGAGACCTTTGCGTATTACGAAACCCTGCCGGAGCGCGTAGCCGCTGCGTCTGGTGGCAAGGGTGCAGCACGCGTTGAGTGGTGGCCGGGCGAGTTTAATTACTCCCAGATCATTAACTTTGGCGTTGAGCATGCCAAGGGCGATTACCTGCTGCTTCTCAATAATGACACTGAAGTCATCTCATCCGACTTTATCGAGGAGATGATGGGCTATCTTCAGCGTCCCGACGCGGGCGTTGTGGGCGCCAAGCTCTATTTTGCCGATCATCTGGTGCAGCATGCCGGCATTTTGGTTGGCGTGCGCGGCGCGCTTGCCCATGCCAACCAGGATTTCTCGGCAAAACGTGAGGGCTACCTTGCCCGTGCTGTGCGTCCGGGCAACTTTAGCGCCGTAACGGGCGCCTGCCAGATGGTCCGTCGCGACGTGTTTGAGCAAGTCGGAGGCTACAACGAGGAATTCGCCGTCGGCTTTAACGATGCAGATTTTTGTTTGCGCGTGTGGGAGGCGGGCTATCGCACCATCTTTACGCCCTATGCCGAGCTGTATCACTACGAGTTCACCTCGCGCGGCAGGGAAGAGGCCAACGAGGAAAAGATGCGCCGCTGGAAACGCGAGCAAGCACTGTTCATGCAGCGCTGGCCTGAGTTCTTCTTGACGGGCGATCCATGGTTGGGGTCGAACTTATCCGCTGAGAGCGAGTATTTCTCGCTTTAGAAAATGGGTTTTAGGAAGTCCTCAACTTACTTTCGATATGAGCTGAGAAGAAAGCAGCGTCTAGGCGATTTGCTGCAATGCATCACGATAGCTCGATACTTCCGCGATACGTTTATACAGACTTATACAACTGGATATAATTCGATATAGTCTACGATAAACTTTTAAAGCTAGGATTGACCAATAATCGATTGTCTTGAGAGGCAAACAAGTGAGCGCCACTGTATTCCATAACCCGTTTCGTCCTACTGCCGGCGCTGAGCCTCCGCGCATAATTGGTCGTGATGATATTGCCCTTGAGTTTACCGAGAGTTTGAATGCGGGAATTGGCGCACCTGCGAGGCTCATGCGCATCGCTGGACCGAGGGGCTCCGGAAAAACTGTTTTGCTCTGCGATCTTAGGGATCGTGCGCGAGAGCTTGGATGGAAGACCGCTATTGTTTCTGCTGGCCCTAACCTATTGCTGGACCTGAGGGATCAGGTTGCTGATTCTTCCCTTGCGACTAATGCTTCGGTCGGCGTAAACGCCGGCTTTGTTTCCGCGAAAGTCGATGTTGCACCCAAAGAGTCGAGTCTTAGAAAGTTGCTAAGCTCGGCAGCGAGGTCAGCCAAGGGTCTTTTTATTGCCATCGATGAAGTTCAGGACGCTCCGATTGACGATATGCGTGCCATTGCGTCTACGGTTCAGCTTTTGATAGGGGAAAGAGTAGATATCGCACTTGCCTTTGCCGGTTTACCCGCCGGTGTTATGGATCTTATTAACGGCAAGGCGCTTACGTTCTTGCGTCGTGCCCTCCCCGAAGATCTGGCGCCTATCAACCAGGTGGAGGTAGCGCTCTCTATGGGCGATAGCTTTGTCGCGACTGGCTTGACCATAGAGGACAATCTCCTGTCGAGAGCCGCTAAGGCCACTAAGGGCTATGCCTATCTGGTGCAACTGGTCGGTTATTCCATTTGGCAGCGCGCCAACTTGCATCGTGCCAAAAGTGCCATTGTGAGCGAGCGCGACGTCACTGAAGGCATTGCGCTGGCAGAGGCTCGTTTTCACGATGTTGTTCACGAGCCCGCGATTTCTGGACTGGGGCTCAACGATATCAAATACCTTTTGGCCATGTGCGAGGATAAACAACAGTCCAAATCAGCCGAGATTGCTAGGCGCATGGGTAAAAAGACCAATGAGATCAGCTCTATTAGGGCCAAATTGCTACAAAGAGAGGTTATTCAGGCACCACAGAGGGGCTACGTGCAGTTTGCCGTGCCGGATCTAGATATTTATCTGCGAGATAATGCCGAGGAAATTCTCGAACGGTTCTAGGTCGAGGTATTATTAGTTTTTTCTACAATATCTTTTTCTATCCAATTGGAAGAACTACGGTCGGCTGCTTTGCTGCCATAACAATCTGGTTTGTTGCGGGGAAAGTCGAATACTCCATAAACAAGGCTGTTTAACAGATAGCTTCAATCGAAGGCTTGTATTTTTGCTGCCCTTTATACTTCCGGCTTTGCATGCGTTGGACCAGAAGCTACATCTGTATCTAATAGTTTTTCTTGTCTCTGTCTTTGGATTCCTGCGTTATGTGCCGCTCTTTTGGATTCCCATCGACGGGCTGCTAGTGGATTTTATTATAATTTGCGTTCTTATTTGCTATATTAGCTGGTATGTAGACTTGTCAACAGTGAATTTCGCATTCTCCCATGTGGCTTATTGGTTCGTATTGAGGATCGGAACGGTCATATCTGTTGTCTTGTTAAACCATCGTCGTCGTTATATTTTGCTTGTTGCTATGGCCTATCTATACGTTTTGCAGGGCGGGCCTTCTTATGTCGCTCGCGCGGAAAGCCTGTTTATGGACATCGCTACCGTCATGGCCGGTCGTCTCGGGTGCTGGCCGGGCTTTGCTCGATGCTGATCATTTGGAGCTGATCGGCTATGTGGGCGAGACTATTGGCGCCGAAGGAACCCCGGTGGTAGCGCTTGTGGGGCAAAACGCTGCGGTCGAGACGCGTATGCCCGATACGGACACGTCCATGACCAGTATGGTGGTTTGGATCGATTCAACGGATACTGAGGCGCCAGTGGGGAAGGCTAATCCGACCGGGTGTCGAGCGCAAGCTCGTCCGCAAGTACGGCGCGTTCGGCCTGCTCGTGGTCGACGAGTGGCTTCTGGACAAGCCGGACACTGAGTTCAGGTCGATGCTGCTGGAGCTGATTGAGCTGAGGTGCGGCACGGCCTCGACCGTCTTCTGCACCCAGTTCAAGAAGAAGGACTGGCACCCGAGGCTCGGCGGCGGGGTACACGCGGACGCGATTGTGGACAGGATCGTGCACAGCGCGGTCTGGTTCGACATGGGCGAGGCCAACATGCGGCAGCGCCGCGGATAGACCGGTAGCGATAAAAAGGCACCGGGGCCAGTGTCGGCCCCGGTGCCCAGGCGCGATATCGGCGGTGCTGTTTCGCGATATTCAGCAGTGCTCAAGCGAGCAAATACTCAACTTGAGTTCCGTTGATACCGGTATTTCGCCTTGTCCAGCCAAGTATTTGGGCATAGCTCCGACTCTAGGAGTATATTGCTTTCGATAGTCGATCATTTACTTCATCTGCTTAGGTATCGATGCAATATTTAGTTTGAGAATATCGGTGACTCCTATGCGTGCCCCCAAATTGTGATACGGCTTAGTTGCCTGTCGACTGTGAATCGTCCCAATTATTATGTTTTCTCCTTGAGAGGAAGTAGGGGCCACGCTCCTAAGAGCGCCTGTTTACTTATTTTCGCGGCAAACGAAACCCATCACGCCTTTGGTGGAAATGCTGTCGACTCCACGCGATGGTACATTAGTTTGGAAATGAATATCTCCAAATTGACCACCTCCTCCCTCAAACAAAAAAGAAGGATTCATGGCATTAAAAATTGTTGACAGATATAGTATTGAGAACAAGTGTCATATAAGTGTTAAGAGGTATCTTATGGATATTGTCGATTACGTTTCTTTCAAAGAAGTATTTTGCTCCATCATGGGAATCAAGAGCTCTCCAAATAACGCCAGTGATGATTTGACATGTCATTTAAATCTCAGTTATCGAATTGAAGAAGAGTTTGACCCCGAGATTTCGGATTTTGAGAAGACAATTATTATAAATGACGACGACTTGAAACACGAATATGATAAAGCGGTTGAGGCCATTGGTGATTTTCATGGTATGGAATGGTTTTCAAATGGTAAGAACTATGAGTGCATGGTCGATATATCCGGATTATATGCAACTCATTTTACAGATCAAATTTCATGTAAATCGGTAAATGCAGATGCTGAATTTAGAATGGGTCCGGCGAGCGTTACATATATTTTTTGTATTATATTAATGTTATTAAATGAAGGTTGTTTTGACGGCAATACTTTCAGAGGCAGAAATCCTTTTTTGCGACGCCTGAGATCGCATTCAACCACCGGTGGAAGAACCGTATCTCATAATGTTGATGATTGGACATCTGCTTTTGTTGAAATCACAGGTATTCTCTCCTTACGAATAACTACCAAAGGGTTTAGAAAAGCGAAACAACTTCGTGAACGAGCAACTTCCTTC
Source organism: Collinsella sp. (assembly GCA_014871645.1). Classification (GTDB taxonomy): domain Bacteria; phylum Actinomycetota; class Coriobacteriia; order Coriobacteriales; family Coriobacteriaceae; genus Collinsella. The sequence goes on from WGSN01000011.1 coordinate 68,072, forward strand.
CAATTTAAGTACATCTCTTGTTTAGATAGGCCACTGAGGCTAATTTCATCGCTTGATGAGTTTTTAGAAAAAGGAAGTTACGGGAGGCTATCTGTTGCGAAGTTAGAAATTGATTGTGTTCCGGATGTAAAATTTGACGACAGCGCTGTTAATCATTTTTGTCTTGGCGTGTCTTCGAGAAGCCCATATTTGCAGTTTTTGTCCTTCTATCATTCGATTGAATTTTACTTTAATTCCGCCTATCGAAAAATGACGACCGAATTGTTGAGAAACGAGCTCCAGTCGGTTGAATTTGCATACAACGATCAGCATCTGTATTCGATTGTTAGTAAGTTAGAAAAAGAAATATCCCATAAGAGCGAACTTGGTTTTGGAAATGAAAAACGTGAGCTTGAATACTTGGTTGAGTCGTGTGTCCATGTGCCTCGGCTAATGAAATCCCTACGTCGCTATCGTTTCGATTGGTCTGTGTGGTATTCGAGCAATGGGGTTGAATTTGAATCTGATGCTCCAGTTATAGATTGGGAATCCGATAATGTAGCTGGATTAATAGCTTCCCGAATTTATAAAGTAAGAAATGCGATTGTTCACAGTAAAAAACAAACTTTCGGTGCGTTTATTCCTTTTAAGCACGATCGCGCACTTTCCTATGAGATTCCTTTAGTTAAATGTGTTGCCGAAGAGGTCATTGATAACAATTCTTCGCGCGTATAGCTTTCGCTTTAAACTTCCGTTTGGTTCATAGTCTTTGTGGTCAAACTTAGCATTGAGATATGAATTTCGTTTCGATTGGATGGCGATTATTTCGATACGGCCATGACGCCGGTTGCGGATGGATGAGTCAGTATTCACTGTCTCTTCTAGATCAGGATTGATGCGAGCGATCCCTCGCTTCTTCCAATATTCTTAATGCTGATCGGGTGCTGCCGTTGATTGGCCCGGGTATTCTCGTAGCTGACGCCGGGAATCTGGCGTGTTTCGTCAAGAGGATTTGAGTAAAAAGAGCATCGGGATTTGAGCTGGGCGCGCTCCGGTCGTGCGCGCCCTTTTTGAGGCATTTACCCCTCCTGCATGAGGGCGTGACGCACGTTGCAGGACTCCCTGCGGAACTGGACGAGCCTTCCGTGGTGGACGATGTAGTCTATGACGGCGGACATCTGGTCGTCGCCGAATGCCGATCCCCACCTGCTGAACTCCAGGTTCGTGGCGATCACCGCCGACTGCCTCTCGTAGGCGTCGGCGAAGACCTGGAAGAGGGGCCTCGCGCCGTCCCGCGTCGAGCGGCGGGACACGACGTGGGCCCATTCGAGGTCGTGAATCAGTAGCGATCCCGGCGCTATCCTGCCGCCCATGGCATCCCTCACGCGCGCCGAACTGGGCTTCCCGTGGCCGCAGACGACCGCGACGGGGTTCTTGTGGATATCGATGGTGACGCAGGTGCAGAGCTCCTGGCGGGAGAGGCCGCGCTTGAGGGCTTGCCCGTAGCCCTTGGAGAGGTCGGTGTCGCTGATGCAGATCTCGTCAACCCAGACGGTGTCGCGCATCATGATTCGGTCCCGGCAGCCGGACGCCGTGGTGAGCGCACGGTGCCGCCACTCGAAGGCGGTCTTGTGGTTGACGCCGCACAGATCGGCCGCGCACTCGACGGGGACGTTGTGGCGCATGAGCCTGATGAAGGAGACTCAGGCGAGGAGCGGCTTTCTGCAGTGCTCGAGGACGGTCCCGGTGAGGGAGTTGAATCTCCTGCCGCAGCAGCGGCAGCGCCACCTCGGTACTCCTGCTGCGGTGGACCTGTCCCTTCAGGCGCCCTCGGCGCCGCACTCCGGGCACCCCGGGTCCGGCCAGTATGCCGCGGCGGCCACGGCGAGCGTGCCGACCCCGACCTCGTTGCGGCAGTGCCTCTCGCCGACGGCTTCTCTGAGCAGCAGGAACTCGTCGGCGGTGAGGCCCGCCACGAGCGCCCTGAAGGGGTTCGCTCTTTCCATATGGATCTTTCCCATCCGCCCGAGCGCCCACCCGGAGGGATTGTCGCCAAACAAAGATCCGGGTGGGCGCTCGGGCGGATTCTTTGTTTGGCTGGGAAGAGCATAACATTCGGGAACCTTCCGGTCCCCGAATCATCACCTGTTATCTAAACTGTTAGAGACGAAAAAAAGCTTGCTGAGTACGCCTGCTACTTTTTATAAGGGCAGGTGTCCATCTGCTTTTAGAACAATTCCCATGCTTTGAATAACTGGACTTCCGATGCGGGGGAGATTGTAAGATAATCTACCCTTAGTATCATTATTTGTGATGGGGGATACGATATGAAAAAGGCATTGCGTGCCTCAACAGCGTTTTCTTTAGCTGCTCTTTTAACGATTTCACCCTTGATGAGTCCTGTAGCCGCTGCTTATGCTGCGAATAGCGTGCAAGCTGAGGATATTTCATCAGATGCTGTGTCCGCAGACGATGGTGTAGCTTCACGCGACGAGGGCGTTGCCGACGGAGACATGGATGTCGAGCAGTCGTTGCCGACGGACGTTGACGAGCCAGCTGATGAGGATTTCGGTGTAGATGCTTCTTCGACTGAGCCGCAAACCGAATCGGCTGATTCTCCTTTTCAATATATATATCTTGCCTACCCGAACCTTATCAGTGGGACTGACCAAGTCGTCGCGTTTGCGACTCCTAATGACAGCGATACTATCGCTTCCGCGACACTTAACTATGTGAGCGCCAATGGAGTTCAGGGGGCTGTTGACGCTTCCGCACAGGATGCTAATTCTGCTGCATTTACATTTGGCTCGGAGCTAGAACTCAATACATACTTTCTTACTTCAATAACCTATGTTCTGCAGGGCGATGGTACTGAACATGAGATTAATCTCTCTGACAGAGATTATTCTTTTACGGTTGTTGACGGCACTGCTAATTGCGAAGGCACTTCCGTTTACTATGCAGACGGCGATGGCAATGCCGTTGAGGCCCAATCGATCAAGCAGGCGTTGGAGTGTGCCGATTCACCGGACGGCATTTCTACCTATGCTGCGCGCTCGGCGCGAAAAAACGTTCGGATAATTGCCCTCGATGCTGGCCATGGCGGCACCGACCCTGGTGCGCAGGGAAATGGAAAGAGTGAGGCGGATCTAACTTGGAAGATCGTTGCTGCTTGTAAGAATAAGCTTGAGGCGTATGGCTTTAAAGTCGTTCTTGCTCGCGAGCAAAGCGGTGGCTACTCAGGAAATGATTACCTTTATCGTGTCCAACGATGCGTGAGTCAAGGCGCGCAGGCCTTTGTTAGCTTCCATATCAATTCCGGTTCGCCTGTTGCTCACGGCGCCGAGGTATATGCGCCCACTGCCAATGAATATGATTACACGCAAGTTTCTGTGGAGCTTGCGAATAAAGTGATGAACAACCTCGCTTCTATGGGACTCAGCTATCGCGGTGTATTCCAAATGGAAGTTGGAGATGAGTTTGCGGTCATCCGTTGCGCCCGCGAACAAGGTATTCCCGGCATTCTAATTGAGCATGGCTTTATTTCTGATGCGGGGGACGTATTGAATTATTTTAGCGATGAGGGTTGCAGGCGTCTTGGCGAGGCCGATGCCGATGCGATCATTGCGCAATTTCCTAAGTCAACTTGGCTCGATTACTCTTCCGTATTCGATGCTAATTACTATTTGTCGAATAATCCCGATGTTGCCAAAGCTACGGCTGGAAATAGTGAATTAGCTCTAGACCATTTTATTAACTATGGTATGAGTGAAGGTAGGCGCGGCTCTGCTTCTTTTGACGTACAGAGCTACTTTAATGAGTATCCAGATTTAAGGGCTGCCTTTGGCTTTGATTTAGTGAAGTACTACGAGCATTACGTCACAGCTGGAAAAGCAGAAGGAAGGCATGGGACCGGATGCTCAAAGATTGAGGGATACGCTACGACTATCAATGGCGTTGACTATTCTTCCGTCTACGACCCCTCGTTTTATCTATCGAATAACGAAGACATTCGCAACGCTTTTTCTAAACGAAGCCCCGCTGGCGTTGTAATGATTGACGATGCTGCCGTGCTGCGCCATTTCGTCAGCTGCGGCATGGCGGAGGGCCGTCGCGGGAGCGAGTCCTTCGACGTGCTGAGCTATTACAACAGATACCCCGACCTTCGTCGCGCATTCGGTGCCAACCTCACCGCTCTATATAGTCATTACCTCAGCAGCGGTCGCGCTGAGGGCAGGATCGCGACCGGTTGCGCTTCCCTCGCGGGCGCCGTCGCTTCGCAGGGCGGTACGGATTATTCCCCCGTTTACGATTTCGACTTCTATACCTCCAACAACGGAGACGTCCTGAGCGCCTTTACAACCGTCAAGGGTGGTCTGAGGTTCGTTGACGATGCTGCCGTGCTGCGCCATTTCGTCAGCTGCGGCATGGCGGAGGGCCGTCGCGGGAGCGA
>WGSN01000012.1:0-67573 GCA_014871645.1 Collinsella sp.
CATCCGGTCCGACCGGGCCGCGCGGCAAGGAGATATATTGCCAGACCGGAGGGGCCCCGTGGGCGGGAATCTGGCACTCCATATTTTGTTCACAAATGAATATGTCCCTCAGTCGCGTCCCTGAGGTTATAACTGAAGCATTGGCTTCTGATATTGGCGATGGCCAGCTGGTTTATAGGTGTTAAGGCATCGGTCATCTCTGGAGCGCCACTTTACTCCAAAAGCATCAGCTATTTGTTTCCCGTCGGTAAAAGGCAGGTTTTGTTCGCCAAGCGTTCTTATATATAGATAGATACGGGTTCGAACCCGTGCACCGGCAACAAAAAAGACGGCCAACCGAAGTTGACCGTCTCAACAATCTTTGGGTGGGCCGTCAGGGGTTCAGCCTGCTTCGCAGGCGGCCGCTGCGGCGCTTTCGCGCCTTGCGCGCTGCGCTGGCAAACGCTCATGCGTTTCCTCAGCTCCGCGCCCTTTCGGGTTCGAACCCGTGCCGCGGTAACAAAAAAGCGGCCGGCATCCGCCAGTCGCTTTTCTATTCTATGGTGGGCCGTCAGGGGTTCGAACCCTGGACCTTGGGATTAAAAGTCCCCTGCTCTGCCAGCTGAGCTAACGGCCCGCGGGTGGCATTGTACCACGGTCTGGGACTATTCCCAACTCCATTGGCCGTTCTGGAAAATCACAACTTCACGTCCATCAGGCGTAATGCCCGTAATATCGATGTCGTCCGTGCCGATCATAAAATCAACGTGCGTGCTCGAGACGTTAACACCATGCTCCAGGAGCTCCTCCTTGGACATGTCATACCCACCCTCGATACATTCGGGGAAACCGACACCTAGCGCGAGATGGCAGCTAGCGTTCTCGTCATAGAGCGTATCGTAGAACAGAACACCACTTTCGCGGATCGGCGTGTTCTTGGAAATGAGCGCGACCTCTCCCAGGTGAGCAGCGCCCTCGTCAGTATCGATGATACTTGCGAGCGTTGCCTTGCCCACGCGGGCGTCGTAGCCCACCACGCGGCCGCCCTCGAACTTAATCCAAAAATCGTCGACTTTATTGCCGTGGTGGATGAGCGGCATGGCCGAGTACACGATACCGTCGGCGCGCATGCGATCGGGCGAAGTGAAAACCTCCTCGGTGGGAATGTTGGGGAAGAAGGGGTGCCCATCGGGCGTCTTGCCCTTGCCGCCGGCCCACTCGTGACCTTTCGTCATGCCAATCGTCAGATCGGTTCCATTTGCCGCGGTGTAATGCAGGTAGTCGAAACGATTGTCGTTCAGGAAACGCAGGTTCTTTTCGAATGCGGCGTCATGGAGTTCCCAGTCGCTCTCTGGGTCCTGGCCATCGGCGCGCGCGGTGTGCAGAATCGCATTCCACAGCTTATAGATTGCAACCTCATCGGCGTCTCCCGGGAACACCTCGTGCGCCCAAGCCACGACCGGAGCGCCGGCGATGCACCACGGATTGATGTTGTAATCCAGTCCACGGCGGAAGACCTTGCACTGCGTGTTCCTTGCCTTAGAAGCTGCAGCGGGCTTGGCGGGATCGATACCCTTGAGAGCCGCAGGATCCGCACCCTCGATAAAGATAAAGCAGGCACCATCCTGGGCCAAGGAATCCAGCTGCAGGCGCTTCCACTCGGGCGTCTGCTCAAAATAGCTTTTATCGACATGCTCGTACGAAAGCCTCGTCACGGCATCATCGGCCCAAATGACCGTCACGTGGCCGGCGCCGGCAGCATAGGCCTCCGCGACCACCACGCGCGCAAACGGCGCGCACTCGACCGGAGACTGAACGACGACCTCCTGGCCGGGCTTGACGTTTACGCCCTTGCGGACGACCAGGCGCGCGTAGTTTTTAATCTTGGGCTCCAGGGCCTTCATGCCCTCCAGAGCCTCTTCGACCGTCAGGGCAGCTCGAATCATGTGCCACTCCATCTATCTATAGAACAGTAAAAAGGCGCGCCGCAAAAACGACGCGCCTTATATCTTAGCGATAAGTATGTATGCAAACGCTACTTCTTCTTGGAGTCCTTCTTGTCCTCCTCGGCAGCTGCGCGCTCGATAAGAGCGTTGAGCTTGTTCTCGGACATGCCCTCGGCCTGCGCGCGGTACATGTTGCGCAAGGGACGAATACGAGCGAAGTCGTAGATAAAGTCACCTAGGATGATGACATAGGACAAAACGATGCCGACCATCTGGACAGGGCTGGACACCATGCCAGCGGGAGCGAAGTACAGCGAGGCCCAAATTGCCACGACGAGCACCATGCCAATGGCGAGCACAATCCACCAGATGCGACGGCGCTTGGTGTAGTCCTCGTCCTGCTTGAGGAGGATATTCGACACCGTATAGATGCGGTCCTCCTTGGCGCGCTGCTTAGCCTTGCGGGCGCGCTTCTCCTCTTTAGAGAGGCCCTCGAGGTTCTCGCCCTTCTCGAGCTCTTTGCGGCGTGCCTTAGACGAAGCCGGCACGACGCGAACGGAGCTCGCTGCTTGGCGGGCGGGCTTAGCAGATGCGGCAGACTTGCGCGCAACCCCGGTAACTTCGTGGGATTGCGTGCGCTTGTTCGTGGCGCTACGGGTACTCACTTATGCGTTCTCCTTCATGCTTGTGAACTGGGAGCCCGTGATGATCTGGAAGGCCTCGCAATAGCGCTCGGACGTGCCATCGATGACCTCGGCGGGCAGGTGCGGGGTCTCCCCCGTCATATCCCAGTTGGCCTTGAGCCAATTGCGGACGAATTGCTTGTCGTAGCTAGGCTGGATCTTGCCCTCCTCGTAGCTGGCAGCAGGCCAGAAACGGCTGGAGTCGGGCGTGAGGCACTCGTCGATCAGCGTGACCTTGCCATCGATGACACCAAACTCGAACTTGGTGTCGGCAATGATGATGCCACGGGTCGCGGCGTACTCGGCAGCGGCCTTGTAGATCTTGAGGGAAAGGTCACGAATCTGCGTGGCGATGTCCTCGCCCACGATCTCGCAGCAACGCTCGAACGAGATGTTCTCGTCGTGGTCACCGATCTCGGCCTTCGTGGACGGCGTGAACAACGGCTCGGGAAGCTTGGAAGCCTCGGTCAGGCCCTCAGGCAGCTGGATGCCGCAGACGGTGCCGTTCTCGTCGTAGGTCTTCTTGCCCGAACCGGTCAGATAGCCGCGGACGATGCACTCGATAGGAATCGTCTGGGCCTTCTTAACCAGCATGGCGCGGCCAGCGAGGTAGTCACGATACTCAGCGAACTCCTCGGGGAAATCCGCCGGGTCGATGGAAACGAGATGGTTGGGGACGATGTCGGCAAACTTATCGAACCAGAATGCCGAGATGCGATTGAGCACCTCTCCCTTAAACGGAATCTCGTCGGGAAGAATGAAGTCGAACGCAGAAATGCGGTCGGTGGCGACCATCAGCAGGTTTTCACCGGCATCGTAAATATCACGAACCTTGCCACGGGAATCCGGACGACGCTCCATCGTTGTCACGTGAGTCGCTCCTTACCTAAATACGACAGAAATGCGGGTTCTTTCCCGCATGTTTTCGCAAACTCGGAGCGGCAGGGACGCGGCCCCTCCTTCACCGAATAGCGAAAAGCTAGTGCTCCATTGTAGTAGATGCCGCGTCCGCCGTGTGCTCGCGGGGCAGATGAATTGTAAAAGTCGTACCCTTTCCAAGCTCCGACTCCACGGATATGTAGCCATGGTGACGCTCGACGATCTGCTTGGTCACGGCGAGGCCGACGCCCAGGCCGCCAGCTTCGCGGGCGCGGCTGGCATCGGCGCGCCAAAACCGCCCGAAAATGCGCGACAGATCGTCCTTGGCAATACCGATGCCGGTATCAGAAACGGCAATGCTGACGTGCCTGCGGTCACTGAGCACCGACACCACGACCCAACCGCCCTCGGGGGTGTAGCGCATGGCGTTGCTCATGAGGTTGATAACACATTGCGTGATCATGTCGGGATCGGCCTCGACGACATCGTCGTGCCCTTGGGTTTCATCTGCAAAGCGAAGACGAAGGTCACGGTCGGCAAACAGACGCTCCTGGCCGTTCACAATCGATCGCACGAACGGAACCATGTCCACCGGTTCTAGATTGAGCGGAGCCGTGCTGTTTTCCATACGCGATAGGTCGAGCATCTGCTGCACCAGACGAGCCAGGCGACGCGTCTCGGAAGCAACGGTCTCCAAATGCTCATCGTCGGTGGGATACACGCCATCCTGCATGGCCTCGACCGTTGCGAGCATGGCCATAAGCGGCGTGCGAAGCTCGTGTGCAACGTCTGAGGTCAGGCGCTTCTCGTGTTTCATATCCTTCTCGAGCGAGGTGGCCATCTCATCGAAGGTCTCACCCAGCTGATCGATTTCGTCATCACCGCGCAGCCCCGTGCGAGCCGACAGGTCGCCGTCACGGATTTGCTTTGCGGTACTGGTGATGCGATGAATCGGTTTGGTGAGCATGCGCGACACGAGCGATCCGATAACGACCGAAATGCAGATTGCAACAACCGCGGCGAGGGCCATGGCGTTAAAGGTCTTCTCCCTAAACGCAGAGTCCGCCTTGGTGAGCAGAGCGTCGGAGCCGATGGCCCACAGCTTTACCTGTCCGACATGCTCGCCGGAAGACGTTACAATCTCGACGTTAGCAACGCTATCGGAGTCGGTTGGAGCAGACGAGACCGGGCTATGCGATGCCCTCTTGCCGCTCGTGTCGTCGGTCGTAGCCTGGTTTTCGCGTACATCGGCGGTGGCGCTTGCCGAGGGCCAGGAATCGTCATAAACGATCACGCCCTTTTTATTGACGACCTGCATGCCCAGATCGTCGGAAACCAAACTCGACGTTGCGACCGTGCGCAGTTCTCCCGCGGTCCAAGAGCCGTTTTCCTCATATGAGGTCGCCAACTTCTCGGCAGCGGAATTTGCGATTTCGACGATATTGGAGCGTGTGTAATCCGAAAAGACTGTGCCCCACACAACAGAGACAACGCCCACCAGCACCAATACTGTCATGAGCGATGTCAGAGCAAAAGCAAGTGCCATGCGCGAGGGATAGCTCATCGTTGGCCGTGAATCGGAACGAGGCGTGTTCCAACTAGCCTTGGAACCCGCCTCGCTCTCCTGCTTGTGCTTTTGTCCGATTTCAAAGCGCGCAGGTGTCATATGTGATTTCCCTATTTCTCGTCCGACTTATCGGTCTTGGCCGGAGCCTCGAAGCGATAGCCGACACCATGGACGGTGTAGAGCCACTTGGGCTTCTTGGGATCATCGCCCAGCTTGGCGCGAAGATTCTTCACGTGGCTATCGATGGTGCGCTCATAGCCCTCAAAGTCATACCCGAGCACTTTCTCGACCAGCTCCATGCGGTTATACACACGGCCGGGATGGCGGGCAAGCGTGGTGAGCAGCTTGAACTCGGAAGCCGTCAGATCGACTTCCTTGCCCTCGACCAAGATCTTGTGGCCCGAGATATCGATGACCAGATCGCCGAAGTCGAGTACCTCGACGGCGGGCTCGTCGGCCTGATGGGCACGGCGGAACAGAGCGCGAACGCGGGCGACGAGCTCGCGCGGCGAGAACGGCTTAATCAGATAGTCGTCGGCGCCGAGCTCAAGACCGATAATACGGTCCTCGATCTCGCCCTTAGCCGTCAGCATGATGATGGGGACATCCGAGGTATCGCGAATGGTGCGGCAAACGCGCTCGCCGGGGATCTTGGGGAGCATAAGGTCGAGCACGACCAGGTCGAACTGATGCTTCTCGAACTCCTCGATCGCGGACTGGCCGTCGCCGACGCCCACAACCCAGTAGCCTTCGCGCTCGAGATAGGCAGCGACGGCGTCACGGATTGCCTTCTCATCCTCGACCAGCAGAATCTTTTTTGCATCTGAAGCCATAACACGGCCCCCCTGTCTCAATTAGCTAAGAACAAGCCCATTTTAACGCACCTGAGTCCGCCAGATGCCGCTATGACGCGGCAGCTCGGCGGGCGGTACTCACAATTACAACGCGTTTATTCCCCTGTTGGCGCCTTTTTAACCCCTCTAAGCTTAAAGAGAGAATAGGCGTGCAGTGACTGTCTCTGGTATACCCTGGCTGTTGCGCACCGTGGCGTACGTAAGGAATGAGTCCGACTTTCCCGCCGTAGCTGGATAATCGCCATACTCCAAAGCGCGGTCGGGCGACAGCAGCGAGCCATAGGTCTTGGCAGAGGTGTCGATCAGGAAATGCGACGCCTGTACCTTAACAAGGTATTTATTCTTCTTGCCAGCCGCACATGCAAGCGGCTCGCGGGACAGGAAGAGATACGGCCCTCCCTCATTACCGATATACGTGCCCATGTTGCCCAGGCTGCCCACGCCACTATAGGCCGCCTCGATAGAAAACACGAAGGTATCGCCCATATATACGGCCTCGAAAGGCGAGACTGACGAGGGAAGAACTAGCTGGGCACGTTTGGTGTTGTTGCCGTCGGTCAGATCGATTGCCGTTATGCCGTAGTAGACGCCCTCGTCGTTGCGGACACGCGGCGAGATGGTCAAAATGCCGTCGCTCGCGCGCGGGGCCGATGCAAAGCGGCCCGTCGATTTCCAAATTACCTCGGCCTTGGATTCATCAAGCGAGCGACGATAGCAAAACGAATCACTACTCGTTTTATTGCCGCCTGCCGAAGGCATTTTATACCAGATGACCGATGACCCGAACGCCGTGAACAGGGGCGGATCATAGTCCTTGCCACCTCGATCGAGCTCAACCACGTCGCCAGAGAGCGAAGCGCCCGACAGATTTTGAGCGTAGAGCTTCCACGATGAATTGGCAAAGTTCATCTCAACCCACGCGAATACGCCGTCGCCGGCACGGACATCGTAGAATGCATATCCCGTGCCCTCGATAGGATCCTCGATTAATGTGGTAAGCGAGCCATCACCCAGGTTGAGCACACCGAGTGTGTTGGCGTGCAACGCCGATGCGGGCGCCATCATCGCCGCGGCGTAATCGCCGTCGCAGTAGTACAGCAGCGTACCCAGAGGCAGCGTCCACGACGCCGCCGGCTCAAGATCGATGTCGACTGCCTCGTACTCATCCGTAATCGAGATGATCTTGGAATCGTCCTTGATAACCTGCGGCTCGCCGGCGGCATCATCGCTGGTGCCCGTTTTTTTCGAGCATCCGGCAAGTACCGTGGCAGCGCCCGCGGCAGCCCCACCGAGTACGAAGCCGCGACGCGATATTCCGTTCTTGATGTGATCGGCGATACCCATTAGGCGATCTCGGCGCGAGCGGCCTCGATAGCGCGTGTAAGCTGGTCGGCGCAGGAGGTCTTTTTCATACCGCAGGTATTACCGGCGAGAACCTCGATTACGCGATCGGCAGGAGCGCCCTCGACCAGCTTGGAGATAGCCTTGAGATTGCCGTCGCAGCCGCCGGTAAATTCAACGCCCATCACCTTGTTGCCGTCATCGGAAAGGTCAAGGTGAATATTGCGAGCACACACGCCCTGAGGCTTGTAATCAAACGAAATCATGCGATCCCCTCTCAGAATGTTATTCGAGACGACTATTATCCCCGTCTTTCCCTAAATGCAACGAGGCGCTTTGCCGGCAACACACATTACCAGCAAAGCGCCCTAAAAAGCTAACGTTATGCCCGAGCCTACTCGAAGCTCAGCTGCTCCAGACGATCAAAGACCGTGTCGATACGGGTGAGGAAGTCCCACGGATCAAAGATCTCGTCGAGCTTCTCCTGACTGACGGTGCAGCGCGGGTCGGCCTCGAGACGCTCCTTAAAGGTGGGGCCGGAGACACAATCCTGTACCTCGTGCCAGGTTGCCATAGCGTTCTCCTGCACAATGGCGTACGCGTCCTCGCGGGTGATGCCCGTATCGACAAGGGCGAGCAGCACCTTGGAGGAGAAGATGAGGCCGCGGGTCTTATTGAGGTTGGCCATCATGCGGGCGGGATACAGCTGCAGGCCGTCGATAACGCGGATGAGGCACTGGAACATGTGGTCGAGGGCGATGAAGCTATCGGCCTGGGCGACGCGCTCGGCAGAGGAGTGCGAAATGTCACGCTCGTGCCACAGGGCGACGTTATCGAAGGCAACCTGGGCGTTGGACTTCACGACGCGCGACAGACCGCAGACTTTCTCCATGGTGATGGGGTTGCGCTTGTGCGGCATGGCTGAGCTGCCCTTTTGGCCCTTACGGAACGGCTCCTCGGCCTCGAGCGTATCGGTCTTCTGTAGATTGCGAACCTCGGTAGCGATGCGCTCACAGGTGGCCGCTGTAGTGGCAAGCACGCCGGCAAGGTAGGCATGGTGATCGCGGCTGATGACCTGCGTGGACAGAGGATCGTGGACCAGGCCCAGGTGCTCGCAGACGTACTCCTCGACGAACGGCTCGATGGAGCTGTACGTGCCGACAGCGCCCGAGATAGCACCGAAGGCAACATTCTTGCGGGCGTCCTCAAGACGATCCAGATCGCGCTTGAGTTCCCAGGCCCAAGAGCCAAACTTCATGCCGAAGGTCATCGGCTCGGCGTGGATGCCATGAGTGCGGCCGGCACAGAGCGTGTTGCGCTCCTCAAAAGCGCGACGCTTGCAAATCTCGCCGAGTTTTTTGACGTCCTCGATGATCAGGTCGCAGGCCTGGGTGAGCTGGTAGCACAGGGCCGTGTCGCCCAGATCGGAGCTGGTCATGCCATAGTGAACCCAGCGGCTGGGCTTGGGGTCGCCCTCGGGAACATCGGCATCGATGTATTCCTTCATGTTGGTCAGGAAGGCAATGACGTCGTGGCGCGTGACTTCCTCGATCTCATCGACCTTCGCCTTCTCAAAGTTGGCATGGTCGCGGATCCACTGGGCCTCGTCTTTGGAAATACCGATCTTGCCGAGCTCCGCCTGGGCCTCGCAGGCCAGAACCTCGATCTCCTGCCAAATGGCGTACTTGTTCTCGAGGGAGAAGATGTGTCCCATCTCCGGGCGGGTATAGCGATCGATCATAGCGGCTCCTTTTTGGTTATTGGCACGTTGGTCGTAACCTAACCATTGTACCGTGCGCAGGTGCAAGTATGGGCAGCAGGCATTAACCTAACATTTTGGAATTGGAGCGAGCAACGGGACGTCTGCGCATTTGCTTCGCAAATCCGCACCGGCTTCAGTGGCATACCGAGATCCGGGGAAGTGTGGGAGCAAAGCGGGCTGAATCTACCATTCCCGAAATCTTCCTTGCTCCATGGAGCGGGCAACGGGACATCCGCGTATTTGCTTCGCAAATACGCACCGGCTGCGGTCGCCTATCGGCGACCTTGCCTGCTCGCTATAAACGCTTCGCGTTTATTTAACGCTCGCACCCTGTCGGGTTCGAGTCCCGGCACTTTATTGAAAAAAGCACGGTAACGAAACGTTACCGTGCCTGAAATTCGAATGGAGCGGGCAACGGGACTCGAACCCGCGAGTGTCAGCTTGGGAAGCTGATGCCTTACCACTTGGCGATGCCCGCATATGTGGGGGATAGTATAACGCGGTTGTCTTGTTCGATACAAGGGTGGCGATGCTTGTTTTAGCTATGGAGATTCGTTTGAAAATCGCGTCAATTGTGGAGATGAGGACCTTTGACCTCCTGTTCTCCTTATCTTCTACCTGCGCTTTTGCTTGATTGTTGTATTTGAGCTCAATTTGTCAGGAATTGGGCAAGCTTTTGGTCAGGCTCCGGTACTTACCCGCATGAACCTCGGGGGTAGCCTCATCCTACGCGTCGCAGCCTCCCCGTGCGGCGCACGAGGGATAAGGAGCAGCCATGTCCAACGCACCCACGCACTCTGTCCACAGCGCAATCGCAACAGGTCCGCTGCTCCTGCTCCTCTTCCTGCTTTTCGGCTGCCTGGCACCGGGAGCCGCATTTGCCGTCGATGGCTACGACCAGCTCGGCTTCCGCACTATTAGCGATGATTGTGGGCCCTTCCTCATCGGCAAGTATGAAGCTCAAGACGCCTCGATTGCCTACTGCATGAACCAGGAGCGCCCCGGCCCCACCAAGCCGGGCGGCCCATGGCTCAACTTTGATCAAGGCTGGGTGTGGCTCGACGACGAGTTCGCGGCAATCGTTTGTCACGGATATCCTACCGCCACGTCGTTTGGCGGTTACCATCTTTCACCCGATCGTGCCCGCGCCGCAACCCAGCTTGCCGTATGGATGCTCAACGGCACTACCCATGTCGACGGTACCTACTCTTACACGACCGCTCAGGGCAAAACCAAGAGCGGGCACTTTACCGCCGACGATGAAGTCGTGGCGGCGGCGCGGTGGCTCCACGACAGCGCAAAATCAGGAAGCATCAAAGCCACTCCGCACCGCGCGCGGCGCTATCTAGGAGCCGTATCGGGCGGCAGCAAACGTCAGGACATGCTCTATGTACTGCCGGCGGTCTCTGTTTCCTTCCAAAAGCAGTCTGCAAACGCTGCCATTACCAGCGGAAACAATACTTATCAGTTTGCCGGGGCAACATTCGATGTTTTTGAGAGCGCCAGCGACGCACGTGTTGGCACCATCCAGATGGACAGCAACGGTCGGGCGCAAGCAACACTTCTGCCCAACACAGCATACTACCTAGTTGAAACGAAGGCGCCGGCCGGCTATGTCCCCCGCCACGATCGCATCGCCTTTACCACGGGGAATGACGGCGGGCGGGTCGCCATTGATGAACAGCCCGGCACCATCAACCTGCGTATCGTAAAACTCGATACCGCGACGAATGCCGGCCCCCAGGTAGGCTCTTCACTCGCAGGAGCAGAGTTCACGTGTGTGTCGCAATCAACCCCTGGATGGGCGCAAATCCTCACGACCGACGAAAGCGGTCGGGCCACCCTCGCCGATGTCCCCTTAGGAACCTTTACCATCTACGAATCAAAAGCCCCCGAGGGCTACCTGCCATCCAACGACAGCTGGACCTATACCGTTGGAGCCGACCAGCTCGGCGATTCAGGCGTGGTCGAGATCGAATCTCGCGTTTCCGATATCCCCATTGCGTTTAACCTTGAGATTTCCAAATTCAAGGATTACGGCAATAGCGACCAATCCGGCCTGGAGCAGCCGGCGGGTGGTGTTGTCTTTGAGGTTGTCAGCAACAGCTCTCAGCAGGTTGTTGGCACACTGACCACAAACATCTATGGCTTTGCCTCCACCAAAGATCAGCCCGAAGCATGGTTCGGCACAGGCAAGCGACCCGCCGGTGTCCACGGAGCCGTCCCATACGACCGTGCCGGCTACACGGTTCGCGAGGTTCCGGAAACCGTCCCCGAGGGTTTTAAACGTGCAGGGGAATGGACCGTCGGGGCCAATCAGATTTCCGACGGCGCCGAGCTTCAATATATCGTGGACAACCACGCTCTGTCGACGCATCTCCAGATTGTAAAACGCGATGCCCAAACAGGCGCTTCTGTTCCCCTAGCCGGATTCACCTTCCAACTCCTCGACAGCAATCACGAACCTGTCTCACAAACTTGCTGGTATCCAGCACATGACGTAATGGACACCTTTACGACTGACGCGACCGGGACCGTCACACTGCCCGAATCGCTCGTGCCGGGCACCTATTATGTACGCGAAACCTCGGCCAAAGAGCCCTATCTTGTCGGCGAAGAGATCGAGGTAAACATACCCGCCGACATGAACCTAACGCCCGTTGCAGTCGCCTCGTATTATGACCACGCCGCGACCGGAAACATCAGGATCGTTAAAACCGATGCCATAGACGGCAGCAGCCTCGCGGGCGCCGTCTTTGAGATCCGTGCCTCGGGTGATATCGTGCGCCCCGACGGTAGCATTGCCGCGCTCGACGGTGAGACTGTCGCGACCGTCACGACGGATGAAACTGGAGAAGCACGCGCGGACAACCTCCCGCTGGGACTTGGCACCGCACGCTACGAGGTTGTCGAGACTCAAGCGCCGGCAGGCTTCTTGCTCGATCGGACAACCCATATTGTCGACCTTACTTATGCCGACCAGAAAACACCCGTTGTAGAAGCACGGCTTAACGTATCCGACGATTACACCAAGGTTGATATCTCCAAGGTCGATGCAAGCGGTGAGCAGGAAGTGGAAGGCGCACAACTCACCTTATATGGTCCCGATAAAACCGAAATAGACTCCTGGACCTCATCCGACAAGCCACACCGCGTCGAACATCTTGCACCCGGCACCTACTCGTTGCGCGAAATGATGTCTCCGCGGACCTATGACCTTGCCGAGGAAATAACGTTTGAAATAAAGGATACGGGAGAAGTCCAAACCGTCGCGATGAAGGATGCGCCCATCGAGATCAAGGGACAGGTCGACAAGCGTCAGGAACTTGTCCAACCTATCGAAAAGGGCCTGTTGGCTAACGGCGATGGTAAAAACCGCGCCACGACGCAAACCAATAGTGATGGGCTTTTCTCCTATACCATCGATGCTCGAAACGATTCCGCTACTTGGGTTGATGAGTTTACGATTACCGATGATCTTGAGTGCGCCAAAGACGGCACAGCGAGATTCATCTCAATCGAAACCCCCGTCGCCATCGGCGACCTCAACGGTCTGTGCAACGTATGGTATTGCACGACGCCGTTGGACTCGACAGACGTCGGTGAGCCGGCAAACGCGACACTTGACGATGGGCACGAAAATCCTTGGCTTGAGTCCGACGAAGTAAAAGAGAGCCTTGGTGAGGACTGTCGCCTCGTCGATTACGACGGCTGGCGCCTCTGGAAGGCGGATGTCTCGACCACGGAATCCACCACACTCGAGGCGGAAGAGCTCGACCTTACACCCAATACCGTCGTAACGGGCATTCGAATTGAATACGGTGCGGTAGCCGCCGACTTTACGACTCGAAGCGATGCGGATTCTTGGACCCGCGATGATCTCAAAGATGAGCACGACGACCTTGACGATGCCAAAGCAATCCTTGGCACAGACGCTCGGGGCGCAGTCGTGCACATGCAGGCAACGTCGGCTTATACGCCCCAAACTGCACTCACCAACAGCGCACGCGTCGATCTTTGCCGCAACGGCGGCGGCGATAAACTTGAGTCACATGACGAGGACTGTGTCATTCAACGCTGTACCCTACCGCAGGACCTACCGGCAACAGGAGCAGTTCCCATCGCCGCTTGCATCACCGCGTTCCTGACCTCGGGTGCCGCAGCCCTATGGTTCGCTCGCCTTAGGTCGATCCCAAAGAAGCGCTAGCGCGATCAAAAAGCGGGCGAGCCAGTCCCCCGGCTCACCCGCTTTCAATCATGTAAATCGCCGTATCTACTCTGCAGACGAAGATCCACCATCAACGATTGCTTGCTCGGACTCAGGAATCCCATCAGCACCCGTACTCTGTTCTTGCTCCACCTCTTCGCTGATTGCGGAGGCGGGGGTCGAGCCCTTTGCGCCCACGATGTAGGCAGCCCCAAATCCTAACGCAATGGCAATCAAGGTCAAAATCACGTAGACAGGCCAATGGCGCTTAATATACGAAAACACGTTGACTCCTTAGAGCTCCGTCTACGAACGGCGGATAACCTCGGTCACGACCTCGGATACCGTAGCAATGTTCGTCGGGTTGACATTGTGGGGCAGGTCGTCCTCGGTACGAGCGCAAGCCAGACGCGTGCCGTCCACGCCGGCGATGGTAAGGGCTCGGCGGCTCGCCTCGAGCGCAGCATAGGCATCGGTCTTGGCATAGGGCATCTCGAGCGCGCCACAATCGACATGGAACGACTTGCAGACCTTGCTGACCAGGTTCATGATGCGGCGATCGCCCTTGAGCAGTTGTTGTTCGCCCTCGACCGTCACCACCGAAAGCCTACCGGCGCCGACGGATTCAAGATTGATAAAGAATACGCCGCGGAGCTTATCGCGATGCGAAGCCAAGAAGGCCTTCATGCCAGCGCCATCACAATCCGAGGCGCCCGTTGCCACAAACCAGATATCGTGACCGAGCAGCTCATCATCGCCCATAGAGGCGACAGCCGAGAGCATATCTTCGGAAGAAGCGCCATCGGAAGACGTAGCGCCACCCTTCCAGCCATCGTTATCGTCCTCGAAGTTATCCCACGAACCGATACCGCGACCGGACTTCTTGGCATCGTAATCGTCTTCGACGCCCAGCCAGTCACTCATGCTGTCCTGCTCGTTTTTCTTTTTACGGCCGAACAGACCACCCAGGCCGCGCTTACGAGACTTGGGTGCCGCCGGGGCGGGAGCCGAAATGGTCTCGATCGGCTGTGCGCCCGACGCAACGGGCATAGGAGGCGCAACGGGTGCCGATGTGGGTTCGGGGCCCTGGGCAGTAGCAAAGGGATCGTTGACCTGTGCGGAGGGGTCGGGAAGGTCGAACAGCGACGTGCGAGACGCAACGTTTGCCTGCTTCATAGACGGCAGCGACGGATCGGGGACCGAAGCCAGCGGAGACGAGGAAGGTGCAGGCGACGGTGCCGACGCCGGATCGGGAACATTCATCTGCGGGCGCGGCGATGCCTGGGAGGAAATCTGGGCCATAAGGGAATCGACCGTTTCGTCCTGGGTGGGAGCGACATTGGCAACCGTGGCACCGGAACCACTCGGGGTCGGCATGGTGAAAATCTGCGTGGAATAAGGCCTCGACTCATCCGTCTCGGGAGTCTCGGAAACCGCAGGCACTTCCTCCTGCTCGACCTCGGTCGAATCATCTTGCTCGGCTGCCGCGTATTGCTCTTCGTCAGAGTTGGCCTCGACGGGCTCGTCCTCGGCGGCATCTTGGATTTCGGCAGCATCAACAGGCTCGTCATCGTCTGCCGCGTCGCCCTGCTCATCGGAAACAGGAAGGGGCTCGGCAATCGAGGTGCCCTGTTTTTCAAACGTTATCGTGGAATCGAACTGCGCGGCATCAAACGACATGGTGCTATCGACGTGCTGCTGAGCCTCGAAAGACGTCGTCGCTTCAACAACATCCGCGGACGCCGGTTGCTGGGACTCAAAGGACGTTGTAGCTTCGGCGGCTTCGACGGGCGCGGACTGCATAGCCTCGTTCTGCTCGAACTCTTGTGCCGCGAGCTCACGTGCCGCCTCGGCTGCCTGCTGCTGAGCGATAGCCTCCTGCTCGGCAGCCTCGCGTGCGGCAGCGCGCTTCTCCTCGAAATCGTCGACAAATTTCTTGCCCTTTGCAAGCGCACCCTTAAAGAAGTTGGAAGCGCTGGCGCCAATCGAAGAGAACGCGGATGCAATATCGGCATGGGGCGTTGCCGCGGGAATCTCGGCCGAGAAATCAGTATCGCTCTCGTAAGACACGCGCCTCGGCTGTTCAACGTAATCGTCGTCAGACTCGTCCGCAACGTCTTGCGCCGGCGCGGCGGGAGCCAAAATGTCCAGTCCTGCCGCGGGATCGAACGCGGACACTGCCTCGGGCTCGGCAACGGCAGCGGTAACCGCGGCAGACCCATCATCCGCAGTGACAACGGGCGCAGGCTCGGGCTCAAACGTCGGCTCCTCGCCCTCCTCGTAATCGAGCGTGCAGGACTCGGGAAGCATTCCGAGCGCACGGATGGCATCCGAACCAAAGCGGATGTTGCCGGCGGCGTTGCGATAGAGCTTGGGCTCGGGCTCGGCAGGCTCCTCCGCCGGCTCGGCAGCGGGAACCCCGTCATTGAACTCTTCGGCCTGGACAGCCTGATTCTGATCCTCGGGCACGATGACGCCAATCAGCGTCTCGTCGGCAGACGCACCCTCAAAGCCCTCGATCTGCTCGTCGAAAGCCTCATCCTGTTCGGGCTCGGCCTGAGCGTCGGGAGCAATCGGCTGACCGAACTCGTCCTCGGCGTAGGTAGGCTCTTCATACTCGATGGTGTTGCCGTAGTCGTTTTGCTGCTGGGCCGCGGCATACTCCGCCGCTGCGCGCGCCATTTCCTCGGCACGACGCTTCTGCTCCCCGAAATAGGTATCGAACGGAGCATCGTCGGGAAACTCGTTGTCGCCCTGGAAGGGAGCAACGTTGTCCATAACGCCGAGCATAGCGGCGACAGAAGATTTGTTGCACACCGCGCCGGACGTATAGGGAAGAATGTGGCGGTTAGAGATAATGTTTGCCGCGTTGGCAAGTGCAACGAGGGAAGCGAGGATCGCGACAATCCACAGCAGAACCTTGAGCGCGCCGGGGAGCGGCAGGATGCGCAGGATGGCAACGGCAGCAGGGGCAACCGTGGCAACAGGCAACAGCTTGGCGATGAGCGCACGATACGAAGCATAGGGCTCGCGGGCGAGCAGCTCAGCACGGGGAGAGTCGTAGTGTGCGACAACGACCACCGGGCGGTTACGCGGAGACGCGAGCGGGCCCGAGGCCTTGTGGTAGGCGATGACATTTTGGCTCACGCCCGTCTTGCCCAGGCGCGAAACCACGGGGTGCCCTGTGCGTTCGAGCACGTAAAGAACGGCGCCGACAATGGCCAGCAAGGTGCCGACCAAGCCGATACCGCCACCGATACCCATCAGCAGGGCACCGGCAAACGCAAGAATACCGGTAACGGCAAATGCCAACCTACTGGGCGCCGGGGCATTGAACTCCTGAACCTCGGGATCAAAGCCGTGGTTGCGGAAGATCTGAGCGATATCCTCGGCCGCCAAGCGCTCTTCTTCGCTGCATGCCGGCGTAATGCCGGTGTTCTGCAGCAGGTGGTTAATATAGTTCTGGGTGTTCGCCATGTGCGCTCCACATCCATAATCCGACAAATAGGCCCAATGCATGCACATTAGAACCGTATATAGTCGAAAGTATACCCCGAGCGAGCGCAAACGACCGAATTCGGGCCATCTTAACGCCCCGAGCGGACAAGGATATAGCCTAATCTCCATATCGGACTAAAATCATGGCAGCAAACCACCTTCTCATGCGAGGACTCTATGACGGCAAGCGACACGACCGCGACAATTAAAAAGGGGAATTCGGAGCCCAGTTTCGATAAAACGGCTCAGCGCATCCTCAATCTTTTCTTTGTGCTCAACAGCTCCCCCGAACCGCTGACGACCGAGCAGATCGTCTTGGATTCCGACCTGGGATATGGCTCCGGCAACATCGACTCGGATAAGCGCAAGTTTCGGCGCGATCGTGACAAACTGCTCGAGCGTGGCATCTTAATCAAGGAGGTTCGCCCCGCCGGTGCGCAGGAGACCGAGGAAAGCTCGTGGACAATCGACCGCGAGCACACCTTTGCAGCAGGCGGCCTCATCACCGCAGACGACGCCGATATCCTGCTCAACGCCATCGACCAGACACTAGCGGCCGGCTCATCCACTTTTGCCGCACCGCTTGCCGATATTCGCTCCAAGATTGCCTATCTCACCGGTAGGACGACGGTGGACGAAGCACCAATCCGCCGCTCTCCCACCGTCGATGCGGTATGGAGCGCCTTTGCCGAGCGATGCGCGCTGCGATTTTTATATCAGAACGGACGCGGCGAGCAGAAAGAACGTACCGTCTGCGTCTACGGCATGTTCGAACGCGAGGGCGTGGCGTACTTCTGCGGCCTCGACAATGTCACCGACGGCATCAGGACATTCCGCTGCGACCGTATCGTTCGCGCTTGGCGTCCTTCGAAGGCCTACGCCATCCCTGCGGACTTCAATCTCAACGACTATCTGTTCTTTGAATTCGATTTTGCCGACCGACCGCCCGTTGCAGCCACGTTCTCGTTCGCCCCTCAGACGCAGATCGATATGATCAACGGCCTCACGCGCGGGCGAGGTGAGCTCGCACACACCGATGCGGGATGGACCTGGACCGTTGACGTGCGTGACCTTGAAGCCGCCGCCTCATTTTGCATGGCCCACGCCGTGGACGGCATGAGGCCCGTGGCCCCCAAATCGCTCAAGCAGGCGTGGAACCGCCTCATTGAAAGGACGGTGCACGAGCATGCCCGTGCGTAAACTCACCAGCGAGCAGAGACTCTCGCGCGCCATCGACATCATGGAGGCCCTCTACGCCGCCGGCGAGAGCGGCATGACACGAGCCGAGATTTGCAGCCGCTTTGACATCACAGGGGTGTCGCTCGACGAGATTCTCGAGATCGTCTCGACGCTCGCGGACCGAGAATCGGGCGCGCGCATCATCTGCGAATGCCGCGGCGAGCGTGTGGTCCTCACCGGCGACGCCGGGCGTGTGCTACCGTTGCGCCTGAGTGCCGCCGAGGGCGCTGTGCTCAACCACGAACTTGAATCGTTGGGGATTGAGCCACAGACGGCAGCCCGGATTCGGCATGCTCTTCTACCCGAAGAGCTCGGCTATAACCAGCGCGTCTTTGACACCGTCAACCACGGGTCGCACTGGCAGCAGCTGAGCTGCGCCATTCAGGACGGCGTTCGCTGCCGCATCTCGTATCGCTCGATGGACGATGCACGGCCACGCGAGCGTCTGGTCGACCCCTTGCGCATTACGGCAAACGGCGACCAAACATACTTGATTGCCTGGGACATCGCAGTCGATGAGCAGCGCACCTATCGCATGGATAAAATCGAGGGACTCACCTTGACGGAAGACTCCGTCGTGTCTCACGCACCGGACGTCGCATCCCTCCACGATTCCCTTGCCCGGACGCAGCGTAGCGCAAAGCTCTTGATGCCATTCGATATGGCGGAACATCTGGACTGGGCCGGCATCACCCTAATCGAGCGCAGCGGGGCAGACATGGCAATGGTAACCGTGCATTACGGCTCCGAGCGTTGGCTACTGAGCCAGGTAATCGCAGCGGGCGGAGCCATCCGCATCTTGGATGACCCCGCCCTGTCAAAGCGTCTGTGCGATATGGCAAAAACCCTCGTCTGTCCGCTTTAGCGCCGCCGCTCGTGGCGTGCGCGCCACAGTTGCAGATAGTGCCCGATCTGCGCCGATTCGATGCGCTGGTAGGAGCTCGTGGGCAGCGACGTTAAGAACTTCTTTCCGTAGCCCTTCGTCACCAGGCGCGGGTCGGCCAGAATCAGCACGCCGCAATCGGTCGACGAGCGGATAAGGCGGCCGGCCGCCTGCTTGACCTCGAGCACCGCCTCGGGCAGCGAATAGCGCGCCCAAGCGCGGTCTTCGCGCAGGTTGCGCTCGCACGAGAGCGGGTCCGTGGGGCTCGAGAACGGCAGCTTGGGAATGATGACGCAGCGCAGCGTCTCGCCGCTGGCGTCGAATCCCTCCCAGAAGGCCTTAAGCGCAAAAAGCGACGAGGTCGGCTCGTCGATAAACCGGTCGCGCAGGCGACGGGGAGATGAGTTGCGCTGCTGGCAGTTGAGTTCCAGACCCGCACGGGCCATCTTGGGCCCAACGCGGGTGTACAGGTCTTCCATGTCGCGCCGATTGGTGAACAGCGTGAGCACCGATCCGCCCATGGCAAGATGGGCGTCGACCAGCACGCGCTCGAGCGCCGTAAGATAGCTCTCGCGATCGCGCGGATCGGGGATATCGCCCGCAACGACTACAGCCATGTTCGAATCGAAGTCGTAACTCGAGTCCAAGTGCAGCGATGAAGATGTTGAAGCACCGATGCGATCGAGGCCGACCGCGTGGTTAAAGTGTTCAAAGCTTTTGGACACCGTCATGGTCGCCGAGGCAAAGATAGCCGTGTGAACCTCGGGCAGCCACTCGGTTGCCAAGGCCTCGCCAATGTCGATGCGCTCTGCGGTCATTGACTCTCCGCCGGCACGCAACCTGCGATTGACCTGCAGCGAATACACGTAGTGTTCATCGGTGCCGTCGATGATGAGTTTGAGGTTCTCGGCCAGCTCGTGCAGGCGACGCGAGATATCACCCAAGTCGACAACAACCTCGGGCTTGTCGGCAGCGACGGCTTGCACCAGCGCGTCGACGCTCTTGTCAGCTTGTTCCAATGCGTCGATGGCAGCGTAGGCCGACTGTAAGAAATCATGCCAGTCGTCAGATTCGCGCAGCTCGGGGCCAATCCATAGATTGGCATTGTCATAACCCCCACGGGCACGGCGGCCGAGCTCGCGAACGCCATCGAACACGTCGGCGATTGCCATGCTCGCGCGCGCAACCGTCGACGTCGCCTTGGCAGTAAGGCCCAGATAGAGCGTAGAGCCCTCGGAGGTTGCCAAATCACGGGAAACCTGGCTTAGCGCGACGGTGCTCGAGCCACCCAGGCGCTCAAACAGAACGCGTGATTCGTCCGCCGACACCACGCGCGCCCACTGACGGCGTGCCTCGCGCTCGATGGAATGGGCCTCGTCGATTACCCAATGACGAATCGGAGGCAAAATCCTGCCCTCGGCCGCGACATTGCGGAACAGCAGGGAATGGTTGGTGACCACCACATCGGCATGCGCCGCACGACGGCGAGCACCGTGGACCAAACATTTATCAGGGAAAAACGGGCAGAGGCGACGAGCACACTCGCGCGAGGCCGTCGTAAAGTCGGGGCGGTTGACGCTGCGCCACCGAATGCCAAGCGAGTCGAGGTCGCCATCGGCTGATTGGCAGACGTACGCCATAATGACCGCGACCGCCGTGAGCGTGTCCGCCGGATCGCGCTTGGTGGTAATCTCGACCTGGCCGCGGCTCATGCGCTCAAGCTTGCGCAGGCACGGATAGTGGTCATACCCCTTGAGAGCGCAAAATGACAGACCACCGTCCAGTTGCTCGGCAAGTTTTGGCAGCTCATGGTACATGAGCTGGTCGGCAAGATTGTTCGATTTGGTCGCAATACCAACCGTGATGTTGTTACGGCGCGCTGCCTCGGCAAAAGGTACCAGATAGGCCATCGATTTGCCGACGCCCGTGCCCGCCTCAATTACACGATGAGTGCCCGTGACCAGCGCATCGCGGACCTCGAGCGCCATCGCGATCTGCTCATCACGCGGCTCGTAGGTGGGGTACATGCGATTGACCAGGCCACCTGGCGCATAGTCTGCCTCAATCTCCTCACGACTCGGCATCTTGAGGACCGGCAGTTCGTCGGCGTCCACCCGATCGTCGGCGCGATCGGCCTTGAGAACGTCAGTACGAGCGGCGCTGAGAGAGAAGATAGAACCAGGGTTCTGCCCCGCCAAGAATGAGAAGATAGGACGATAGGACCAAGGCACATCCGGATGCATGTCGGCTAGGCGCGCCATGAGGCCCTGGGGCAAGTCGGTGAGCGCCACGAGCAACACGCGCCATACGCCACACAGGGCGTCGACGTCGGCATTGGCACGGTGTGATACCGAGTCACAGCCAAACAGATCGGCCATAAAAGACAGCTTGTGCGAGGCCAGGCGCGGAAGCGCGATGCGCGACAGCGCCAGCGAATCGATCCAAATATCGCTCACGTTGACGCCGCCTTTGGCCGACTCGATAAACGAGCGGTCGAACGTGGCGTTATGTGCGATCACCGGGCAACCACCGACAAAATCGGCGAGAGCGGCGACGGCCTCAACGGCCGACGGGGCATCTGCCACGTCGGCATTTGTAATGCTCGTGAGCTCGGTAATCTCGGCGGGAATCAGCTGCTTGGGATGCACGAAGGTATCGAAACGGTCGACGATCTCGCGGCCCGAAAGACGGGCCGCCGAGATCTCGATCAGCTCATTGTCCTGCACCGAAAGACCCGTGGTCTCGGTATCGAGGACAATCACATCTTCCTCGATAAGGCCAAAGGACTGCGTTTTGGCGCGTTCGGCTAGCGTGGCATAGGAGTCGATGACAAACTGCGGCGTTCCTGACGAAACCGCGCCCTCGATTAGCATGCAATGCCCGCTCGACGAAGGCCCATACGGATCAGGCTGTCACAGACCTGCGGGAACGTTATGTCGTCGGTGTGGCGGATCTCATCCGGATACAGCGACGTATCGGTCATGCCGGGAATGGTATTGGTCTCGAGGATGACGGGGCCGTCCTCACTCACGATAAAGTCGCTGCGCGAGATACCCAGGCAACCGAGCGCCTTGTGAGCGGCACAGGCAAGCTCCTGAGCACGAGCGTAATTCTCGGGCGAAATCTGCGCCGGAATGCGATGGATGTCTGTAGGGTCGACATACTTCACGTCCAGATCGTAGAACTCGCAGTCCTTGGGCTTACGAATCTCGACAATCGGCAGAGCGCGCACGTCGTCCTCGCCGTATACGCCGACGGTGATCTCGGTACCCTCGATACACTTCTCGACCAGCACTTTGTCGCCGTACTCAAACGCCTTGGCGATTGCCGCGGGCAGCTCGGAGGGCTCATGGACCAGGGAAATGCCATAGCTGGAACCGTTGACGGCCGGCTTCACAAAGCAGCGCTCGCCACAAACCTCGACGATATGATCGATATCGACTTCATCGCCCACCTCGAGCGCAAGGCCGGGGGCAATGGGAATGCCCGCCTTGGCGTACAGGAGCTTAGAGACCTCCTTGTCGGCACCGCAGGCGCTGGCAAGCACGCCCGAAGCCGTGTAGGGGATACCCAGGGTCTCCATGGCGCCTTGCATGGCGCCATCCTCGCCGCCGGCACCGTGCATGGCGATAAACGCCACGTCAAAGCCGCCGGTCGCCATGGTTACCATAAAATCATCGGCAGCCGTGTCGAGCAGCTCCACCGAAGTGTAGCCGGCCTCCTTCAAGGCAACCACGACGTTCTTTCCCGAATTGAGCGAGATCTCGCGCTCAGCGGAATGACCGCCCGCCAAGACCGCTACGTGCATGTTCTCTAGGCTTTTACCCGGCATGGGCAGACTCCTCCTCTATAATTTCTGCAGCTGATACCATATTGTAGCGATACCCTCTACGTTTCCCCAAAATCGAAAGGCTTCCATGAATCCCAGGACTAAATCTCAGGACATTCGCGACTTGAGCCAAAACGATATTCGCGAGCTCGTGGCCGAGCTTGGCCAGCCCGCCTTCCGCGCGAAGCAGCTCATCGAATGGGTCTTTGAGAAGAACGTTTGTTCGTTTGACGATATGACCAACCTTCCCAAGGCTTTCCGCGAGCAGCTTAAAGAGGCTTTTGCCTTTGACACGCCGACTGAACTCACCAAGCAGGTTTCCAAAGATGGCTCTCGCAAGTATCTGCTCGAGTACCACGACGGCGTTTCCGTCGAGACCGTCGGCATGCCCCGTCGTAACAAGCTTTCCGTCTGCGTTTCCACCCAGGCAGGCTGTGGCATGGGCTGTGCCTTTTGCGCTACCGGTCTCAACGGCCTCAAGCGCTCTCTGACCGCTCAAGAGATCGTCGACCAGGTACTTCATGTATCCAACGACTTTGGCGAGCGCGCCACGAGCGTCGTCTTCATGGGCCAGGGCGAACCATTTGCCAACTACGACGAGGTTCTCAAGGCGCTGCGAATCCTCAACGACCCCGATGGCATCGGTATCGGTGCTCGTCACCTCACCGTCTCTACCAGCGGCGTTATTCCCGGTATTCGCAAATTTGCCGATATCCCCGAGCAGTTCACGCTTGCCGTTTCCCTGCATTCCGCCATCCAGTCGACGCGCAATAAGCTCATGCCCGGTGTTAAGAAGTACACGCTGCTTCGCCTTCACGAAGCGCTTCAGCTCTACACCGAGAAGACCGGCCGCCGCCCGACCTATGAGTATGCCATGATCGAAGGCGTCAACGATACGAATCCCGAAATGCAGGCGCTCTGCGACTTCTGCGAGGGAACGCTGTGCCACGTTAACCTCATTCAGCTTAACGACATCGAGGGTAGCCCGCTCAAGCCGTCGCCGATTCATAAGGTTGAGGATCTTCAGCGTCGTCTTGAGTCCCGTGGCATCGAGACCACGATTCGTAACTCCCGTGGTAACGATATTGACGCCGCTTGCGGACAGCTGAAGCAGCGCTTCAAAGTTCAGAAGAACGCATAGGGGAGTCGCATCCCAAAACGTTTCATGTGAAACATCGAACGACCCCGGTTACAGAATATGCAACCGGGGTCGTTTCATTTATTGACCTTAATTTTGAATCAGCTGCTACCTATCCCATTTTTTACGGCCAAAATAAGGGGTCCTTGTCTCATGAATCAGACAAGGACCCCTCAAAAAATGCTGAATAATTGTTAGGTACCTAATAGCCTACATTTTCCCATTGGTTGCTGACCCAACCTTGATTAATCTTGGGATTCTTCGTTACCTGAGCAGTACGCATGGCAACATCTTCCGTCATAACATCCATTTTCTTTTTGGAAGTATCGACGATATCTTGCGCGCTACGAAGCAAACGACCTCGAAGTTCATCGTCTGTCGCGATCCTATAGCCAGCAAAGGCACCAGCTGCGACAGTCGTCACCAATGCAATCGCTGTTAAAATCTTATTCCTCATCTTGGCCTCCTTGATCAAACTGAATCATTTCGCCAAGAATACGAGAGAGCTCTTCCTCGTCTTTAAACTCAATCTCAATCTTATTCTTTCCACGCGAGCTCTTCACACGCACGTTGGTATTAAAAACCTGACGAAGCACGCGGGCAGCCTTTTTAAAAGACTGAGGCGTTGCAGGCCTCGGCGTCTTAGGTGTCTCTCCGGCAGAAAACAACGGAGCAAGATTTTCTGTCGCTCTTACGGAAAGGCCCTCTGTAACAACTTTCTCTGCAAGTCGAATACGCGCGTCCTCATAGGGAACTGCAAGAATCGCACGTGCATGACCAGCAGTAAGTTTGCCCTCAAAAATCATCTGCTGAACTACTTCGGGGAGATCGAGAATACGCAGCGAGTTTGTAATTGCAGAGCGTGACTTGCTTACTGCCTTCGACAATGCCTCCTGGGTCATCCCGCTGGCATCAATGAGTTGGCGATAGCCCTTAGCCTCTTCGACGGGATTCAGATCAGAACGCTGAAGGTTTTCGATAAGAGCAAGAGCCAGCATCTCTTCATCATTTACCTCTTTAATGATGACTGGCAATTCTTCAAGGCCAGCAAGCTTTGACGCCTGGTAACGACGCTCACCAGCGATGATCTCATAGCCGTTTCCATGCTTGCGAACCAAAAGCGGCTGCAAAACGCCATGTTCTTGGATTGACTCGCTCAACTCGCGAAGTTCAGTTTCGTTAAAGTGAATTCGCGGCTGATTAGGGTTGGGAACGATATCCTCAATAGGTAGTTTTGTTTCAGATGCGGCATTTGAAGCCGATGCAGCCGAACCGCCGGTCTCATACTCGGCCTCTGAGACCAAAGCATTGAGTCCACGTCCCAATCCGCCACGTTTCTTTACACTAGGCACGCTTGATCACCTCTTTTGCAAGGTTCATATATGCTTTTGCACCCTTATTTTGAGGTGCATAGGTAATTACCGGTTCTCCAAAAGACGGAGCTTCGGAGATTTTAACCGTACGGGGGATTAGCGTCTTAAACGCCTTATCACCAAAGTACGATTGAACCTCCTCAACAACCTGATTCGATAGTGAAGTACGCGAGTCATACATGGTCATAAGCACACCATAGGTGTCTAAGCCCTTGTTCAGCCGTGATTTGACCATCTTCATTGACTCAAGCAGCTTCGTAACGCCCTCGAGTGCGTAATATTCGCACTGGATCGGAATCAAAACGCTGTCTGCTGCGGTCAAAGCGTTGATAGTAAGCAGGCCGAGCGAAGGAGGACAGTCAATGAAAATAAAGTCAAACTCGTCCTGAATCGGCTCAAGCAAATCTTTGAGGCGGGTTTCACGAGCAATTGCGCTTACGAGCTCAATTTCCGCGCCTGCAAGTTGAATTGTAGCCGGAATAACAAATACCTTTTTACAATTTGTATCAAGAACAAGCGATTCTGCCGGCACATCATTCAACAATGCATCATAGATGCAGTGATCAAGGTCTTCTTTTTCAATTCCGAATCCACTGGTGCTGTTTCCCTGCGGATCAAAATCGACAATCAGTGTCTTACGACCCTGCTCACCCAGTGCTGCTGCAAGGTTTACAGCCGTCGTTGACTTACCGACGCCGCCTTTTTGATTGATGATTGCAATGATACGCGTGTCTTTTGCGCTCTTAGAACGCTTAACGTCGCGAAATCCCACGGTCCCTCCTGGTGTGTATTAAAGCTGTCAAACGGAGGATGTTTCACGTGAAACATTCCGAATCGATATCAACCGCCATGTTTCACGTGAAACACTGCAAGTTGTTAGTATCCATTATGTTTCACGTGAAACATCTAGGCAAGCGGATTCTTCTTTGCCACGCCATTTGCACGAGGCAATGAAACGGATGCTGGATGACTCTTCTTAAGAACAATGAACTCCCTGTGACCCAAGCCTTCAGGCAAATCAATTGCGTCATTCAGAAGCAAAGTGAAGCCGCAAATCTTAGCTGCTGACATGCCGGAAGCAAGCTCCTCATCCGAAGGATTGCCCTTGGTTATAACAAATAGCCCTCCATCCTTCAGATACGGAGCCGCATACTCAACAAGAATCGGTAGAGGGGCCAGTGCGCGGGCGGTTACAACAGAGAACTGCTTCTTATGGCTCCGAGCATATTCTTCAAGACGATCATGAACCGCATGAGCATGTTTCAATCCAAGAGCATGGACAAAGGAATTAACCGCATCAACCTTCTTGCCAACAGAGTCAATATAAGTAGCTTTACGATGCGTGGTTATGGTTAATGGAATACCAGGGAAGCCCGCACCTGTTCCCATATCGAGCAAAGCTCCCTCAGGAGCCTTGTTGATATAGGGGAGCAAAACAAGTGAGTCGAGGATATGAAGTACTGCAGCATCTTCTACGTTAAGAATACGGGTGAGATTGGTTGTCTTATTTGTTTCTAGAACCAAATCCAAATGCTGAATACATTTCCTCAGCTCAACATCAGTTACGCTCAAGGAATACTCTTTGCAATAGGAAGTTAGACGACTCAACATCTCGTCAGCCTGCTGATCAGTAAGTACTAACAACGAAAGCTCCTTTCTGACAAAAATCAGTGTATCGAGAACTTTTGACAAAAAAAGGGGACGTGGAAACCACGTCCCCTTAGCATAAGCTCGAGAAGATTATCGAGCAACAATCACCACATGGCGATCAGGGTCAGAACCCTCAGAATGAGTATCGACGGCATCATTGCCACGAAGTGCAATGTGAACCAGTCGACGCTCGTAGGCATTCATGGGCGGAAGCGAAACACTCTTATGAGTGCGGATGGCACGCTCGGCAGCAGACTGAGCCATGGAAGCAACCTTGTCCTGACGACGACTCTTGTATCCCTCTACGTCCACTACAACCGGATACCTAAAGCCAAGTTTGCGGCTCACCAGCAAAGAGAACATAACCTGAAGGGCATCAAGGGTGCGACCATGACGGCCAATGAGAACAGCAAGGTCGGGAGCCGTTACATCCAAAATCAGCTCACCCTCGTCGCCCTCATACTCATCGATAGGAGAGTTGGCGGCATCGAAGTGCGAAAGGATGGAACGCAGGATGGAAATCGCAACATCGGCAATGGTGTCGAGCTCCTCATCGGTCAGCTCTTCACCAGCCTTGTAGCGCTGTGCAATCTCGGGATAATCGCCCGCGACCTGCGGGGCAACCTCCTCAAGCATATCCTCGATGATCTCTTCAGACATAACGTACTCCAAAAGTTAGGTACCTAAATAAGATTGATATCCCGTTACTTCTTCTTGTGCGGGCGCGGCTTCTTCTCTCGACGAGTGACCTCAACCTGCAGCGGAGCGTTCTTAAGACGCTCCTCCTCATCGGCCTTCGCCTTGTCGATGACCTTCTGCGTCACAAAAATCTGCTGGATAACCTGCCAAGCAGACGAGACGTCGTAGTACAGCAGAACACCAACGGGAAGGCTCCAGCCCATCCAAAGCATCATGACCGTCATGACAACGGCCATCATACGCATGCTCTGAGCCTGCTGGCCGGTCTGGTTGCGCGACATATAGAGCTGCGGAATCAGGGTCAGGACGGCGAACAGGATCAGGCAAACCAGCGCAGGCAGTGCAACCATAAAGCCATCGGCAAAGGAAGCGCTCGGCGTGGTGGTCAGGTCGGGCAGGATGTTGAAGAACGAGAACGTGCCGTCGTTAAAGTACTGCGGCAGGTTGCGCAGCAATGTAAACAGGGCGAACAGGATAGGCATCTGAATCAGCAACGGCAGACAGCCAGCCATGGGGTTGAACTTGTTCTCGCTGTAGAACTTCTGCATCTCCTCGGCCTGACGCTGGGGATCGTCGGCATAGCGCTCCTGGATCTCGAGCATCTTGGGCTGCAGCACCTGCATGCGAGCCGTCGACTTGGTCGACTTGAGCATGAGCGGCGTCAGCAGCAGACGGATGATGACCACCAGGATGATGATGGACAGGCCCCAGTCGACCGCAAAGGTCTGGATGAGCTTGAGCAGCTCGAAAAGGATGTTAACGATCCAATCCCACATGTAAGTTTTCCTCCGATAGCGAGTGCCCGCTAGGGCACAGGGTCATAACCGCCGACGTGCAGGGGATTGCAGCGAGCGATGCGCCTCACGGCAAGCCAGCAGCCTCTCAAAACACCGTGCTTCTCAATCGCCTGGACGGCGTATTGCGAGCACGTTGGGTAATAAATGCAGGCGTCAGGCAATAAGGGCGAAATAACCTGTTGATATATGCGAATAGGAGCGATGGCAACACGTCGCAAAACGTGATTGCTCATCGCTCCTCCCCGGCAACGCCGGCGCGTTTCATAAGCGAACGCAACGCCTTGTCCATCTCCTGCGGCGAGGAAACCCTCGTCTTGGGAGTTGCGAACAAGATGATGTCATAACCCGCAACGGGAAATCCACAGCTGCGGGCGGCCTCGCGCATCACACGCTTAGAACGGTTGCGCACGACAGCACAACCGAGCCGTTTAGCACCAACGAAGGCGACCCTTCCGGAGTCGCCTTCGCCAACCGATTCACATATGGTCATTCGAATCAGAGGGTGATTGAAACGACGCCCCTGACTGAACACATGCTCGAAATCTTGCCGAGACTTAATAGTCTTCATGCGAGATGTGTGTATCGCTGCTAGACAGTGAGACGCTTGCGGCCCTTGGCGCGACGACGGGCGAGCACGGCACGACCACCCTTAGTGGCCATACGGGCACGGAAGCCATGGGTCTTGGCACGCTTACGCTTATTAGGCTGATACGTACGCTTCATCTTAAGTTCCTCCTGCTGCATTTCGAGTGTCCGCGGGGGCGCGGACGCAGATATAGACACGTGAGCTTGAAGATTGTAGGGAAATCAATGTTCAAATGTCAAGAAATCAAAGGTAAAAGGTTGCGCAGTTCACACGGTTCCCCCATAAGCCCAGTTCGATTTTGCGGTGTATGGCAACTTTTCACGATATTTCATCGAGTTTTCAACAGGTCATGTTGGCAATGTTGAGAACTTTTCGTCCGTTTTCCAAAGTTTTCAACAGGTTTTGAAAAGTTGTCGAAAGATGAGAAACATTGCACAGTGAGCTACTATTTGTTCGAAACCTTTTGAAAGATTGCGAGCGGCATGTCTGACGACTTTTACACCATGGTCGATTCCGGAGACCCGGCACCCGACAACGAGCACATCACCGGCGTGCGCGAAGAGCGTGAGGAAGGCGAGCGGACGACCACGCAGGCGCCAAAAGCCATGTACGCCGCGCGCATCGCCGTCTATGACGACATGCTGTCGACACCGCGTGTGATCGTCATTGATCCGCAAGATGTCCGCACGTATTTGGAAGAGACGACCAACACCGTCTACCAGTGCATGAAAGAACAAGGCGGCCATATCTCGCTCATGGTCATCCGCGAGATTGTCGAAAACTTTATCCACGCGCACTTTGCCGAGCCCATCATCTCGATTCTGGACGGCGGAGACACCATCCGCTTTGCTGACCAAGGACCCGGCATCGACGACAAGGAGCGCGCTTTCGACTTTGGCGTTACCAGTGCAAACAGCAAGATGAAGCGCTATATCCGTGGAACCGGAGCAGGGTTTCCCATGGTGCAGGAGTATTTGGAAAACGCCGGCGGTGCCGTATCCATCGAGGACAACATGGGCAACGGCACCGTGGTTACGGTAAGCCTGAACCCTAAACGCGTGCAGGAAATCGAGCGTGCCGGCGGACGCGGTGCTGCCGTGCGGCCCGAGACGGAGCACCCCACATATCCCCTGCCGGGAGCTTTTGCGCAGCAGCCCATGGCAACGCAGCAGATGCAGCCCCCCGTGGGACAGATGCAGCAGCCCGGAATGCTTCCTACACAAGAGCCCCAGGCGACATCGATGTCGATGCCGCAAAACATGCCAGAGACCATGCCGCTGGCGGATCAGGATGCAGCAGCAATGCAGCAGGCGACGGGGGCACCGGGTGGCCAGCAAATGGGCTATCAGCCGTACCAACAGGGATATCCATATCAGCAGATGCCGCCACTGGGGTATGGCCAGCAGTTCCCGCAACAGTACCAGCAGGGATATCAGCAGCCGTACCAGCAGATGCCGCAGCAGCAGTACAACCCTTGGGCCCAGCAGATGCCTCCGCAGCCTTACCAGCAGTGGCATCAAAGTTTTCAACAGCAAATGCCGCCGATGCAGAGTTCTCAACAATCAGCAGCTCAAATGATGTATCCTAATGCAGCAAATCAGTATGCACAGCCACAACCGGACGTGTTCGTAAGCGATCGCGGCAACGCCGCGCTGGGCTATCTGGCGCAAAATCAAGCGTGCGGTGCGACCGATCTTGCGAGGGCGTTTGGAAACTCGGCCCCCACTTGGTCACGCACGCTCAATGACTTGGCGCAGGCCGGCTTGGTCATCAAGCATGGCCAGAAATACCATCTGACCGAACTCGGCGCCGCTCGCGTGCGAGCTCAGAGCTAAAGAACGGGAGAGACAGTGGACGAGGAAGCAAGCATCATCCTGGGGGATGCCATCGCCTTTTGCCAGCGCGACGGCCAAGATGCACGCCTCATCAACATGCTGGGGCAATCGCGCGCCATAAGCCTGACCGAAGATACGCTCACGATCGAGGCCCCCTCGCGCTTTGCCATCGCGCAGCTCAAAAAGCATCAGCCGACTATTGAGGCCTATCTGGAAGAAATCGCCTTTGCACCGATTGCGCTCGACATCGTGGCACCGCAAGGCGCCGCGACGGAATCCGCTGTCGCGACAGCGCCCGCCACGGCTCCCGCTGCTTCCCCGGCGGTGGCGGCCTCCGCAGGCGACGCGCCGACAATCGAGCACCAGCGCAGCGATGTTTCCCGTGAAACCTTGGCACCGTTGCCGACCGCGGCAGCGACGTCAACGAACGCACCCGTCACGCACATGCCCATCGCTCACGACGCAGCGGCGGGCGCGGATTCGGGCATTGCAATCAAGAACACGCTCTCGGCCGATGATTTTCGTCGCATGATGAACCAGATGAAGGGCGGAGCGCCGACTAAATCTACGCAAGCTGCGACCCCCGCTTCGCCCATGCCAGCACCGACCGCGCCGGCCGAGCAGAATACGGATGGTGCCCCGCTCGCCGCGAACTCAAAATTTACCTTTGAGAACTTTGTCTACGGCCCCGAGAACAGCCATGCCTATCGCTCGGCACTCAAGTTTGCCGCCCTCGCGGACGAGCGCGGCACGTGCACATCACTGTTCATCTACGGCAAATCGGGCCTGGGCAAGACGCACCTGCTACTTGCCATCAAAAACGAGCTCGCCGAGAAGTCGCCCGAGATCAAGGTCAAGTATGCCAACTCCCAGGCGTATCTGGACGACCTGATGACCGAGTTCGACCGCCAAAAGAAGAGCAACGCCCCCATCATGCAGGCGTACCACGGCGTGGACGTGCTCATCATCGATGACATCCAAAACATCATCGGCAAGCGCGCGAGCGTGGACTACTTTTTCCAGCTCATGGACGAGTTCATCCGCAACAACAAGAAGGTCGTCATCGCGGCAGACCGCGCCCCCAAGGACCTGAGCATGGACGAGCGCCTGACCAGCCGCTTCAACGCCGGCATGCTCTGCCTGGTCGCAGAGCCCAGCTACGAGATGAAATACAAGATCTTGCAGCGCTATTACGAGAACACCATCGTCGCCGCTCCCGAGGCAGGCGACGACTCACTGCTGGCGGCCTACGGGGGCGACAGCGGGCACCTGACCGATGAGCACTTTAAGCACATGGCAGAGGTGTCGGGCACCAACATCCGCGAACTCGAGAGCTTCTGCGAGCGCTGCGCCGGCGAGGCGGGCGACCGCGAGCGCGAGGGCGGGGAGCTCACCTTTGACGATATCGACGCCATCGCCAGCCAGTACTTCGACACATCGGCCAAAAAGATCAACGTCCAGACGGTTCAGTCCGTCATCGAAGAGCAGTACGGCGTGACGCACGAGGAGCTCATCGGCCCGCGTCGAAACGCCAATATCGCCAAAGCACGCCATATCGCTATCTACCTGGCTATCGAGATGTGCGAGATGACGACCACGGCGGTGGGCGCCGAATTTGGCAACCGCAACCACTCGACCGTCAGCACGAGCTACAAAAAGGTCCAGAAGATGATTCAGGAAGACCGCACCGTCACCGAAGACCTCAAGTCGCTGCGCGATAAAATAACACTGCGCTCGTAGGGAAATAGAGACACCTGTTGAAAACTTGTCGAAACCACGGGCATAAGGTGTCTAAAACCCAACCCGCGGTGATGAAAAGTTTTGCGCAGGTTTTGAACGTGGAAAACCACCCCCGTTGCACACAGGTTGCTGTCGATTCTCTTTCTGGGTCTGACCTGCGTCTTTGGGAGTAATCAACAGTTTCGTCAGTGCTATTACTATTATTAAGATATTTATATCTATAGAAAGGTATTAAAAGATGAAGTTCACCGTCAGCCAGAGCTCGCTTACACAAGCCATTGGCGTCGTTATGAAGGGTGTCGCTTCGGCATCCACCCTTCCCATCCTGTCGGGCGTGCTCGTCAAGGCGCAAGACGGCATTTTGGAATTCCAGACCTCTAACTACACCATCTCGATCCGTCATCGCATCGCGGCGCATGTCGAAGAAGAGGGCGAGATGGTTATCCCCTGTAAGATGCTCTCCAATATCACCAAGACCCTCCCCGATGCCCCGGTCACCTTTGAGCTGTCCGAGCGCCAGGTGCTGATTGGTTGCGAGAAGAGCTCTTTTAGGCTGAACACGCTCGATGCCAATGACTTCCCCGAGTTTCCGGCCTATGCCATCGAGAGTGCCGTGGAGCTGCCGACCGATATCTTGTCCGAGATGGTCGGCCGCGTGTGGCGCGTCACCTCGACCGACAAGGCCCGCCCCATCCTGGGCGGCGTGCACATGAAGGTCGAGAACAACACCGTGCGCCTGGTGGCGACCGATTCCTTCCGCTTGGCCGTGTGCGATACGCAGGTCGAGACCTCGACCCTCGAGGGCTCCTTTGAGCTCAACGTTCCGGCCGACGCCTTTAACGACGCGCTGAACATCATGGCAAGCCAGGCGACCATCATGATCGGGGCTACCGACACCCAGGTCATCTTCGAGGCCGGCAACACCACCTACGTGTCGCGCCGCATCGAGGGCGTGTACCCCAACTACAAGCAGCTCATCCCCGATTCGTGCGTGACGAGCGTCAAGATCGACGTCGCCGCCTTCAATGCCGCCCTCAAGCGTGTTGCCGTTATCGCGAGCGCCAACCCCGCCGTCAAGTTCGAGATCGATGTCGAGAACGGGCAGATTGGCCTGTCCTCCATTTCCAATGACCAGGACCTTGCGCAGGAGACGATCGATGTCGAGGCCGAGGGCGAGTCGGGCACCATCGCCTTCAACTACCACTACATCTTTGGCTGCCTCAATGCCCTGTCCAAGGAGAAGGAGATCACGCTGGAGCTCAAGAGCTACTCGCAGGCGGGCATCTTCAAGTCCTACGACAAGATCAACTACCTGTACCTGGTTATGCCGGTCCGCATCTAGCAACCGCCCTATGACCATGTTCGCCCGCGATCTTTCCGTCGCGCACTACCGCAGCTTCGATAGTTATCGCCTTGCCCTGGACGAGGGCGTGACGATACTTGCGGGACCCAACGCGGCGGGAAAGACCAATCTCATAGAGGCGCTGCAGCTGCTGACGAGCGGCGCCTCGTTTAGGCATCCGACCGCAGCCGAGCTCGTCCATGATGGCGTGGGCTCGTGCAAGGTCGAGCTGAGGCTCGAGGGCGACGGCCGCGTGCTTGATATGGGATTGAACGCGGAGGACGGTAAGCGCTCGTTTAGCCGCAACGGCAAGAGGTGCTCTGCCGCCGGTGTGCGCGGGGCTCTGCCGAGCGTGCTGTTTTGCCCCGACCATCTGGACATGGTTAAGCGAGGCGCCAGTGTGCGCCGCGCCGCCCTCGATGACTTTGGCATGCAGCTGAGCGCACGTTATGCCGATCTTGCGAGCACCTATGGACGCTGCGTGACCCAGCGTAACGCCCTGCTCAAGGAGACCTGGTGCTGTCGCGAGATGCTCGGCGCGTGGAACGATTCGATTGCCCGCGCGGGCTCGGCCCTGCTTGTGCACCGGTTGGCCCTGCTCGACCGGCTGGCGGGCCATGTGCACACTGCCTACGGGCAAGTGGCATCCGGTGAGGCTGCCAACGTGACCTATACGTCCACGCTGGGGGATTTGCCCCAGGTCGATGATCGCGAAGAGCTGAAGGGCTGGGCGTACGAGCGCATGCTGGCTGCCCTTGATGAGCACGCCGACGAGGAAATTCGCCGCGGCGTGACGTTGGTGGGACCGCATCGCGATGAGATTGAGTTTACCGTGGCGGGTCGCTCCGCCCGTTCATTTGCCAGCCAAGGTCAGCAGCGAACGTTGGTTCTGGCCTGGAAGGTGGCGGAGGTGGCCGTGGCTCGCGATGTCCTGGGCACCGCCCCGTTGCTGCTTTTGGACGACGTGATGAGCGAACTCGACGGCGAACGCCGCGGTGCTTTTCTGCGGCTGATCGGCGATGATATCCAGACGGTCATAACCACGACCAACCTGGGGTATTTTACCGATGACCTGCTTGATCGAGCCAAGGTGGTGAGCATGGGTGAGACGTGCTAATTACGAGCGCGAGAGCGAAACGGTTGCCTTCAGTGGATTTTTGAACGCAGAGCGTCAGCGCATCCTGGCGGCCGCGACACCTGAGCGCCGCGCGCAGATGGAGGCTGCCGAGGAGTCGCGCGCGGTCTATCGCGCGTGGAACGCGGTGTGCTCGGGCACGCGCGAGGGGCGGCATGTGACGGGCTTGCGCTACCTGCCCGAGTCCAATGAGCTGCTGGTATATCTCGATTCGCCCTCGTGGACGCAGGAAATGACGCTGTTGCGCGAGATCATCCGCGCGCGCATGGAGCGCGCCGGTGCGCATGTGGACGGCCTGGTGTTCAAAACCACCGCGCCGGGTCACACGCCGCCCGCCGCCAGGCAGCGCCTGCGCCCGGCGACGACCGAGCGCCCGCCGGCCCCGCACGCCGACCTAAGTGAGGCCGAGCGCACCGAGATTGAGCGCCAAGTGGCGCCCATCGAAGACCAAAAACTGCGCGAGGCCCTCGAGAATGCCATGAGAGCCAGTGCCGAGTGGGCCAAGGGCGTAGAAAGCAAAAAAGAGCCTTAAATCGCATCTGGTGGCCTTGTAGAGCCAAATACCCTCGTTCCCGAGGGTATTTTTTTACGATAAACTAGTAAGGCTGTACACATTTTCTTGACTGAAGGAGGACGTGTGGCAAACGAAAACGATTACGATGGCGGCGAGATTAAGATTCTCGAAGGTCTCGAGGCCGTTCGTAAGCGCCCGGGCATGTATATCGGCTCGACGAGCGCCAGCGGTCTGCATCACCTGGTGTGGGAGATCGTTGACAACTCCGTCGACGAGGCCATGGCCGGTTTCTGCACCGAGATCCAGGTGACGGTCCACGCCGACAACTCCATCACGGTCGTCGACAACGGGCGCGGCATCCCCGTCGACGAGCACCCTGTTAAAAAGATCCCGACGCTCGAGGTCGTCATGACGATCTTGCACGCCGGCGGTAAGTTCGATAACTCGGCCTATAAGGTTTCGGGCGGCCTGCACGGCGTTGGCATCTCCGTCGTCAACGCACTGTCCAAGCGCGTGGTCGTTCAGGTTCGTCGCGACGGCAACACCTACGAGATGGAGTTCTCGCGCGGCAAGACCGTTAAGAAGATGGAGGTCGTGGGCACCTCGGATTCGACGGGCACCACCGTCACCTTCTGGCCCGACGACGAGATCTTCGAGACATGCATCTACGATTTCGATACGCTGCACAACCGTCTGCAGGAGACGGCGTTCCTCAATAAGAACCTCAAAATCGTGCTGACTGACGAGCGCGAGTCTACTCCCCACGTGGAGGAGTTTTGCTACGAGGGCGGCATCATCGACTTCGTCAAGTTCCTTAACGAGGGCAAGGACGTCCCCGAGGCCTTTAAGGAGCCTATCTACATCGAGGGCAAATCGGACCCGGACGCACCTGTGGCCAAGATGGGCGAGGTTGAGGTTTCCCTGCAGTGGAATAGCGGCTACGGCGAGAACGTCATGTCGTTTGCCAACGACATCTACACCCCCGAGGGCGGCATGCACCTTGAGGGCTTCCGCACCGCGCTCACCCGCGTGATCAACGACTATGCGCGCAAGCAGAACCTGCTCAAGGAAAAAGACGCCAACCTGACCGGCGACGATGTGCGCGAGGGCCTTTCGGCCGTTATCTCGGTCAAGCTGCCCGACCCGCAATTTGAGGGCCAGACCAAGGCCAAGCTCGGCAGCTCCTATATGCGCGCGCTGACGCTCAAGATCGTGACCGACGGCCTCGCCGATTACCTCGAGGAGCATCCCAAGCCCGCTCGCGAGATCGTCAAGAAGGCCCAGCAGGCCTGCAAGGCGCGCAATGCCGCCCGCAAGGCGCGCGAGGCGACCCGCCGCAAGAGCCTGCTCGAGACGGCGTCCCTGCCCGGTAAGCTCGCCGACTGCTCGGTGCGCGATGCCGAGCTGACCGAGCTCTTCATCGTAGAGGGCGACTCGGCAGGCGGTTCGGCCAAGGACGGCCGTCGCCGAGACATCCAGGCGATTTTGCCCCTGCGCGGCAAGATTTTGAACGTCGAACGCGTTGGTGACCATCGCGCGTTCTCGAGTGACACCATCCAGTCGCTGATTACCGCGATCGGTTGCGGCGTCACGACGAGTGCCGGCGACGGCGGCGACTTCGATATCACCAAGGCGCGCTACCACAAGATCATCATCATGACCGATGCAGACGTCGACGGTGCGCATATCCGCATCCTGCTGCTGACGTTCTTCTACAAGTACATGCGTCCGCTGATCGATGCCGGCTACGTCTATGTTGCCTGCCCGCCCATCTTTGGCATCAAGGTGCGCAACAAGATTCACTACGTGTATCCCAACGGCCGCCAGCCCGAAGACGAGATCCTGCGCGACACCATCCAGAGCCTGGGCCTGAACCCCGACGATAACGATGAGGACGGCAAGGCCAAGGACGGCAAGATCACCAAAAAGCGCAAGGGCTATACCGTCCAGCGCTACAAGGGTCTGGGCGAGATGGACCCCAAGCAGCTTGCCTCGACGACGATGGACCCCAAGACCCGCATCCTGCAGCGCGTGTCGATTGAGGACGCCGTGGTGGCGGACCGCGCCGTGCGCGAGCTGATGGGTTCCGAGGTCGGCTATCGCCGCGAGTACATTGAAAAACATGCGCATGACGCGCGTTTCCTTGACGCTTAAGAGGAGGTAACGTGGCAGACGATATCAACAACAACGAGGGTATGGACGAGGCCGGCGATGCCGGTATGCCCGACGATCTGAAGCGCCTCCTCGCCCGTGCTGAGCAGGGCGAGGACGGCGATCCGGACGCCTATAACCCCGATGCCGATGATGATGAGGAAGAAGACGACGCCGAGCTCGAGGAGAGCTTTGGCGAAGTCGATCGCGGCGCCTCGGCCGGCGAGGATATCAACGGCGGCCAGCTCCAGATTTCGGAGTTCGGTCGCGAGATGAAGCAGTCGTTCATCGAGTATTCGATGTCGGTCATCACGGCGCGCGCCCTGCCGGACGTGCGCGACGGCTTAAAGCCGGTTCACCGCCGCATCCTGTACGCGATGAACGAGAGCGGCATCTACCCCAACCGACCGCACAAGAAGTCGGCCTGGACGGTCGGCGAAGTTATCGGTAAGTACCACCCGCATGGCGACTCCGCGGTCTATGAGGCCATGGTCCGCCTGGCGCAGTGGTTCTCCATGCGCACGCCGCTCATCGACGGTCACGGCAACTTCGGCAACATCGACGGCGACGGCGCGGCGGCCATGCGTTACACCGAGAGTCGCCTGGCCAAGCCCGCCATGGAACTGCTGCGTGACTTGCAGAAGGATACCGTCGACTGGCAGCCCAACTACGACGAATCGCTCGCCGAGCCCGTGGCACTGCCTGCGCGCTTCCCCAACCTGCTGGTCAACGGCAGCCAGGGCATCGCCGTCGGCATGGCCACCAACATCGCCCCGCATAACCTCACCGAGGCGATCGAGGCCACCTGCTACCTGATCGACAACCCCGACGCCACCGTCGACGAGCTCATGCAGATCATGCCCGGTCCGGACTTCCCCACCGGCGCCATCATCATGGGCAGCGCCGGCATTAAGCAGAGCTACGAGACCGGCCGCGGCTCCATTACCGTGCGTGCCAAGGCACATGTGGAGTCCACCAAGACCGGCCGCAGCCGCCTGGTCTTTACCGAGATTCCCTACATGGTCAACAAGGGCACCCTGCAGGAGAAGATCGCCCAGCTCGTCAACGACAAGCGCA
Organism: Collinsella sp.; assembly: GCA_014871645.1. Lineage (GTDB taxonomy): Bacteria > Actinomycetota > Coriobacteriia > Coriobacteriales > Coriobacteriaceae > Collinsella. Next base: position 38,705 of record WGSN01000012.1, read on the forward strand.
TCGAGGGCATCTCGGATATGCGCGATGAGTCCAACCAGAAGGGTATCCGTCTGGTCATCGAGCTCAAGAAGGGCGTCATTCCGCAGGTCGTGCTCAACAACCTGTATAAGTACACCTCGCTGCAGACGACCTTTGGCGCCAACAACCTGGCGCTCGTCAACGGCGTTCCCAAATGCCTGAGCCTGCGCGAGATGCTGCAGCACTACATCGACCACCAGGTCGACGTCGTCACTCGCCGCACCCGCTTCGACCTTAAAAAGGCCCAGGCCCGCGCGCATATCCTTGAGGGCTACTTGATGGCCCTCGACCATATCGACGAGGTCATTAGCATCATCCGCTCCTCGCAGACCGACTCCGAGGCCAGCAGCCGCCTGATCGAGCGCTTTGGCTTTACGCCCGAGCAGACCACGGCCATCCTCGAGATGAAGCTGCGCCGCCTGACCGGCCTGGAGCGCGACAAGATTCAGGAAGAGTTGGACGGCCTGCGCCGCGCCATCGCCTACTACGAGGACCTGCTGGCGCATGAGGAGAAGATCCTGGGCGTCATCAAGGAGGAGATGCGCGAGATCTCCAAGAAGTTCGGCGACAAGCGCCGCACCGAGATCAGCCAGGTTGAGAAGGACCTGGATGTCGAGGACCTCATCGCCGACGAGGACATGGTCGTGACCATCACCCACACCGGCTATGTCAAGCGCATTCCGGTGGCCGCCTACCGTGCCCAGAAGCGCGGTGGCAAGGGCGTGTCGGGCGTCAACCTCAAAGAGGACGACGTTATCGACGAGATGTTCATCGCGTCCACGCACGAGTACGTGCTGTTCTTCTCGAGCAAGGGCAAGGTCTATCGCCTGAAGGTGCACGAGCTGCCGGTGGGTACGCGCCAAGCGCGCGGTACCGCGATCGTCAACCTTCTGCCCTTCGAGGAGGGCGAGAAGATCGCGAGCGTCATCAGCTGCCGCGAGTTCCCGGCCGACGAGTACCTGATGTTTGCCACTAAGAGCGGCATGGTCAAGAAGACCGTGATGAGCGCATACGACCGCAGCCGTCGCGACGGCCTGATCGCTATCAACCTGCGTGACGACGACGCGCTGCTGAACGTGCGCCGCGTGCGCGAGGGTGACAAGATCATCCTGGCTACCACCGCGGGCAAGGCGATCATGTTCTCCGAGGAGCAGGTGCGCGCCACCGGCCGCGATACCAGCGGCGTTCGCGGTATCGGTATGAAGGACGGCGTGAGCGTTCTGGGCATGGAAGTCACTAACGGCAACGGCGATCTGTTCGTCATCACCGAGCGCGGCTACGGCAAGCGCACGCCGGTCGCGGACTACCCGGAGCAGAATCGCGGCGGCCAGGGCGTCTACACCATCCAAATGACCGAGCGTAAGGGTAACCTCGCGGCCATGAAGACGGTGGGCCCGCAGCACGAGCTGTTCATCGTGACGGAGGGCGCGACGGTCATTCGTGTCAAGACCGACGAGATCAGCCAGACCGGCCGCGCCACCCAGGGCGTCAAGATGATGACCGTTGACGACAGCGACCGCATATGCGCCGTGGCCCGCATGACAGCCGCCAAAGAGAAGCCCGAAGGTGAAGCCACGGAAAACGGCTCTGCCCCCGAAGAAACCCCTGTCGATCTAGGCGACGGCAACGACATGCCAGAGGATCTCCTCGACGAGTAAGTAGTCCTCTCCGGTCAAAAACATCAGACCCCATATATCGGCGGTCGGCGCACCTGCGCGCCGACCGCTTTTTTGAAAACCTAGGGACCCGCGTTCGCCCCGGCCGCCCGGCGGCATATGAAGTTGATCGCGAGTTCCGCACGAGCCGGAGAGCACTTAATGTGCTCTCCTTGCGAGTCAGGACTGTCCGAGCAGGCGACTTCATATGCCGCCGGGCGGCCGGGGCGAACCCCTCCCAAAGATTTTCAAAAAAGTTGTTGACGCGCGCGTAACGACTCGTCTAATATATCCCTTGCGCGATGGACCTGTAGCTCAGTTGGTTAGAGCGTCCGGCTGATAACCGGGAGGTCACAAGTTCGAATCTTGTCAGGTCCACCACTTTCTTTCGCAATAAACACCCCAGCGAGAGCCGAGTCGCCGCTGGGGTGTTTATTACTGTCTCCGTGGGGGTTTAGCTCAGCTGGGAGAGCGCGGGCTTTGCAAGCCTGAGGTCAGGGGTTCGATCCCCCTAACCTCCACCATGATGGACCTGTAGCTCAGTTGGTTAGAGCGTCCGGCTGATAACCGGGAGGTCACAAGTTCGAATCTTGTCAGGTCCACCATCAAAACCGTGAAGAGCCCTGGGGCGTTGCCTCGGGGCTTTTTTCTTGTCTGCGATAAATCTCATTTTGGTTTTGTGTGCTGTACGAAAGATTGGGTAGTATAGCTATTCAATGCGGCGGGCTGCCGTGTGTTAACCGCTACGTACCGGAGGTGTTCCATGGTTCGTGTCGACATAGAGACTATCGTCATGGCCGCCGGTCCCGTGCCATCGCTTATCGTGCTTCGCGAGCGCTGCAGCAAATCGGACTCGCCCGCGCCACTGCGTTCCCTTTCCATTCAGACTGGTTCGTTTGAAGCTGCTGCCATTAGCCGCGGCATCGATAGCGGCCGCGCCGAGCGCCCGATTACCCATGACCTGCTGCTCGATACTGTTAGCGCCCTGGGCGCCAAGCTCGAGCGCATCGAGATCGTTCGCGCCGAGCCGCCGGTGTTCTACGCGACGATCGTCGTACTGGCCGATGGTGACGAGCGCAAGATCGACGCCCGTCCCAGTGATGCCATTGCCCTTGCCGTGCGCAGCAATGCCCCCATGTTTGTGGAAGACGACATCATGAATCGCCTGGGCACTGTTTCTACCCATGCCGAGGAAGTCGACGACGAGCAAGAGTTCGAGAAGTTCGACGAGTTCGTCCATACGCTTTCCCCCGATGATTTCTAAATGCGGGGCGGCCAGGTTGCGGAGCGTTCGCTGATGGCCGGCGGCATGTCTGCCGAGGCGGCGGCTATCGCGCGTGAAGCCCAGATGCGCTCGGAGGCATCCGAGGCGGCTCGCATTGCCTATGTGACGCAGGCCCGCACGCTTCGTGAACGCCGCGGCTCGTTTATCAAGATGGTTGTCATCTCCGTCCTTGTCGCGGCAATCTGCTCGCGCCTTCGTGGTACAGTTGGTGCGCTTGGGTTTTCGATCTCTACGGGCCTGGTGATCTGGGGTGTGGTCGACGCGGTAATGCTGACTAGTCAGATCAAGGTGCTCGACAAGCGCGCGATGGATATGATGCGCGCCCGCGACGCTGCCGCTAAGATCGCCGCCGAGGCACAGGAACTGTAACGACGCCGGACTCGATGGGAAGGTCTAAAGATGGCACAGGATATGCAGGACGCCGGTAACGTCTCCGCCGAGCTCGACGCCATGGTGTGCGATCTGATCGGCGCCTTCTTGGACGACCTGGCCGCGGGCGAGAACCCGGGCGTGGTCGTGGCAATCGAGGACGCTGCTTCCAACCGATATCTGGCGGCGCTCGACGAGGACGGCGAAGAGGCGTGCCTGGAGGCGGCCACCAACTTTATCTCCGAGCACAAGATGGGCCTTAAGGACGAGGGCCTGGGCCGCATCGCCCGTTACGCCATCGGCTACACCGGTTGTGTCGAGATCGATGGCGGCTACCATGACGCCCTGCTCGTGAGCTTCTTCGAAACCACGCTCGAGAGCGGTTTTTCGGCATATGTGCTGTATGAGGGCATGGGTGCCGGCGATGGTTTTATGTGGAGCGACCCTGAACCTGCAGGTGAGGAAACCCCTCTTATCTAAAATCGCTAAAATAAACGAGTTTTCGGTAAAAGGCTCAATATTCCCGCTGAGCGTTGCATTGCTGGGCGGGTCGCATACGCGTGCCGTTTGTATATGGATAGAAGATAGGGGAACTACATGCGCGTAGACAATCTGAGGAACATCGCCATCATCGCCCACGTCGACCACGGCAAGACGACGATGGTCGACAAGCTCCTGCGTGCCACGGACGCCTTCCGTGCCAACCAGCAGGTCGAGGACCGCGTCCTGGACTCTAACGACCAGGAGCGCGAGCGCGGCATTACGATTCTCGCCAAGAACATCTCTATCGAGTACAAGGACGTTAAGATCAACGTCATCGACACCCCGGGCCACGCCGACTTTGGCGGCGAGGTCGAGCGCGTGCTGCGTATGGCCGACGGCGCCCTGCTGCTGGTCGACGCTTTTGAGGGCCCCATGCCCCAGACCCGCTTCGTGCTGCGTCACGCTATCGACACCGGCCTTAAGATCATGATCGTCATCAACAAGATCGATCGTCCGGGCGCAAACCCCGAGAAGGCCTACAACGACTGCCTGGACCTCATGGCCGACCTGGGTGCCACCGACGACCAGCTTGAGTTCGCCATGGAGCACGTGGTCTACGCCAGCGCCATGAATGGCTTTGCCCGCCTTGACCCCAACGACGGCAACATGGACATGTACCCGCTGCTCGACATGATCATCGACGATATGCCCGCGCCCGAGGTTGACGAGAACGCCCCGCTGGCCATGCAGTGCGTGACCATCGACCACTCCAACTTCGTTGGCCGTATCGGCATCGGTCGCGTGTACTCCGGCACCATCCACCAGGGCGACCAGATCCTGGTTGTCAAGAACGACGGCTCCAGCGCCACCTCTACCGTCAAGCAGCTCTTTACCTTCGACTACCTGGGCCGCACCGAGTGCCAGGAAGTCGGCGCCGGTGACATCGCCGCCGTCGTGGGCATCGACCGCACCGATATCGGCGATGTCTACACCGATCCCGAGAACCCCGTCGAGCTCGAGCCCATCGAGATTGACCCGCCGACCCTGTCCATCGTCTTTGAGGCTTCGACCTCCCCGCTCGTCGGTCGCGACGGCGACATCGTGGGCGCCCGTCAGCTCAAGGAGCGCCTGTTCAACGAGGCCGAGAACAACGTGACCATGAAGATCGAGGAGCTCGAGGACAAGAGCGGCGTCGAGGTCTCGGGCCGCGGCATCCTGCACCTGTCCGTCCTGATGGAGTCCATGCGCCGCGAGGGCTTTGAGTTCCAGGTCGGCCGTCCCCGCGTTCTGTTTAAGAAGGACGAGAACGGCAACAAGATGGAGCCTGTCGAGCAAGCCGTCGTCGAGTGCCCGGATGAGTACTCGGGCAAGGTCGTTGAGGTCTTCGGTACCTCCGGCGGCATCATGACGAGCATGGACACCTCGGGCATCGTGACGCACCTTGAGTTTAAGATCCCGACGCGCGGCATCATGGGTCTTAAGAACCGCATCATGAACGTCACCCACGGCGAGGGCGTGTTCTACCACACCTTCCTGGAGTATGGTCCTTACGCCGGCGAGATCGGTAACCGCCAGAACGGCGCCATGATCTCCATGACCACCGAGAAGGCCGTTGCCTATGCTCTGGGTACGCTGCAGGAGCGCGGCCAGCTGTTTGTTGAGCCGGGCACCGAGTGCTACGAGGGCATGATCGTGGGCGAGCGCAGCAAGGCTGGCGACATGGTCGTCAACATCGCCCGTACCAAGAACCTGGGCAACCAGCGCTCCTCGACCTCCGATATCTCCGTTCAGCTGGTGCCGCCCCGCACCTTCTCGCTGGAGGAGGCGCTGGAGTACATCGCCGACGACGAGCTGGTCGAGATCACTCCCAAGAACATCCGCCTGCGCAAGCGTCTGCTCAACGCCACCGACCGCAAGAAGGCTGCCGTCCGCGCCGGCCAGGTCAACAAATAAGCGCTGGACTTTATAGCGTCTAACAAGAAAGGGCGTCGACCGTAATGGTCGGCGCCCTTTTTGTGCATAGGGACTGAGCTGGTCTGCACCACCACAAAGGTGCCTGGCCCCTTTGTGGTGGTTGGCGGCTAAGCGGTGGGGAGTCCTGGCGTGTTAGCCGGCTGCTGCGGCTTGAGGTGGGCGTTGCGCCAGATGATCTGGATGATGTAGCCGAGCATAAAGACAAAGGCCACGCCGCTGATGAAGCCGCCTACGAGGGGAAGCCCCGTGAGGGCGCCGGCGATCACGCCGCCGATGGCTGCCATGGCGTAGCGGTTTTGGCTGTGTCCGACCATGCGGGCGATCGCGCACCCCGCAAAGGCACTCGACACCAATGCGATGCCGATAACGCCGCACAAGAGGGTTCCGGCAAGCGACAGGCCAGCGATAGAGATAATCAGCAGTAGGACGGCGGGGGCGATAGCAATCGTAGCCAGAAGACCGCTCACCCACAGAGGCGTGGGGTGCTGGTGGAGCATGCCGGCGGCGCCGGCGGTCGCGCGCGGAAAGACGAGCTCGAGCAGCAGAGCGACAAAGCAGGTCGAGAGTGCCGCGGCGACGATGCCGCCGATGACATCGTTAACGGTGGAAGTATCCTCGTTCTCGGTGCGGTCGATCTTGAGCGCGCCGACCTCGGCTCCCGCGGCGCGCTCGGGGTCCTCGGAGACGTGCGCGTTCACGGTGCCGGTGATATGGGCGTTCTTGCCCAGGATGAGCTTGTCGGCCCAAACCTCGACATCGCCCTCGACGGTGCCATCGATGGTCACCGTATCGCCCGCAAGCGCTGCCGACTTGGTGGAGCCTCGCAAGGCAACCGTCTCGCCTATCGCGTAGAAACAGTTGGCGGTGCTGTCGGAATTGAGAACGACATGCTGGCCAGCAACGGTCACGCTGCCATCAACCGTGGTCTGGGCGATATCAATCGTGCGCGCCGCAAGACGAATGGCGCCGCCCACCGTGCAGTCGCGAATTGAGAGGGTATCGCCCGCGGCGATGATATCGCGGTCGATGGACACATCATCCAAGTTGAGGGCCTGACCGGCCCAGTACAGGTCACCCTCAACGCCGGACGGATTGGCGTCATTGTCGGTCGCAAGTACGTTGCCTGCGGTGTCCGTGCCGGCGAACGACGCCGTGGGAAGCACGGCGATCGCCAGCGCGATGAGCGCGAATAGGATGGTGATGCGGCCCCATGCTTTACGGCGCTGGGTCAACGGGAATTGATTGCAGGGCATAGTGAATCCTTCGTTAGATACTCGGCATATATCTAACAGGGTACCCAACGCGTGGGCGCTCTAAAAGAACCTCTCGGTTGCATTTCGAAGGATGAGCCCGTGCTACCTACTTTTTGCGATGCAAAAAGCGTGCGATGTCATCCTCGGTGGGGCTTTTGATATCAAAGCGCAGCGACAGCCAGCGTAGTCCCATGGTCACCACGACGCAAACGACCAGTGCGACGACATTGCTGACCAAGCCGCTCATGACAAGGCAAACATAGCTTGCCGATCCGGCGATGGCCGCGATGGCATAGAAGTTGGTGCGCTGGAAGATACCCGGCACCACACCCATAAAACCATCTCGCAGCATGCCGCCGCCCACCGCGGTAAAAAAGCCCATCATGATGCACACCGCCGGCGCAAAGCCGTAGACCAGCGCCTTGTCTGCGCCGGTTGCCGCATAAATACCCACCGAGATGATATCGAGCAGGGGAATGAGCTTTTCGGGCTTGTCGACGATTGCCGGGAAAATATAGATGATGGCTGCCGTGGCAATGGAAAGTGGCAGCGCCATCGGCTGGTTGAGGATGTAGACGTTGCCCACCTGCAGCGTCATATCGCGCAAAAGACCGCCGCCCAGCCCGCAGACCACCGCGAGCGCGACCGCGCCCACCAGGTCGAGCTTGTGCTCGCGCGCAACCAGCACACCCGAGATCGATGCAGCGACAACAGCGAACATCTCGAGCCAAAACGGAATGGCGACCATGGCATCCGATGCATGTGAGGTAATGGTCATAGCGGCGACGACGGGCAAGATGGGGTCCTTTGGATTACGGATTTGGACAATGCCCGTACATAGTACATGTTCGGCGCCGATTGCGACCCTATTGCTCGGCAAACGGTCGGGACTGGATGCTGACATGGCATTGCTGGAATGCCAGGGATCCAAAACATGTACGTCACCCTCCAAAAACGGCATTTTTCGACATCTTTGGAGGCGGACGTACATGTTTGGATTGAGCTCACAGCATGAGTGAGTTAATTTACTCACATCCGGTATATTCCCCCACTTCAACGGACATAAGAGTTGGATACCGGTTCAGAGCGAGAGGCCCTCAATGGATACTCCTGTTCTCATTTCGCATAAAACCGCATGGCTTGTCCATCATGTGCCCCAGAATTTGGTTCAATCTCTTGCGCGGCACGACTACCAGATAGGCGCACGAGGCGTCTCCACCCAGCAACGCGTTGCGCGCATACGACAGGCCCTTACCGACTGCGGCATTCCGTCCGATATGCTCAAGACTATCGATATCTCGGTTGTATTCGAATTCGAGCGAATTCGCACCAAAGGCGTCATTTGCCACATTCTTGGACAAAATCTTCCCTACGAGCATATTGACGAGTTGACGCCCGGAATTTTCATCACTGACGAAGCCTTCACCTTCGTGCTCGCTGCCGAGTGGATGGATAGGATCGAATACCTCGAATATGGCTATGAAGTTTGCGGCGATTATCGCATGGGGCTCAATCCCGCCGACCCTTATACCGAGCAACCGGCCACCACCTCCAAGAATGAAATAACCGAACTGCTCGATCGGCACCCCGGCAAACCCGGTGCCACACGTGCACGGCTCGCGCTCAGACACATCTACGATCACTCGGCCTCGCCTATGGAGACCGCTTCGGCAATCGCCCTCTCGCTCCCAACAAGCGAAGGCGGCGTTGGCATCCGAGGTATCGAACTCAACAAACCGCTCGAGATCCCTCAACGTCTCTGGCATTGCGCCAAAGCTCGAACACTCAAAATCGATGCGCTCGTTACCTACAAGCGCAGGGAGCTCGGTATCGAATATAAGGGCGGCTTTCACGATGAGTTCGAGCGCAAGGGGGCAGATGCGGAGCGAGAGGCCGTTCTCTCCCAAATGGGATATCGAATCGTTACGCTCACTTCGGCTCAGTTCGGTAGCCAGCTCGCCTTTCACCGCGCCATGAACAACATTCGCGAAGCACTCGGCATGCCTCGCTGTACCGACACCGGGTACCAGCGAGAGCAAAACGAACTACGCAAGGCGCTTATCCGCAACTGGAAGAGCGTACAAGGCGAAGAGACGCTTATCGAGTAGCGTCGCTCCCACGAGCCCGATCCAAACGTGTACGTCAGCCTTCAAAGATGTCGAAAAATGTCGGTTTTGGAGGGTGACGTACATGTTTGGGGAAGCGTGGGATCGAGACGTATTTCGATAACAAAAAAGCCCCATTGCTGGGGCTCATACCATCTAATGGCGGAGGAGGAGGGATTCGAACCCTCGTGACCTTATACAGGCCAAACGGTTTTCGAGACCGCCGCATTCAACCACTCTGCCACCCCTCCGCGTGGGGTAAAAACAAAGCAGGCTCAAAGGCCTGCTTTGGAATTAACTGGCGGAGAGTCAGGGATTTGAACCCTGGAGACGCTTTTGACGCCTACACGATTTCCAATCGTGCTCCTTCGGCCACTCGGACAACTCTCCGTTAAATGCGAAAGTCAGTATACACGAGGAATCGCAAAGTGCAAACAGAAAAGTTGGCATTTTTTGAAACGTTTGGCTTCGTGACGGGATTCAGGAGGCCAAAAACGGGCTCTGACCAGCATGGCTGCATGCGGCAAATTGTTCAAAATGGGTATTTATAAACGACGTGGCAGCAATTTTAAAAATCTTTGAACGGTGTTGTGAACCACTGGTATGCATTTCGCGACCACAGCCTTGCAATTGCTGACCTGCGATTTGATTTGGTTTGTCCCCGCAGCGCCGTATCTTGTCCACGGATCCGTCAAGCATTTGGTCAGCATTTGGTTGGAAGACGCATGAAGTGCCGTGTGAGTATGGACATATGTGGAGGTCATGAGGTTGTAGCTGCATATTCTTGCAGCCTGGGAGGTTGAAAGATATTATTACCAAGTCTTTTCCTGCTTCAGGCGCACCTTCACGACCTGAAGCCACATTTGCCCAGAGGAGGTGACAATATGAAGGCTTATGAACTGCTGTTCTTTGTTGACCCGTCGCTCGACCCCGAGACTCGTCTCGCTGTTATGAAGCGTATCGATACCACGATCGCTGAGGGCGCTGGCAAGGTCGACTCCGTTGACGAGTGGGGCAAGCGCAAGCTCGCCTACGAGATCAACGACCTCACCGATGGTGACTACACCCTCATCAACTTCCACGCAGATCCTACCCAGATCGCCGAGCTTGATCGCGTCCTGCGCATCACCGACGCTGTGGTCCGCCACATGATCGTCCGTCGCGACGACCAGGAGTAAGACTGCCGTTTTGGACTGGGCTTGTGCCCCAAGAGGAAGTAGTGAGTTATGAGCATCAATCGAGTGAACATCACCGGTAACCTCACGCGTGATCCCGAGCTGCGCGCCACCGCCGGCGGAACCCAGGTTCTGTCCTTTGGCGTCGCCGTGAACGATCGTCGCCGCAACCCGCAGACTGGCGAGTGGGAGGACTATCCCAACTTTGTCGACTGCACCATGTTCGGCACGCGTGCCGAGGCCGTGAGCCGTTTCCTGGCAAAGGGAAACAAGGTCGCGATCGAGGGCAAGCTGCGCTACAGCTCTTGGGAGCGCGACGGCCAGCGCCGGAGCAAGCTTGAGGTCATCGTCGATGAGATCGAGTTTATGAGCTCCCGTGGTGGCCAGGGTGGCTACGATCAGGGCGGTTACGCCCCCGCAGCCCCCGCGCCCGCAGCACGTCCTGCCGCACCGGTGGCTACGCCGCCCGCGGTCGACGTCTACGATGAGGACATCCCGTTTTAAGGGCTGTTCACCTATTTTTGAGTGAGAGGCGGCTTTGGTTCGCCGAAGTTGCCAAACGAAAGGTATTTTGACATGGCTAATGATTTTTCTGCACGTCAGCCGCGTCGTAAGTACTGCCAGTTCTGCAAGGAGAACACTGAGTTCATCGACTATAAGGACACTCAGCTTCTCCGTAAGTACATGACCGACCGTGGCAAGATCAAGCCCCGTCGCGTCACTGGCGCTTGCACGCAGCATCAGCATGACATCGCCAACGCCATCAAGCGCGCCCGCGAGATGGCTCTCCTGCCGTACACCGTCCCCGTGGTTTCCTCTCGTGGCAACCGCGACCGCGGCTAAGAAGGGAGACACATCATGAAGGTTATTCTTCTCGATGAGATCAAGGGCAAGGGCGGCGAGGGTGACGTCGTAGAGGTCGCTCAGGGTTACGCTGAGAACTTCCTGTTCCCCAAGAAGCTCGCTGTTGCCGCCACCAAGGGCAACCTCAAGCAGCTTGACGAGCGTCGCAACAACATCGCCAAGCGCGAGGCCGTCCGTCTGGCTACCGCCAACGAGACCAAGGCTGCCTTCGAGGGCAAGACGGTCACCGTTGACGTCAAGGTCGGCGACGAGGGCATCCTCTTTGGCTCCGTTACCGCCGCTATGATCGCTGACGCCATCAAGGCTCAGCTCGGTATGGACATCGACCGCAAGCGCGTCGAGCTCGGTAAGCCCATCAAGGTTGCCGGTGCCCACACCGTTGCCATCTCGCTGTACCGCGAGATCAAGGCCGAGGTTGTCGTTCTCGTTGGCGTTACCGCCGAGGAGCTCGCTGCCGAGGCTGAGGTCGAGGAGGCCGCTGAGGTCGCCGAGGCCGAGACCGCCGAGGTCGAGACTGAGGCTGCTGCCGAGTAGCATTTGCTGCAACGCAACAATCTTGTTCTAAGAAGGGCGCTCTGGGAGACCAGGGCGCCCTTTTGTTTTTTGCGCTGAGTGAGTGTCATGGTGAACGGTGCGTCGAAGTCCTATATACGGGACCGTTCATCCGTTTCGTTCGGTGATGATTGCCGGGGCGCGGCCCGTTTTGGGACCGTGGCTGATACTATGGATGCTCGCAAGCGATATGAATGAGGATGCTCATGGCATATGACGAAAGGGAGATGGGGCTGACGGTTGAGGACCGCGGTTCCAAATTGGGTCTCCCTCAAAACCAAGATGCAGAGGCCAACGTACTGGCCGCCATGCTGCTGTCGCCCGAGGTGGTCGAGGAGGCCCAGGTCGAGCTGCAGCCCGATGACTTCTACCGGCCCATTCATAAGACCATCTACACCGCGATGGTCGATATGTACAACAGCCGCATTCCCATCGACTCTATCTCGCTGATCGATTACCTGCGCAGCATTAACAAGCTTGATGCCGTGGGCGGCGAGGCCTACATTTTGGAGCTGATGGGTCAGACCCTGTCGCTCGTGAACTGGCAGCACCATGCCGCCATCGTCCGTCGCGACTCGATGCTGCGCGAGCTGATCGGTGCCACCAACGAGATCAACGCGCTGGCCTACAACGCCCCTACCGACACCAAAGAGGTCGTGGAGCTGGCCGAGAGCAAGCTGCTCAAGGTCACGGCGCGCGAGGTCAAGTCGAGCTATAAGACACTGACCGAGTTTATGGTCGAGGCCTATAACGAGGCCGAGGAAGTGTGTAAGGCCGGCGGACAGGCCGCGGGCGTGCCCACCGGCTTCCCGTCGCTCGACCGCATGCTTATGGGTTTCCGCGAGGGCCAGCTCATCATTATCGGCGCCCGCCCTGCCGTGGGTAAGACGTCGTTCGCTCTGAACCTAGCGCTCAACGCCGCCGCTGCGGGCTATACCGTCGGCTTCTTTTCGCTGGAGATGTCGGGCAAGGAAATTGCCCAGCGCCTGATTTGCGCCTACGCCATGATTTCAATCAGCGACTTCCGTACGGGCCGCATTAGTCCCGAACAGTGGGCCAATATCAACGAGGCCACGCAGACCTTGTCTAAGCTCGACATTCTGATTGACGATACGCCCGGCACCACGGTGACCGAGATTCGCGCCAAGAGCCGCCGCATGCTCCACAACAAGGAGAAGGCCATCATTATCCTGGACTACCTGCAGCTGGTGAGTCCTCCGCCGGGACGTCGCTCCGAGAGCCGTACCGTCGAGGTCTCCGAGATGTCGCGTGGTTTAAAGATCATGGCCAAGGAGCTCAAGATTCCTTTGATCGCGCTGTCACAGCTGTCGCGTCAGGTCGAGTCCCGTACCGGCAAGCGCCCGCAGCTGTCCGACCTGCGTGAATCGGGCTCCATCGAGCAGGACGCCGACATCGTTATGTTCTTGGACCGCTCCGCCGATGAGGCTGAGGCCTCGCGTGACGATCGACCCGACGAGGGCGTTACGCGTATCGTCGTGGCCAAGAACCGTTCGGGCCCGATCGGTGATGTCGACCTGATGTTCCTGCCGGCATCCACCAAGTTCTATGAGCTTGATGGGGCGCATACCGAGGAGTAGGACAGGCGCCCGTTGCACGGGTATACTGGGAATGTTTTGTGCTTCTGCGTGCCAGCGTGGCGCGTAGACAGTCCATGAATGTAAGGAGTAAACATGCCGTCAACCGTTTTGGTCGGTGCCCAGTGGGGCGATGAGGGCAAGGGTAAGATCTGCGACCTGGTCGCCGGCGACTTCGATGCCGTCGTGCGCTATTCGGGCGGTAATAACGCCGGCCACACCATCGTCGTCAACGGCAAGAAGTACGGCCTGCACCAGGTGCCCTCCGGCATCATGTATTCCGACCATATGTCGGTGATCGGTAACGGCTGCGTCGTCAACCCCAAGGTTGTCCTTGAGGAGATTGACATGTTCGAGGCCGACGGCATCACCACCAAGAACCTCAAGATCAGTGGCAACGCGCACATTATCATGCCGTACCACATCGATCTGGATGGTGCTTTTGAGCAGAAGCTCGGCAAGAAGAACATTGGTACCACCAAGCGCGGCATCGGTCCGTGCTACCAGGACAAGATGGCCCGCATCGGCCTGCGCATGCAGGACATGCTGGACGAGGCGTTGTTCCGCGACAAGCTGGAGACCGCTCTTGCCCGCGTGAATCCCGAGCTGGAGCTCATCTACAACCTGCCCACCTACACCGTGGACCAGATCTGCGACGAGTACCTGCCCATGGCCGAGCGCCTGCGCCCCTACATCACCGAGACGAGCCTGCTGCTCAACAACATGATCGACGAGGGCAAGGATTTGCTGTTCGAGGGCGCCCAGGCGACGCTACTCGACATCGACCACGGCACCTATCCGTACGTGACGTCTTCTAACTGCACCGCCGGCGGCGCCATCACCGGCTCCGGCGTCGGTATGAAGAATGTCGACCGCGTGCTGGGCGTCATGAAGGCCTATATCACCCGCGTCGGTTCGGGCCCCATGCCCACCGAGCTTTCCTATGAGTCCGAGGCCGGCCATACGCTGACCGAGGAAGGCTATGAGTACGGCGTGACCACCGGTCGCCGTCGTCGCTGCGGCTGGTTCGACGGCCCCATCGCCAACTACGCCTCGCGCGTCAACGGCCTCACCGATATCGCCATGACCAAGCTCGACGTGCTTTCGGCCTTCGATACCATCAAGGTGTGCGTTGCCTACGACGTCGATGGCGAGCGTTACACGAGCGTGCCCGAGCACCAGGTGCGCTTTGAGCATGCCAAGCCCATCTACGAGGAGCTTCCTGGCTGGAAGTGCGATATCACCGGCTGCCGCAGCTTTGACGAGCTGCCGCAGGAGGCTCAGGACTACGTGGCATTTATCGAGGATCTGGCACACACCCGCGTGACGTTCATTGGCGTCGGCGCCGGTCGCGAGCAGATCATCAACCGATTCTGGAAGTAATCGGCACTATTCGGTTATTGCGATATACCCCTTTGCAGCCCAAGCGGGCGGCCGAGGGGTATATTTGCTTGCAAAGGGCTCGCGCGGAGCGGGCCGCTAATCCATAGAGGAGGCACCCTTGAAGGCGGACACTCAAACCATCGACATCCTGTTGTTGGGCAGCGGCGGCCGCGAGCATGCTTTGGCAGCTAAGCTCGCAGCATCACCGCGCGCCGGCAAGCTCTACATCGCGCCGGGTAACGGCGGCACCGCGAGCTGCGGCGAGAACGTGGTTCTCGACGATTGCGATCCTGCGGCCGTGGCGGCGTTTGCCCAGAGCCACGGATGCGGACTCGTGGTGATTGGCCCCGAGGCTCCGCTCGTGGCGGGCGTTGCCGACGCCGTGCGCGCGGCGGGTATTCCCTGCTTTGGCCCGGGTGCCGAGGGCGCTCAGATGGAGGGCTCCAAGCTATTCTCCAAGCAACTCATGGAGCGTGCCGGCATTCCGACGGCCGCCTACGGCTCGTTTACCGACGAGGCTTCGGCTCTTACCTATGTGCGCGAGCAGGGCGCCCCACTGGTCGTGAAGGCTGACGGCCTGGCTGCAGGCAAGGGCGTTATCGTGGCGACTGAGCTTGCGCAGGCCGAAGAGGCCGTGCGTGAGTGTTTTGGTGGCACCTTTGGTGATGCCGGCAATACCGTGGTCATCGAGGAGATGCTGACCGGCCCCGAGTGCTCGCTGCTGGCCTTTACCGACGGCAAGACCGTGCGTCCTATGGCCACCTCGCAGGATCACAAGCGTGCACTCGAGGGCGACAAGGGCCCCAACACCGGTGGCATGGGCGTCTACAGCCCGGTGCCCATCGTGACCGACGAGGAGCACGCCACCATGGTGAAGGTCATGGAGCAGACCGTGGCCGAGCTCGCCGCCGAGGGCATCGACTACCGCGGCTGCCTGTACGGCGGCTTTATGCTTACCCCCGCCGGCCCCAAGGTGCTGGAGTTCAACGCCCGCTTTGGCGACCCCGAGACGCAGGTCGTGCTGCCGCGCCTCAAGAACGACCTGGTCGAGGTCATGCTGGCTTGTGCCAACTGCGAGCTCGATCAGATTGAACTCGACTGGCGTGACGAGTGGGCCGTGGCTGTTGTCCTGACGAGCGCGGGCTACCCCGGCAGCTACGAGAAGGGCAAAGTCATCACCGGCATCGCCGACGCCGAGGCCATGGAGAACGTGACCGTGTACCATGCCGGCACCGCCGTGGTGGACGGTCAACTCGTGACCAACGGCGGCCGTGTGCTTGCCGTGACCGCGCTGGGCGATACGTTTGAGAACGCCCGCAACCTTGCCTACGAGGCCTGTGAAAAGATTGATTTTGAGGGCAAGACCTTGCGTCATGACATCGGTCTGCGCGCGCTGCGTGGCCGCGACGCCTGGGATGCCTAAAGTCCGAGAGGGATGAGACGGATGGACGAGAAGAACGAAGAGCTCGTGGATGCGCAAATCGTCGAAGAGGACAGCCGCATGTATGGGCACGCCGAGGGCGAGCCTGGTGGCGAGGTCGCTGACGAGCCGGCGCTGGTGCTGGGCGACGACGACCCGCACGATGCCGAGCTGCACGAGAAGATTCTTTCGGAGGAGTGCGCCTGGAAGGGCAAGATCCTCGACGTCCACCGTCTTGAGGTTGAACTGCCCAATGGTCACCGCTCCGCCCGCGATATCGTTCGCCATCCGGGTGCGGCGGCCGTTGTGGCACTGACCGAGAGCGGCAAGATCGTACTGGTGCGTCAGTACCGCACCGCCATCGACCGCGTGACGGTCGAGATTCCCGCCGGCAAGCTCGATCCAGGCGAGGACCCGCTCGATTGCGCCAAGCGCGAGCTGCATGAGGAGACGGGCTTTAGGGCCGGTCGCATTCGCTTTTTGACGTCGATCGTCACGTCCTGCGGCTTCTGTGACGAGATCATTCACATCTACCTGGCCACCAAGCTCGAGTTCGACGCACCCAACCCCGATGATGACGAGTTCGTCAACGTGGATCTGGTGCCGCTGCACGAGCTGATCGACGCCGTGCTCGACGGTAAGATCGAAGATGCCAAGACCGTCGTGGGCGCCTTGGCCTGCGATAGCATCGCGCATCGCCTTGGGGGCGCGGAGCTTTAACGAGTGGGGATAGCCCTGGGGCAATTACTGCTGATTGCTTTGTCCCAGGGCCTTACGTTGCTGATATATCTTTGAGGATCACATGCTGAAGAGGTTTCTTTCGTATTACAAGCCCCAGATGGGGCTTTTTGTTGCCGATACTGTTTGCGCCCTGGTGCTTGCCACCATTGACCTGGCGTTTCCCATTATCCTGCGCAATCTGCCCGGCGGGCTCCTTACCCAGGGTCAGGCTGCTATTATGCAGGCGCTCGGTATGATCGCGGTTGGCCTGGTGCTGATGTATGCCATCCGTTGCGCCTGCCGCTACTTTGTGAGTTACTGGGGCCACGTGATGGGCGCGCGCATGGAGTCCAAGATGCGCGAGGACCTGTTCGATCAGTACGAGCGCTTTAGCTTTGCGTACTTCGATCGCAACAGCTCAGGTGACATGATGAGCCGCGTGGTCAACGACCTGTTCGATATCTGCGAGGCGGCACACCACGTGCCCGAGTGGATTATCATCTGCGGCATCGAGATCGTCGGCTCGTTTGTGATCCTCTTTGCTATTGCCCCGGTGCTGGCGCTTGCCATGGCCGTGGTGACGGCGGTGTTTGCGGTCATCATGTTTTGGCAGAACATGCGCATGCGCGAGGTCTTCAGCGACAACCGCAAAAAGATCAGCGGCATCAATGCGCAGCTGCAGGATTCGCTGGCCGGTATGCGCGTGGTCAAGAGTTTTGCGAACGAGGAGGCTGAGCGCTCCAAGTTCCGCGCCTCCAACGACCGTTATCTTTCGTCCAAGGAGAATATGTATCACGCCATGGGCGTCTACACTGCGACGTATGGCCTGCTCTCGGGCGTGTTGTACGTGATCGTGGTGCTGCTGGGTGGTTGGCTGGTGGCGCAAGGCCAACTGCAGGCGGTCGATATGGCGACCTTCGCGCTCTACATTTCACTGTTCTGCACTCCGCTCGAGACGCTCGTCAATTCGGCCGAGACGTATCAGAAGGCCATCGCCGGATTTAAGCGCATGGACGAGGTGCTTTCGACCGCCCCGGATATCCAGGACAAGCCGGATGCCGCGGACCTGCAGGTGACGGCTGGCGCGGTTGAATATCGCGACGTGTGCTTTAGCTACGAGGACGTTGAGCTCGGCGCAGGCGAAGAAGCTCGCCCCGTGATCGACCATATGAACCTGTCCATCAAGCCCGGACAGACCATTGCCCTGGTTGGCCCCTCGGGCGGTGGCAAGTCCACAACGTGTTCGCTGCTGCCGCGCTTTTATGACGTGGCTGCTGGATCCGTCAGCATCGACGGCCAAGACGTGCGCGACGTGACGCAGCGGAGCCTGCGCCGCGCCATTGGCCTGGTGCAGCAGGATGTCTATCTGTTTGACGGTACGATTGGCGAGAACATCGCTTACGGCAAGCCAGGCGCCACGGCAGAAGAGGTCGCCGAGGCCGCCCGCCGCGCCAATATCGATGCCTTCATTGAGTCGCTGCCGCAGGGCTACGACACGGTCGTGGGCGAGCGCGGCAGCCGTCTTTCGGGCGGCCAGAAGCAGCGCGTAGCCATTGCGCGCGTGTTTCTCAAGAACCCCAAGATCCTGATCCTGGACGAGGCGACGAGCGCCTTGGATAACGAGAGCGAGGGGGCGGTGCAGGAGTCGCTCGAGCGCCTGGCGCGCGGTCGCACCACGATCATCATCGCTCATCGTCTCTCGACCATTAAGCATGCCGACGAGATTGCGACCGTCGAGCATGGTCGCGTTGTGGAACGTGGTACGCATGAGCAGCTTCTCGCCCGTGGTGGCACCTATGCCCGTTACTATCGAATGCAGTTCGAAGGTGCGCGTGCGCACGAGCTCGACTGATTGATATGACAGGAAGTATATGGCTGAGAAGAACCCTTTGACTCCGGAAGAAGTGACGGAGTTATTCTCCGAGATCGACGCATCCGGCGTTTTGGATCCGACGCTTGCCAAAAAGCGCACCGAGCGCATGCGCGAAAAAGAGGCAGCGGCCAAGCGCGGCGACAAGGCGGCGTTGGCGCAGCTTCGCAGCGAAGATCGCGCAAGCCAGACAAAACAGATCGACCCGCTGTCCGAGGACGACCCTTCGGGCTCGCAGGTGAGCCATACCATTACGAAGACCGCTATGGCTGTGGTCATCGGCATCCTTGTACTGATCGTGGGCATGCAGATTGGCTACGGCGTGATGCGTCGCCTGAACACTGCCAACCTGTCCGAGAGTGTTTCGGTGGATACCGTTTCCACGGCACTGAAGGGCGGCCTTGAGTGGGGTAACGGCTTTACGCAGTTCCCGCTCGACTTTACCGTCGACGAGGCGGACGAGCGCACAGGCACGGTCGAGGTAACGGTGTTGGACACGTCGTCTGCCAACGAGCTCGAGCTGCTGTCCAACGGGCAGATTCAGGCTGCGGCACTTGCGACCAACGCGTTGCTCAACGATAAGATTGACCGCGTGGTGTACAACGTGCACGCCTATATCGACGAGGACAGCAAGATCCAGCACGACTCTTTCTTTGGCATGTTTCCCGCACGGGGCCATCAGAGCGCCATTCTGACGTTTGTGTGGACCAAGAGCTCGTCAAATGCCACGAGCATCGACTGGAAGATGCATATCGTGAGTATGGACGACACGATTTCCGAGCGCATTCAAAAGCAGGTGAACTCGGTGTCGTCGCTGATTGAGGACCCGTCGGTGAGCCAGACCAAGATTGACGAGGAAAAGGCCGAACGTGACCTGGAGCATCGCCTGCACGGTCGCGAGATCTTCCGCGGAGGCAAGCCCGACCGCACACCGTCCGATCTGCTGGAGCAGGATAAATAAGACGCCATCATCCCGCGTGAGCCAAGTGCCCGCGCGGGATGATTTTTCTGGGACGGGGATTAAATAAGGCTCTGTTAGACCAGGATTGACATACATGTGTCCCCACGGTGCCATATCGTTGACCCCGTAGACCGCGATGATGGGGGCAGCATGAACGCCGAAGACCTGGTCCTCAACTTCAAGAAGGGCATGGCGAACCTCAGCAAGACCGAGCGCCGCCGCGCCATCGAGTCCGTCAGGGACGTGATCCGCGCGGCGGCGTTCGACGACGCGGCCGGCTCCGCCTACGAAATCGAACACTGCCCGCGCTGCGGGTCCGTCGCGGTCGTGAAGAAGGGCAAATCGAAGAGCGGCGAGCAGCGCTACCTCTGCCGGGGCTGCGGCAGGACCTTCGGCATGGGCAGCGAGCGCATCCTGGGGACGAGCAGGCTCCCGAAGGAGACCTGGATGGCCTACGCCGAGTGCTTCGTGCTCATGCTGCCCCTGCGCGAGTGCGTGTTAGCGCTAATCTAAAATTGACCACTTTCGCAAACGCATCACGCCGAATGCGCTAATGCGCTTTCGCCGACCCCGCTAACGTACTTTCACCAACTGCGCTAACGGAACTATGCTCCGATCGGGTATCCGACCCGGGAGGAGCGGGATATGGAGCGAAACGTAATGGGAGAGCTGAACGTCTACAGGGGGTCCGGCGCGAAGCCGAACTTCAGCGAGATCGCGAGGAGGCACGGCATGGACCGGCACACGGTCGCCAAGTACTGGCGGGAGGGCGAGTCCGCCGCCGACGGGAGGTCCGCGAGGGGCAGCGTGGTGCCGCGCGCACGACGTGCCCTTCGGGGGCGCGGGCGGCCGCGAGCCGCACCCGCGGTTCGAGACGCCCCCGGGCAGGCAGCTGCAGTTCGACTGGAAGGAGGGCATGAGGCTCGTCGACTCGGAGGGCGAGGTCTTCGAGTTTAGCGTGTTCACCGCGACGCTCGGCTACTCCCGGAAGCACCGCTTCATACCGGTCAGGAGCCGCACGCTCGACGACCTGCTGTCCTGCCTGCTCGCCACCTTCACCCGCCTCGGCGGCGTCCCGGAGGAGTGCATCACGGACAACATGTCGTGCCTGGTGACCGTCTCGGGCCGCAGGAGGACCAGGCAGGAGAGGGCGTGGCGGTTCGCGCGGGAGGCCGGCTTCGAGCTCAGGCTCTGCGCGCCGCGCTCGCCGCAGACCAAAGGCAAGGACGAGTCGGCCAACCGCTTCCTGAACCGCCTGCTCGCCTACGGCGGCGAGTTCACCGGGTGGAGCGGCCTCGCCGAGGCGGTGGCCCGGGTCGAGGCCCAGGCCAACTCGGAGCCGAACCGCACCACCGGCCTGCCGCCCGACGCGCTGTTCATGCGGGAGAAGGAGAGCCTGCGGCCCATCGGGAACCTCCGGCTCCTCGAGTCGATGGTGGGCGACGTGAGCGTCCAGACCGTCCCGCCGACCATGCTCGTCAGGGCCGCCGGCAGGGAGTGGTCCGTGCCCAGGCGCTGCATCGGCCGGCGCGTGAGCGTCGTGGCGATGCCCGGCGGCCAGGTCGTGGTGAGGATGGCCGGCGAGGAGGTCGCCGTCCACGACGCCGCGTCCGGGCCGTCGAGGCCCATCAACTACGACCCCGACCACTACGGGCAGGCCCTCGAGGGGAAGCGGGGCCTGGCCGACGCGGACATCGCCGAGGCCGCGCGCGCCAACCTCGCGCTGCTCGACTCGCTCGGAGGGGCGTGATGGGCGCCGTCGCGGAGGGCAGCCCCTCGATCAGGGCGCAGGCGAACCTCTCCGCGCTCGGGCTGCACGAGATGGCGGCGTCCCTGCCCGACTACGTGAGGATGGTCGCCGCGGGCGAGCGGGGCTTCGCCTCCGCCCTCGAGGAGATGACGCGCGTCGAGGTCGCCGCCCGGGAGGTCAGGATCACTAGCCGGCGCATACGGTCGTCGGGGTTCCCCTACGTCAAGGGGCTGGCGGACTTCGACTGGGACTTCCAGCCGTCGGTCCCTCGCGCCGAGATCGAGGAGCTCGCGACCCTCAGGTTCGTGGAGCGGGCCGAGAACGTCCTGTTCGTGGGAAGCCCCGGCGTGGGCAAGACGCACCTCGCCGTCGCGCTGGGCATCGAGGCGGTCAGGGCGGGGCGCGAGGTCAGGTTCGTGGACTGCGCCCGGCTCGTCGAGGGCCTTGAGGACGCCTCGTCGCGCGGCATCCTCAAGAAGAGGCTCAGGTACTACGCCCACTCGAGGCTGCTGATCATCGACGAGCTCGGCTACCTCGACGTCGGCAGCGCGGGCGCGGACCTGCTGTTCCGGCTGATATCGACGCGCTACGAGCAGCGCTCGACGATCATCACCGCCGACGTGGGGATCGGCGGCTGGGGCAGGGTGTTCGGGGACGACGTGGCGGCGAGCGCGATCGCGGACAGGGTGTGCCACCACTGCCACCTGGTCAAGATAACCGGCAGGTCCTACAGGCTGAAGGACCTGCCGAGGGACGGGCCCGTCAAGCCGTGACCGGAATCGGTGAAAATGCGTTAGCGCAACCGGTGAAACCGCCTTTGCGCGAACGGTGCGCCTGTTTAGCGAAACTGGCGAAAAATAGATTGACGCTAACAGTGCGCGAGGCGCTGCCGCGTCTGCCTCAAGACCGCCTACACCATGCGCCACAGGCTGATCGAGTGCCTCTCGGCCTACTCCCCCTCGTTCAGGGTCGAGCGGGGCTGCGGCTGCGAGCTCGACGAGACCTACTTCCCCGAGTCGTTCAAGGGCAACCACGCGAAGGGGTCGTTCACGATGCCGCGCCCCTCCCGGCACCGCGGCAAGCAGGTGCACAGGCGCGGGCTGTCGCGCGAGCGGATCTGCGTCATGACCGGAGTGAACGACTCGAACGAGACGTTCCTCGAGGTCACGGGGCGGGGCGCCCTTTCGAGGGAGCGCGCCATGGACGTGCTGAGGGGCCGCATCGCGTCCGGCTCCGTCGTCGCGACCGACAGGGCGGCCGTCTACGTCAATGTCCTCGCCGAGCTCGAGGTCGCCGCGCACGCGGCCTACGACCCCAAGGACCGCTCCGGGGGCACCATCAACCGGGTCAACACCGTCCACTCGCTCCTCGGCGCCTTCATGGAGCCGTTCAGGGGCGTGTCGACGAAGCACCTCGGCGCCTACCTCGCCTGGTTCAGGTGGTGCCGGACCTTCATGGCGACCGATTCCGGCGCGGCCGGGCGCACGGTCGCGCGGCAGCTCGCGCACGGCGTCTGCAGGAGCCGCGTCCGCGACATGTTCAACGTGGAGCCGCCCTACATGGACTACTGGGCCGCGCCCGCCGCATAGAGGCGGTAGAATGGTCGCACCGCGATACACGAGGAGGGGTGAGGCCATGCCGTCGAACATACCGGCCACGACGATCCGCATCGACCCGGAGGTCAAGAGGGAGGCGACAGTCATCCTGGACGAGCTCGGCCTGTCCATGTCCACCGCCGTCAACGCGTTCCTCAGGGCGCTCGTCCGGGAGGGCGGGATGCCGTTCGAGATGAGGGTCAAGGCGCCGGCGCCCGACGGGGAGACGGCGAGTTAGCCGGCAGGTCGGCATGTCAATCCTGGTCTAACAGAGCCTTTTTTAATCCCCGTCCCAGAAAAATCATTATGCATAGAAAGTCATAATTATCATTTCGTAAACATTTCGATGAAATTAACGCCTTGGCGCATACTTGCGGTTAAAATACCGCAAGGCCTAACTACCAACCTTTAAGCCGGTCCGGAGAGACCGGGAAGGAGAATTATGGCGAACAACCATACTGCGGGCACCGCTGCCCGCACCTTCGCGCCCAGCGAGCTTTGTCAGCGCATGCTGGCCAAAACCAGCAAGGGCACCTGCGGTCCCTGCATCCTGTACCTTGAGGATGGGACCATTTTTTATGGCCGTGCATGCGGTGCCGAGGGTACCGCGACCGGCGAGGTCTGCTTCAACACCTCGCTTGAGGGCTACTTTGAGGTCATGACCGATCCGAGCTATGCCGGCCAAATCGTAACCATGACCTATCCGCAGATCGGCAACTACGGCATCGACGAGACCGACGTCCAGTCGGCCTTCCCTGGCGATGCCGCTCGCCCTGCGAGCGCGCCGGCCATGCGCGGTATGATCGTCCGCGACATGTGCGTCACGCCTTCCAACTGGCGCTCGGCCGTCAGCGTGCCGGAGTACCTGCGTGCCCACGGCATCGTCGCTATCGAGGGTGTCGACACCCGCGCTCTTGTGCGCCATCTGCGCGACAACGGTTCTAAGATGGGTATTATCTCGACGGAGATGTTTGACGTCGCCGAGCTTGCCGAGCGTCTGGCCGCAGCGCCGACGCTGGTGGGCGAGAACCTGGTCAAGACCGTGAGCTGCTCTGAGCCCCACGTTTTTGCCGCGAGCGATCTGCCCGCTACGCATGATTTTGCGCTTGCCCCTGCCGCTCCTGCCCGCCACAAAGTGGTCGCCTACGACTGCGGCGTCAAGCGCGGCATTCTGGAGGGTCTGGTCCGCGCCGGCTGCGACCTTACTGTCGTGCCGTGGGATACGCCCGCGGGTGAGGTGCTCGACATGAATCCCGACGGCGTCTTTTTATCCAACGGCCCCGGCGACCCCGATGCCGTGGTGGAGACCTACGAGCAGGTGCAGCAGCTGATCGGCAAGGTGCCGGTCTTTGGCATTTGCCTTGGTCACCAGATGATCAGCTTGGCGTGCGGCGCCCAAATGGAAAAGCTTAAATTCGGTCACCGTGGCGGTAACCAGCCGGTTATGAACCTGGTGAGCCGTCGCGTGGAGATCACCGCGCAAAACCACGGCTTTGGCCTGCTGTTCCCCAGTCTGGGCAAACTAATCCCGGAGCTTTCCGGCGGCGAGACCGAGCATGCGGCCGATGGCGACCTGCGCGCCTGGGTGCGTCGCGGCATCGCGCCAGTCGTGATGAACGAGCGCTTCGGCCGCATTCGCCTGACGCACGTGAACCTCAACGACGGCACAGCCGAGGGTATCCAGCTGCTCGACGCCCCGTGCTTCTCGGTTCAGTACCATCCCGAGGCCTCGCCCGGCCCCACCGATGCCCACTATCTCTTTACCGCCTTTACGCGACTCATGGATGGCGAGGAGAGCTACCTGGACATCGACACCGCGAAGGACCGCCTTGCCGGCTGGAACTTTGCCGACGATGGTTCCGCCGTTCTACCGAACGGCGGACCGGTCGACGCTGCGGCTGCATCTGGCACATCATCTTGCCGCTCTGCTTCGGTCGCGCGAGCATAAGCCCAGCGCGCCCTCGCATCACGGCAACCTGATGCACCAGCTGCACCCTCGCTGACTTTTCCAAAACATTGAGTCAGCCTCTCTAGGAGGTTTTAAACATGCCGAAACGTACTGACATCAAGCGTATCCTCGTCATTGGTTCGGGCCCCATCGTTATTGGCCAGGCCTGTGAGTTCGACTACTCCGGCGCCCAGGCCTGCAAGGTGCTCAAGGAGGATGGCTTTGAGGTCATCCTGGTCAACTCCAACCCGGCGACCATCATGACCGACCCGGGTCTTGCCGACCGCACCTATGTCGAGCCCATCACCGCCGAGTTTATCGAGCGCGTAATCAAGAAAGAGCGCCCGGACGCGCTGCTTCCCACGCTGGGCGGCCAGACCGGTCTGAACGCCGCCGTCGAGCTGGCGAAAGACGGCACGCTCGACAAGTATGGCGTCGAGATGATTGGCTGCGACCTGGCCGCTATCGAGCGCGGCGAGGACCGCAAGCTCTTTAACGAGGCCATGGCCGAGATTGGCCTGGAGGTCGCGCGCTCGGGCTATGCCTACAGCGTGGCCGACGCCGAGGCTATCGCCGAGCGCGTGGGCTATCCCTGCGTACTGCGCCCGAGCTTTACCCTCGGCGGTGCCGGCGGCGGCATCGCACATACCCACGAGGAGCTCGTCTCCATCGTGAGCCAGGGTCTGGAGCTTTCGCCCGCCCACGAGGTGCTGGTCGAGGAATCCATCGAGGGCTGGAAAGAGTATGAGATGGAGGTCATGCGCGACCACGCCGGCAACGGCATCATCGTGTGCTCCATCGAGAATCTCGACCCCATGGGCGTGCACACCGGCGACTCCATCACCGTGGCGCCGGCGCAGACGCTCTCCGACCTTGAGTATCAGCGCATGCGCGTGGCCTCGCTCGCCATTCTGGAGAAGATCGGCGTCGAGACCGGTGGCTCCAACGTGCAGTTTGCCGTGAACCCCAACACCGGTCGCTTGATCGTCATCGAGATGAACCCGCGCGTGAGCCGTTCGTCCGCGCTGGCCTCCAAGGCCACGGGTTTCCCCATCGCCAAGGCCGCCGCTCGCCTGGCCGTGGGCTATACGCTCGACGAGATCGTCAACGACATTACCAAAGCCACGCCTGCCTGCTTTGAGCCCACGATCGACTACTGCGTGGTCAAGGTGCCGCGCTTTGCCTTCGAGAAGTTCAAGGGCACCGACCCCACGCTCACCACGCGCATGAAGGCCGTGGGCGAGATTATGGCGATCGGCCGCACCTTTGAGGAGGCCTTTGGCAAGGCCATGCGCTCGTTGGAGGATGGGCACCAGGGCATTTGCGCCGGCGGCAAGGAGGGCGCCGACAAGCTGAGCGACGCTGAGCTCGCCCAGGCTGTGGGCACCCCGACCGAGCACCGCATTTTCTTTGTGGTCGAAGCCCTGCGCCGCGGCTGGGACATCGCGCGTATCCACGCTATTTGCGGTATCGATCCGTGGTACCTCAACCGTATCAACGACATGGTGCAGGTTCAGGAGAGCATCCGCGGCCTGCGTGTGGAGGATATCGACGCCGACGCGATGCGCTTGCTCAAGCAGTACGGCACGAGCGACGCCGAGATCGCCGCGCTGACCGGCTCGGACGAGCGCTTTGTGCGCGCCTATCGCAAGGGTCTGGGCGTGGTTCCCAGCATGAAGACGGTCGATACCTGCGCTGCGGAGTTCTCGAGCGCCACGGAGTACCACTACAAGACGTACGAGAACATCTACCGCACGAGCCCGGATGCCAAGAAGTGCGTGGCTCCCGACGAGACCACGCCGGCGGACAAGCCCAAGGCGATGATTCTGGGCGCCGGCCCCAACCGCATTGGCCAGGGTATCGAGTTCGATTACTGCTGCGTGCACGCGAGCTACGCGCTGGCGGCCCGCGGCTTCGAGACCATCATGGTCAACTGCAACCCCGAGACCGTCTCGACTGACTACGACACCTCGGACCGCTTGTACTTTGAGCCGCTCACCTACGAGGACGTCATGGATGTCATCGATGTTGAGCGTCCCGACGGCGTCGTGGTGACGCTCGGCGGCCAGACTCCGCTTAAGCTGGCGCGCATGCTCGAGGAGAGTGGCGTCAACATCATGGGCACCAAGCCCGATGCCATCGACTTTGCCGAGGACCGCGAGCGCTTTGCCGCCCTGCTCGACAAGCTGGGCATTATGTACCCGCCGGCGGGCCAGGCCACCTCGTTTGAGGAGGCCGAGGCCGTGGCCGCGCACATCGGCTACCCGTTGCTGGTGCGTCCGAGCTACGTGCTGGGCGGCCGCGGCATGATGATCGCCTATGATGCCGAGCATCTGCGCGATTACATGGCCGAGGCTGCGCGCATTAGCCCCGACTACCCGGTGTACCTGGACCGCTTCTTGGAGGGTGCGATCGAGTCCGACGTCGACGCCCTGTGCGACGGCGAGGAGGTCTACATCGGCGGTATCCTGGAGCATATCGAGGAGGCCGGTATTCACTCCGGCGACTCTGCGACCTGCATCCCGCCGTTCAGCTTTAGCGAGAGCCTGCAGGCGAAGCTCCGCGAGACCACGCGCCGCATCGCGATGGCGCTGGGCGTGCGTGGCCTGGTCAACGTGCAGTACGCCATCAAGGGCGAGACCGTTTACGTGATCGAGGCCAACCCGCGCGCCAGCCGTACCGTGCCGTTTATCTCCAAGGCCACTGGCGTGCCGTTGGCCAAGTGCGCGGCGCGTATCATGGCAGGCGATTCCATCGCGAGCCTGGGCCTGCCGAGCGACGAGCGTCAGCTCGATTGGTTCTGCATGAAGGAAGCCGTTATGCCCTGGGGTCGTTTCCCCGGTGCCGACGTTATCCTGGGGCCCGAGATGAAGTCGACGGGCGAGGTCATGGGTATCGCCAAGAGCTATCCCGAGGCATATGCCAAGACGCAGCTGGCGATCGACTACAAGCTGCCCGATCCGAGCTGCGGCAAGGTGTTCATCAGCGTGTGCGACCGCGACAAGCGCCATATCCTTTCGGTCGCCCGCATCCTGCGCTACCTTGGCTTTGATATCTGCTCTACCGAGGGCACGGCGCGCGTGCTGCGCGGCGGCAACGTGACGTGTGAGGTCGTGGAGAAGATCAGCGGCCCGCACGACGGCGAGTGCCCCAACATCGGCGACCTCATCGCCGATGGCAAGATCGCGGTAATCATCAACACGCCGTACGGTCCGGGCTCGCGTGGCGATGGCTACCTGCTACGTACCGAGGCCGTGCGTCGCGGCGTGACCTGCGTGACGGCGATGTCTGCGGCCAACACGTACGTGAGCGCCATCGAGGCCGTGCGCGAGGACCAGCAGGGTCACGGCAGCGCCAACGACATGGGCATGGACGTCATCGCCCTGCAGGACCTGCCGCAGCACACGGTGTAGTTGACCTGTCCGGCCGGGGCGGGAGGGGCCGAGATTTCCCCCTTTCGCTCCGGCTGCAAGCAGAGTCGTTCAGGAGGAAACTCGGCCCCTCCCGCCCCGGCCTACGGTGACTCGGTTGCATCGTGTGCTGCCGAAGGGGCTTTGCGCGATGACTGGGGATGAATAAAAAGTGAGTGTGGGCTCTGTCGTTCATTCGGACGACAGAGCCCACATTTTGTATGGGGCCTTCAGGTGAATTGCAATCATATGAAGGCCTTTTACCAAGGGAGAGATATGTCTTTGGACAGTTAGTTCAGATTTGTATTTCTCAAAGAGCAGAAGTCGGTTAATTTAGGCTCAATTGAACTGTTTTCGCTTTCCTAATGAGGCAGATATGCTTACTCAAGGGCGGAAAAGGCTTATCGCTGGGTCCCAGTGACTCAAAAACGGTAGTGTCGAGAAAGTTGGTGTAAGGGCCCTTGCGGCCCCTGTGTCCGATATC
>WGSN01000013.1:0-61561 GCA_014871645.1 Collinsella sp.
CGCAACGCGTTGCGCTGAGTCCTGAGGCTGTTGCAATGAAAATGAGAATCAAGGTGCTTCATCGCTTCCACACCGTTCACCGAGTTGTTGTAGCCTTTTGTCGTTGCGTGGAATATACTTTCATTAACACGTTGCTTCGTGAAAGGAACATTCATGATTTACACGCTCACTGCAAATCCCGCCATTGACTACAACATTGCCTGCGACGGTCTTTCCGCCAACACAGTCACGCGTACCCGCAACGCGGTCTATACGCCCAACGGCAAGGGCCTCAACGTCTCGTTTACGCTTGACCACTACGGTGTCGACACCACGATCCTGGGCTTCTTCGCTGGCTTCTCGGGCGAGTTCATCGTCAAGGGCGCCGAGGCCCTGGGCGTGCCCGTCAAGCCCGTGTGGACCGACGGCATCACGCGCGTCAACGTGTTCCTCAATGCCGGCCCCGACACCGAGTACAACATGGTCAACGCCGGTGCCGCCATCAACGAGGCCAATGAGCAGGAGATGTTTGAGCTCATCGATTCGCTCGATGACATGACCTGCCTGGTCATCAGCGGCTCGCTGCCTCCCAACACTTCCGAGGGCTTCTTGGCCGAGGTTCTGCGCCGCGTCAAGGCCAAGGGGGCCGAGTTCGTCCTCGACATCTCGAGCCATCAGCTGGCAGACCTCATTGCCATGGAGCCACTGCTGATCAAGCCCAATGACGACGAGCTGCTCGATATCTTTGGCATTAAGGTGAGCGGTGGCGACGACGAGTCCGTCAAGGGCGCGATGGCCGAGCTGCACGCCAAGGGCGCCAAGAACGTGCTGCTGACCCTTGGTGGCGCCGGTGCGTACTTCTCCAACGGCGAGCACATCTGGTTTGCCAATCGCACCTTCGACGTCAAGCTGCTGTCGACGGTGTGCGCCGGCGATTCCTCGCTGGCTGCCTTCCTGTCCGTATGGCACGACGCCCCCGAGCGAGTCGAGGATGCCCTGCGCCTTTCGATGGCTACCGGCGCCAACGTGGTCGAGTGCCCGGGCCTGGGCGACTTTGCCAAGGTGGACGAATATAAGAAGCACATCGAGGTTCGCCGGGTCTGCTAGCTTCATCGATACATCGTTGCCGAACACCCGCTTTGGATTACCAAGGCGGGTGTTTTTTGCGCGCTGAACGTATGCGGCGTCTGCTGTCTCGTTTTATCGAATCGACAAAGTAATTGCGTGTGCGCGCTTTCTCGTTTCTTGTTAGACTTCTTGAGAACCATCGATTAACGCTCACAAGTGCAGGAGGCCATAGGCATGTGCAATGTTTCGCTCAACGGTACTCAACCGTCCGATGCGTCCCTGTGCGTCCTGCGAGCGCTTGAGGCGGCTGGTCTTGAGGCTTGGTACGTGGGCGGTTGGGTGCGCGACGCCCTGATGGGGTGCCCCAGCCACGATGTTGATATGTGCTGTAGCGGCCTGTGGCAGGAGTCCAAAGCGGCGCTCGAGGCCGCCGGCATCGCGGTTGTGGAGTCGGGCATTAAATTTGGCGGAATCACGGCTATTTCCGATGGCGAGCGTATCGAGGTCACCACGTACCGTCTGGATGGCTTTTACACCGATGGTCGCCATCCCCAGAGTGTGGAGCGTGCCGCCTCGCTCGAGGACGATCTGGCGCGCCGCGACTTTACCGTCAACGCTATGGCCTGGCATCCCGAGCGCGGGCTTGTCGACCGCTACGACGGCCAGGGTGACTTGGAGCGCAAGCTGATTCGCGCTGTCGGCGATCCCAAGCGTCGCTTTAACGAGGACGCCCTGCGCATGTTGCGTGCGGTGCGCTTTGCCTGCCGCCTGGACTTTATGA
This sequence comes from Collinsella sp., assembly GCA_014871645.1. Classification (GTDB taxonomy): domain Bacteria; phylum Actinomycetota; class Coriobacteriia; order Coriobacteriales; family Coriobacteriaceae; genus Collinsella. Next base: position 1,829 of record WGSN01000013.1, read on the forward strand.
TTGAGCCCGAGACTAAGCGCGCGCTTGCCAAGTGCGCGCCGCTGCTCGACGCCGTGGCGCGCGAGCGCGTGGGTATTGAGCTCGAGGGCATTCTTTCGACCGGTCATGGGGGAGACGCGATGCTGCGCTACCCCGAGCTCATCTGTGCCTCTGTGCCTGAGCTGGCAGCGGGTCGCGGCTTTGATCAGCGAAGTGTCTATCATGCGTTTAACGTTTACGAGCATATCGCCCGTGTGCTGACGGTGGCAGGGGAGCTTGCGCTGTGCGACGGCGTCGCGCCCTCGTCGAGCCTTATGTGGGCGGCGTTTTTGCACGATGTGTCCAAGCCCGAGTGTTTCACGGTCGATCACGCCGGCAGCGGACACTTCTACGGTCATCCCGAGCTCGGCGCCAAGAAAGCGCGCGTCATTATGGATCGCCTGGCGCTCTCGCACGACCTGGTGCGCGACGTGTGCCTGCTCATCAAATATCACGATAAGCCGCTGCGCCCAGAGCGCTCCTGCCTGCTCAATATGATGCGCGCGCTTTCGGGCGAGGGCGTCGATACGGCCCGCCTGATTGACGAACTCATGGATCTTAAGCGTGCCGACACGCTCGGCAAGGCCCCGTCGTGCTTCTATTACGTTGAGACGATTGAGGAGATGCGCGCGATGGCGCACGAGCTGCTGAAGGCGGGGGAACCCTATACGCTCAAGATGCTCGCCATCAACGGCGGCGACCTGATCCGTGCCGGAGTCAAGCCCGGGCCGGAACTGGGTCAGCTTCTCAACTCCGCCCTCGACGCCGTGATCGAAGACAACATTTCCAACGAGCGCGAAGCTCTTTTGGTCCATCTCAACTTGAATTAGCTACCCAGTTTACCTGCGTGTTCCATAACCTGTCGACAATATTTGGGCAATTTGGAATTTCTTCTTGCGCTGACGTTTTTTGTCCCGTAATATATTTTCTCGCAGCACGGCAGTGCAGATGTCATGTGGCCCGTTCGTCTAGCGGTTTAGGACGCCGCCCTCTCAAGGCGGAGATCACCAGTTCGAATCTGGTACGGGCTACCACTTCTTTTCTGCTGAGGCTTATGGCCCGTTCGTCTAGCGGTTTAGGACGCCGCCCTCTCAAGGCGGAGATCACCAGTTCGAATCTGGTACGGGCTACCATACATCTGATACCCGGCCTTCCCATGGAAGGTCGGGTTTTTTATTTTCAAACAACCGTCTGCAATTCCCGTTTGAACCAGAGCTTTGCGTTCTGCCTATGGCCCTTACGGGTACAATATCCAAGATATTTTGACTGTTAGAAGGAGTCTCATGACGGAGTCCTCTCAGCATACGTCTAAGCCCCAGGTCGAGGTTGAGGCCTCGGGCGGAGATGACAATAAGAGCGCACGCCGCGGCGCCATCTTTATCGGCGTTGTGCTGGTGGGTTATATCGTCTATCTGGTGGTAACCGGGCAGATGGGGCAGTTCTGGGCCGCTATGTCGAGCGTCCAGGCGCCATGGCTCGTTGTCGCGTGTCTTTGCATGTTCATGTATCTGTTCTTTGGCATTGTGGCCTATGCGATCGCCGTCTGGCTCGACCCATATTCGCCCGTCGGCATTCGCGACCTGATCTCGGTCGAGGCGAGTGGCATCTTCTTTGGCAACCTCACCCCTATGATGATGGGCTCGACTCCTGCTCAGATCTACCGCCTGACCAAAGCGGGCCAAAATGTCGGCGAGGCTGGCGCCACGCAGTTCACGCGCTTTATCGTGTACCAGTTTGGCCTCGTTGCCTGGGGCGCTATCCTGCTGCTCGCCCGTATGCCGTTTTTTGCCGAGCGCTATGGCGACATGACGTTGCTGTGCGTCTTTAGCTTTGGTGGGCACTGCTGCATCTTGCTGGGCATCTTCGCCGTCGCGCTCATGCCTAAGACCGTCACGCGCGTCGCCCATTGCATCATCAATTGGCTTGAGCGCATTGGTGTCTCGGCCACTAAGATCGAGAGTTGGCGCACGTTTGTCGATGGCGAGATCTACTCCTTCTCCGAGAAGTTCAAGCTTTCGGCCGGACATTTTTCTTCCATGCTGCTCACCGTGTTTATCACCATGCTGCAGCTCGCTTTTTTCTATCTGGTTCCGTATTTCCTGATGCTTGCCTTTGGCCACCACGAGGTCGACTTTTTCTCGGTCATGGCCGCGAGCGCCTTTGTCCAGCTGTTAAGCTCTGCGGTTCCCTTGCCCGGTGGAACTGGTGGCGCTGAGGGCGGCTTTGCATTGTTCTTGGGTCATTTCTTCGGTTCGGCTTCGACCGCCGGCTATCTGCTGTGGCGTCTCATTACGTTTATTGCGCCTACCATTTTGGCTGCGCCCCTGCTGGGACTTAAGAGCGCCCACAACGAGAGCATCCATGCGCGCTGGGATCGCGTGATGCGCAAGTTCGGCCGCACGCCTCAGACGCCCTCTGCGCCCACTAAGCCGCACCCCACGAATGCTGTTACCGTTGATCCCAAGAAGCACGCTCAGAAGGCTTCTGGGACCGTAAAGCCGGCTCATAAGGCCTATGTGCGTCAGACAGGAGACGGTATTCGCGTATCTCCGTCGGCACTCAATAAGAAGAAGCACCCTAAGTCGCAGTAGGGCAGTCGTGCGTTCTTCATGATGCGAGGCATATTTGTGCTGTATGGGGGATAATCCTCTTACGTAGATTATCTCTCATCTGTTGATGAATGCTCGCATATCGAAGGGACACGCCCATGGCAACCAGCAAACCGCGTCTTGATCGTCGCATCGTTCGCAGCCGTAATGCCATCCTTTCGGCTTTCGAGCGCCTGCTCATGGAAAAGCCGCTGGCAGACATTACGGTGAGTGCCATCGCGCGCGAGGCCAATGTCGACCGCAAGACCTTTTACGTTCACTTTGGTACGGTTGACGGCCTGCTTGATGCCATTGCCGTCGATGTGGTGGAGATGATTGTCGACTCGGTCGAGAAAACGCTTGCTTCAATGGACGGCGACACCAATGAGCGCGCTCTTGGCGCAGCGGCGACCTTCTTTAAAACCGTTAACGAGGCACTGTGCAACAACTTGGTGCTCAATCGTCAGCTGATCGAGAATATTCCGCTCGATGATTTCATGGCTCGTCTTCGTGCGCCGCTCGAACATGAGATTGCCGAGCGCGATCTGCTGCCCCAAGGTCTCAAGGACGAGATGTTCGACTACTATCTGGCGTTTTTGCTGTCGGGTATTATCGGTATCTATCGCACGTGGGCGCTGTCTGACGGCTCGGTTCCTATCGAGCGCGTCTCTGAGGTCGCCAACGATCTGACTCTCAATGGTCTGTCGAGTCTGGAATCTCGCTTGGATTAGGCCTAGTTGGGCTCGTCGGCGTGGAAATTCCTGTTCCTGAGGTTCTCCGGCGCCTTGGAGACCTTGCCGGCGTAGGAGCTGTAGCCTGAGGATCCTTAAAAGAAAGTCCAGTTTATCCTTCCCACTCCAATTTTGGAATCCTCCGATGCGCCTTCGCACGCTCGCATGACCTCGATACCATGCGAGCGTGCAAACTCGACGAGCTCTGCGTTGCGGGCGTTTATGGTGCCGAAGGCGGCGGGGCACACGATAAGGCGTGCGCAGTGGACGAGGAGCTCTTTGGCGCGGGCTATGGTTTTATCCCCGATTGGCTCGAAGGCGCGCTCGGCCACGCATTCCGTCGCTAGGTCGCGCGCGAGCTCGCAGTCGATGTCCCCTTCGTGCAGAACGCCCGCGTAGAACGCCTTGCTCTGCCGGATGAGCTGGCGAAACACAGCCGACCCCGTACCTGCGCCAGCGATGACGAACGTGTGCGCATCGCCGTGCGGGCGCCCAATTTCCACGCTGCCGAAGCGCTCGTTGAAGGTGCCATGTTGAAGGCCGTAGAGCTCGCCAATCGTCTCGCGCGTGAATATGTCCTCGGGTGCGCCGGCGCGGAAGACCCGGCCGTCCTTCACGCAAATCACCTTGTCGGCGCTTTTCTGCGCGAGCTCGAGTTCGTGGATGGACATGATGACAGCCACATTCCGCGATTTCGAAAGGTGGCGAAGTATTCGCAGCAGGTCGATCTGGTAGCGGATATCGAGATACGACGTGGGCTCGTCGAGCACGAGCACACGCGGATCCTGCGCGATGGCTCGTGCGAGCATGACGCGCTGGCGTTGCCCGTCGCTTATCTGCATGAAGTCGCGCTCGGCGAGCTCTTCCACATGTGCGGTTTTCATGGCCTCATCGACCCGACTATGGTCGTCGGGCGAGAGTGTGCCCATTCGCCCGGTGTAGGGATGCCTTCCCGCCTCTACGATATCGCGGCAGGTGAGGAGCTCGGTCCGGGGTCGATCTGTCAGCATAACGGCAAGGTTCCTTGCGAACTCCGCCGTCTTCCATCGGGAAATCTCCCGCCCGTCGAGCTCGACCGCGCCGGCAAGCGGTGCCAGATGGCGTGTAATGGTTTTCAAGATGGTCGACTTGCCCGAGCCGTTCGGCCCGATGAGCGCCACGACGTCGCCCGTGCGAACCTCCAGATCGACGCCTTCGACTACGACCTTCTTGTCGTAGCCCGCCGACAGGTCGCTTATGCGGAAAAGCGGCGCTCCGTCAGCCTGCGTTTCGACCGGGGCTTCGAGGTTCGACTCCGCTCGGAGGAGGCGTTCCGCGCGCAGTTCCGCACGAGCCGAAAGTGCCTTCTGGCGCTTTCGTGCAAGCTCAGGACTGTCTAAGCATGGAATGTCCCCTCCGAGCGTTTTGGGCCGCGGCACGAATTCCCCCATCTACCTCACCCGCTTCTTCAACATGAGTGCGATAACCACCGGCGCGCCGAAGATAGCGGTTACGGCGCTGATGGAAAGCTCGACGGGGGAGAACAGCGTGCGCGCGATCAAATCGCAGCCCGCGCAGAAGATGGCGCCTCCCAAGAAGCACGCAGGAATCACGCGGATGGGCTTCGACGACTTTATCGCCGACTTCACGAGATGTGGAACCGCGATGCCTACGAACGACACCGGACCGGCGAACGCGGTCACGCAGGCGGAGAGCATGCTCGCTAGAAGAACGAGCACCACGCGGAAGCGTGCGACGTTCACGCCGACGCTTTTCGCGTAGGCTTCTCCCAGCTGGAAGGCGGAAAGGGGCTTCGATATCGCGAATACGCATGCGCTCACGGTGATCACCACGACCGCGATGACCGCGACGTCGTCCCAGCTCGAACCCGAGAAACTACCCAAAGACCAGTTGTGCAGGTTTACGATGGACTGGTCGTCGGCGAAGGCGATGAGGAAGTTCGTCGCCGCCGAGCAGATGTATCCCACCATGACGCCCGCCACGATGAGCATGGCCATGGAACTTATGCGCCGTGCGATGAGGAGCACGAAGCCGATGGTGATAAGCGAGCCCAGAATCGCTGCGGCCACCATGGCCGGCGAGGACATGGCCTGGTTCGCGCCCAGAAGTACGATCATCGTAAGCGCGACGACGAACTTTGCGCCCGAGGAGACGCCCAAGATGAACGGGTCGGCGATGGGGTTGTTGAAAAACGTCTGCAGCAGGAACCCGGAGAGTGAAAGTGCCCCGCCGAGAAGCACGGCTGAAAGCACGCGCGGCAGGCGAATCTCCCAGATGACCTGGCTTTCCATGGAATTGGCCGCGCCGCCCGAAAGGATGCCGGGGATGTGGTCTGCGGGCACGAGCACGCTCCCGATGCACAGGTTGGCCCCGACGAGCACGATGAGGGCAACAGCGAGCAGCGCCGTCACGACGCGACACCGTGCGGCGCGCCCCGATTCGTCGTATGATATGGAAAGTCGGCTTCTCATGGTGCTAGCCGAGCTTCCTCAGATAATGGAAGTCGCTCGCGTCATCGCCGGTGAACGCCCCGTGCAGCTCGTCGATAATGTCGGCGGTGGAAGTCATCTGCTGGTACATGTCGGCGCTTGTGACCCAGACGTTGCCGTTCTTCACGGCTTTGAACTGCGACAATAGCGCGTTTTTGCCTACGAAGTCGTTCAAGGTGGCAACCGATTCGTCGATGGTGCCGTTGTAGACGATAATGTCGGCATCCTTCGCCGTCGCGTAGAAGCGCTCCATTTCGAGCGTTACTGACGAACCTGACGTCGACGCCGTCTGCGCGTCATCGAGCGCGTAGTTGCCGCCTGCAAGCTCGATCATCTGCGCCACGTAGTCGCCCGCCCGCCGCGTGACGGCGGCCCCGTTCGAGTTAATGTAGAAATACGCCACGGTTTTACCTGACGACGCGAGCCCCGACGTTTGCTCGACGCGGGCCTTCTGCTCGTTGAACAGGTGCGCGGCCTCGTCTTCCTTGTCGAACAGGACGCCGAAAAGCTTAATCCACTCGACGCGCCCGAGTGCTTCGGGCTCGCTCGACGACTGTTCGGTGAGCACGACGAGCCCGAGTTTCTGCAGCTTTTCCTTCACATCCGGTGTGTGGTTGATCATGGTGTTCTCGATGGCGAGCGTGCAGCCCGAGGCCGATATTCGCTCGTAGTCGGGCGCGCTGTACTTGCCGCCGTAGGCGATCGCCCCACTTTCGAGTGCGCTTTTGAAGCCCGCGACCGAGCAATCGTCGGCCTTCGTGCCCGACATGATGATATTGTCGTTCGCATCGAGCGCGTCGACCAGGCACATCGTCGCCGACGACACGAGGTACACCTTGTCGGCGGGGCGCCTTATGACCGCGATGTCGGAGCTCAACCCATCAGGTACCTTCGCATCTTGCGGCACCACGAGGAAGCGCTCCCCGTTCGAAATGCAGATAAGCCGCAGGCCGCCTTCGAACTCGTCGACAGTGAAGTGCTCGGCGTATTCAAGCTGAAGCGTCCCCGTCGGCTTCCAGCCGCAGCCCAAATCGGCGTTGTGGAAGTCGGCCGCGGCGCTTGAAGCCGTTCTCGAAGGGGAGCCGCCGCTTGCTTCGTCGCCTGTTTTCTCCTTCATGGTGGATGAGTCGAAGTGGAGCGTGTAGTCGATGGTGTGCGGCGTCGACATGGCGACGGTCTCGGCCGACACGGCCATGTCCTCGTCGAGCGTGACGGGTATCTCGAACGTGGAGTTGCCGCCGTCGTTTGCGGGCGCGTAGTCCACGCCGTTGACGGTCATTTTGTCGTAGTTCGAACTCGACCAGGTGATGGTCGCGGTGTAGGTGTCGCCATCCTTCACAATTGTGGTGGGTGAGGCGATGTTTGCGCGCCCTGACCCGCCGGAGAGCGAGACGCTCACAGTGTATTCCTGAGAGCCTGCCGTGCCACCGGTCGCGTTCGGGCTCGCACTGCACCCCGCGAAGGGAAGCGCGAGCAGGGCGACGAGAACGCAGGCGATCGCGCGCACCGCGATGCTGCGACGCTTCCTGCTTTCCCCCTTGGGAAGAATCGACCGCATGGCGTTACTTCAGTGCGTCGGCGCGCAGATCGACGCCGGCGGATTCGAACATGAGCGTGCGGTCGTACCACTGCTCTTTTCTAATACTCCACGCGGCGCAGGCGGTGTCCTCGTCGAGCGCTTCAACGGGCACGTCGTAGGTGTACTTGCCTTCCGCGTTTTCCACATAGGGGATGAAGTCGGCCTCGCTCGCGGCGGCAGCCTCGTCGCCCGTGCCCATGAAGAGCTTGCCGTAGCCCGTGCCGGAAAGCGTCATCACGCAGTGCATGGAGCCGTTTTCCACGATGAGCTGGGCGTCCACAATCCTGAACATGTTCGAGCTGGAATCTACGGTGATCGGATAGGTGCCGTCGGCCACCTTGTCGGCGGTGATGGGGGCAGCGCTTGCGTCCTCGGGAGCATCGGCCGCCTGTTCGGTTTTTTCCTGGGAATCGGCATCGCTTGCCTTTGCGCTGTCGATTGAATTTCCGCCGCAGCCGGCGAGCGAGAACGCGAAAAGCGCCGCCGACAGGGCGAAGGCGAGGGTTTTCTTCAACATGAAGGGGTTCCTTTCAATCGCTTCGACCGCCCGCGCCGTGCGGTGGGCGGGCGGGATGCGAATGCAACGGGCATGCGCCGTCAGTCGGGGAAGGCGCATGCCCGTTGCACGGGGACGCGACCGGCGCCCCCGTGCGCGGCGAGTTTACAGCTTGGCGATGGCGTCGTCCACGTGCGAGACGTAGATGTCGTCGACCGCGACGTTCTGTCCCAGACCCTGGAGCAGGCACGTCACTTCGAAGCCGGCGGCCACGAACTTCGCAGCCCAGCTGTCGGGGTCGGTCTCGTCTGCCATGTCGTTGTTCGCGTGGTCGCCCGCGACCACCATGAACGGCGCGAGCACGGCCTTCTTGTAGCCTGCGGCGCTCGCGGCGGCGATAACATCCTCGCAGGTCGGTTCAGCCTCGACGGTGCCGACGAAGAACTGCGTCAAGCCCTCGTTCTTAAACACTTCCTGCATCTTGGCATAGTCGGCGTTGGAATCGGCTTCGGTGCCGTGGCCCATGAGGCACAGCGCCGTCTTGCCGTCGTCGAAGGACGCCATGTTCTCCTTAATGGCTGCGGCCACCTTCTTGTAGTCGTCGTCGGAGGTGAGCAGCGGGTCGCCGAGCGAGATTTTGTCGAACTTGTCGGCGTACTTGTCGAGCTCGTCTTTCACGTCGGTGTATTCCAGGCCACCCATGAGATGCGTCGGCTGCACGACGATTTCCTTCACGCCGTCTTCCACGCAGCGGTCGAGCGCCTCGGTCATGTTGTCGATCGTGATGCCGTCGCGCTTCTTCAGCTTGTCGATGATGATCTGCGCGGTGAAGGCGCGGCGGATGTCGTAGTCCTGCCAGTACTTCTCGCGGATAGCGTCTTCGATGGCGCCGATGGTGATGTGGCGCGAGTCGTTGTAGCTCGTGCCGAAGCTCGTGACGAGGATGACCGGCTTCACGGCCTTCTCCTTTTCACTCGATTTTTCGGAACTTGCGGAGGTGTTGGAGCAGCCCGCGAGCGCGACTCCGGCGAGCGCGACGGCTCCGGTTGCTGCGGCGCTCATGAAGCCGCGGCGTGACATCTGGTCGGACATGGTTTTTCCTTTCCTCGGTTTGCCGGTCCCCCGGCGACAGTTGCTTGTCGGCACAAGCGAAAGAAAAGCGCACCCCTCGGGGTTCACAAGGAGCTAACGCCACGGCGATGCCGTGAGGAAAAGGCGAAGCAGTCTGGCTTGGGGCGCGAGGCGGTTCGCCCGCGCGTCCTATACAGTAATGTCCCTTGCCCAGGATTCCCACCTGGTTCCCTCCGCAAGCCAGCGCGGACTGTGCGGGCGCCGCGCCGGTCATTTCCTTTTATCCGATTGTCATATGCTCGTTGCCGAATCTTTTACTATGATAGTGGGCACTTGTGAACGTGTCAAAGCCCAGGGCGGGCGGCATTGCGCCTCCTGCCTGCGTATTTGCGCCCATTGCTGCCGCAGGCGCCGTGTTTTGCCCGCTGCGCGAATGGCGGCGTAAACGGTTGCGATGAGAAACGGGAAGGAAGGCTCGGATGATTCATATCGTTGGCGCAGGCTCGGGCGCCGCCGACCTTATCACGCTGCGCGGGGCGCGCCTTCTGCGCGCGGCCGACGTGGTCGTTTGGGCGGGGAGCCTTGTGAACCCCGAGCTGCTCGCTGAGTGCAAGGAATCCTGCGTCGTCTACGACAGCGCGCACATGACCTTGGAGGAAGTGCTCGACGTGATGTGCGCGGCGGATGCACGGGGCGAGGAAGTGGTGCGCCTGCACACGGGCGACCCGTGCCTGTACGGCGCCATCCAGGAGCAGATGGACGCGCTCGACGCGCGCGGCGTGGACTACGAGGTGGTGCCCGGCGTCTCGAGCTTTTGCGGTGCCGCGGCGGCGCTTCGCCAGGAATACACGCTGCCGGGAATCAGCCAGTCGGTCGTGATCACGCGGCTTTCCGGGCGCACCCCCATGCCCGCGGGCGAGGGCATGCGCACCATGGCGGAAAGCGGCTCGACTATGGTCATCTTCCTGAGCTCGGGTATGCTCGCCGAGCTTTCCGCCGAGCTTTTGGCCGCGGGCCGCAGCTCCGATGAGCCGGCGGCGCTCGTGTACAAGGCGACCTGGCCTGAGGAGCGCGTGGTGCGCTGCACAGTGGGCACGCTCGCCGATGCGGGCGCGCGAGAGGGCATCGACCGCACGGCGCTCGTGGTGGTGGGCCGCGTGCTCGGAGCTCGCGGCGGGCTTGCGCACAACGGTGCGCAAGCGGGGTCGTACGAGCGCAGCAAGCTTTACGACCCTTCGTTTGCCACGGGGTATCGGAAGGCGAGTAGCTAGCGTGGCCTTCGAGCACTACATATATACCGGGACGACCCGCCTGCGCTGTGGCTACACCACGGGGAGCTGTGCCGCGCTGGCGGCGAAGGCGGCCTGCGAGATGCTCTTGTCACGAAAGCCCGTCGGCCGCGTGTCGATCGTCACCCCCGGCGGGCTGCCCGTCGAGGCGAACGTGGTCGACGCATGCATCGGCGAGGGGTGCGCCCAGTGCGCCGTGCGAAAGGACGCAGGCGACGATGCCGATGTGACCGACGGCGTGCTCGTGTACGCGCGCGTGGAACATGCGGGGTCGGGCACGGGTACTGCGGGCAGCAAGGACGTGCCCGCGCACGAATCGGAAGTTTCCGTCGATGGCGGCGTGGGCGTGGGGCGCGTGACGTTGCCCGGGCTCGAGCAGCCGGTGGGGGCGGCCGCCATCAACGCGACGCCGCGCGCGATGATTACTTCGGCGGTGCGTGAGGTGTGCGCCGCGCACGGCTTTTCTGGAAACATTGCTGTGACGATTTCGGTACCCGAGGGTGTGGCCCTTGCCGAAAAGACCTTCAACCCGCACCTGGGGATAGAGGACGGCATCTCCATCCTGGGAACGACGGGCATCGTCGAGCCGCGCAGCCTCGCTGCCTTGCGCGACAGCATCGAGCTCGAGATCCGGCAACATGCGGCTATGGGGCGGCGCGGAGTCGTGCTCACGCCCGGCAACTACGGCGCGCAGTTCATCTCGGGGCATTTCCACCTAAACGGTGCGCCGGTGGTCTTCATCTCCAACTTTGTGGGCGATGCGATTGATTGCTGCGTTCGCGAGGGATTCACCAATGTCCTTCTTGTGGGACACATCGGTAAGCTGGTGAAGGTCGCGGGCGGAATCATGGACACTCATTCGCGTACCGCTGACTGCCGCGCGGAGATTCTGGCCGCCCACGCGGCCTTGGCCGGCGCGGGCGCGAAGACCGTGCGTGAGATCATGTCGTCGGTCACGACCACAGCGGCGCTCGAGGTAATCGAGGCCGCCGGCGTGGGGGACGCTGCGCGCGCCTCGCTCGCTGCGGCAATCGAGGACAGGTTGCGCCGCCGCGCGGCGGGCGCATGCGACATCGCCGCGGTCGTGTTCGACGCCGAGCGCCGCGAGCTTTTCCGCACGTCGGGCGCCGATGCAGTTATCGGGAAATTGGGGGCGACGTATGAGTAAAGGCGTGCTGTACGGGGTGGGCCGCGCAATCGGCTGGCCGGGGACGAAGGTGGTCATGAAGGCGCGCCGCTCGCTTGCGGACACGAAACGCATCCTTCGCGAGGAGGGCGCCTTCGACGGTGCCGAGCTCGTAGAGGGCTGTGGGCTTCCGGGCGAGCGAGTGTACCGCTCGCTCGACGATGTGCCCGATCGGGGCAGCTACTTCTCGACGATGGTGGTGCGCTAGATGAGGGTTTCCTGCATAGCGTTCACTGAGAGGGGGTATGCGTTGGCGGAGCGCACCGCACGCGCGCTTTCCGATTGCGCGCAGACAGGTGAAGATGACCCTGACTGGGACGTTTCCGTTTCGCGCGGGTTCGGCGAGGGGAAGGTCGACCTGCGCGCATGGACGGCGCTCGCGTGGGAAGCGTCGGACGCGCTTCTGTTCGTGGGCGCGGCGGGCATCGCCGTGCGGGCTATCGCGCCGCATGTCGCCTCGAAGGCAAATGATCCCGCGGTTGTGGCGATCGACGAGGCGGGGCGCTTTGCCGTCCCGCTTTTGTCGGGGCATTTGGGCGGTGCGAACGAGCTTGCGCAAACTGTGGCACGCGCGGCAGGGGCCATCCCCGTCATCACCACGGCGACCGACGTCCGCGGCGTGTGGGCGGTGGATACGTGGGCGCGCTGTGCGGGGCTCCCCGTTTCGAATCCCGAGGCCATCAAGCGAGTGTCGGCGCGGCTGCTTTCGGGCGGGCGCGTGGCGCTCTATTCCGACATGCCGATTTCGGGACAGCCGCCTGAGGGGGTTGACATTGCGTCCGACCGCGCTCGGGCCGATATCGTCGTGTCGCCGTTCGCTGGCGCGAATGCAGGTGCGTCCGTTTGCGCGGCGGAGACAACGGGCGTGGTCGTGCCCGCCGGTGAGACGGGGAAGCCGGCGGGCGTACGGGCGCAGGCGCCTGCGCCCGAGCCGCTTCGCCTTGTCGCGCCCTGCATCGTTGCGGGCATAGGGTGCCGTCGCGGTGCGTGCGCCGAAGCGATCGGGGAGGCGTTTCTTCTCGCGTGCGGGCAGTCGGGCATCTCGCCTTCGGCCGTCCGCGAGGCGGCGACGATCGACGTGAAGGCGCACGAGGAGGGTCTGCTCGCCTTCTGCCGCGCGCGCAATATCCCGCTTGCGACGTATTCCGCAAAGGAGTTGTCGCAGGTCGAAGGGAGCGTTTCGCCATCTGATTTCGTGCGCGCGACGGTGGGGGTCGACAACGTGTGCGAGCGCGCGGCGCTCGTGGGCGGGGGCAAACTTATCTTCCCGAAGCTCGCTCACGGCGGCGTGACCGTCGCGCTTTCCAAGGCAACTATCGAACTTTCGTTTAAGGAGCGGTGATGGGAAAGATCTTCGTGGTGGGGATCGGCCCGGGCGGCCCCGACGGTATGACGATTGCGGCTCGGCGCGCGCTCGAGGCGGCCGACATCGTTGTGGGGTACACGAAATACGTGGAGCTCGCGCTCGCCGCCGTGCCCGACGCGGCGCATCTCGCGACGCCGATGATGCACGAGGTCGAACGGTGCCGCCTGGCGCTTTCGCGCGCGCAGAGCGGAGAAGCCGTGGCGCTCGTGTGCAGCGGTGACGCGGGCGTGTACGGCATGGCGAGCCCCGTGCTGGAGCTTGCGGAGGACTACCCCGATGTAGACGTGGAAGTTATCGCCGGGGCCACCGCGGCTCAGAGCGGGTCGGCGGTGCTCGGCGCCCCGCTTGCCCATGACTTCGCGGTCGTGTCGCTCTCCGACCTGCTCACGCCATGGGAGGTCATCGAGCGCAGGCTCGCCGCCGTGGCGAGTGCCGACTTCTGCATCTGTTTGTACAACCCGCGCAGCAGAAAGCGCGCCGACAGGCTCTCGCGCGCGGCGAAGATTATGCTCGAATGGAAGGCCCCCGACACGCTCTGCGGCTGGGTACGCAACATCGGGCGCGAGGGGCAGCAGTCGGGCATGTGTAGGCTCTCCGAGCTGGGGGAGTTCGACGCCGACATGTTCACCACGGTGTTCGTCGGCAACGCGGACACGAAGCGCATAGGCGGCCGTATGGTCACGCCGCGCGGGTATCGGGAGATTCCATGCGAAAGGTAACGATCATCGGGGCGGGGCCCGGAAACCCCGACTTGCTCTCGCGCGCGGCGCTCGACGCGATCGACATCGCCGACGTGGTCATCGGCGCTCATCGCGCGCTTGTCGGCATCGACGTGCCGCCCGACGTGGTGAGATGCGAGCTCGTGAAGACGGCGGACATCGTCGCCGCGCTCACCGATGCGGCGTCGTGGCAGCGCGCCGTGGTCGTGATGACGGGCGATGTGGGGCTGTTCAGCGGCGCGCGCCGCCTGGTGGAGGCGCTCTCCAGCGACGCGCAGGTGGACGTGCGCGTCATTCCCGGCATAAGCTCAGCGTCGTATCTCGCCGCGCGCCTCGCGCGTCCATGGCAGGATTGGCGCTTCGCGAGCGCTCACGGCGTGGCGTGCGACATCGTGGCCGAGGCCGAGCGCGCAGGTGAGCTCTTCCTCGTCACGTCGGGCGGGGAAGATCCCTCGCGGCTTTCGGGCGAGCTTGTGCAGGCGGGCTTCGGGGACGCGCGCGTGACGGTGGCCGAGCGCCTGTCGTACCCCGAGGAGCGCATCACCTGCGCGACCGCAAGTGAAATCGCAGGTCAGACGTTCGACGACTTGAACGTGATGCTTATCGAGTTCGCAGGCTGCGCCGGGTCGCCTGCGGGCTCTAGCGCAGCCTCCGAGGCGCCGGCCGGCGCCTCTGCGCCCGCGGCGGCTTCTTCCGCGGCGGACTCTGCGGGCGCATCCCGCGCCGCGAGCTCCCGCTGGCCGTACGCTTCCTCGGGCATTCCCGACGAGCTCTTCATCCGCGGCGACGTTCCCATGACCAAGCAGGAGGTGCGCGCCGTCGCGCTCGCGAAGCTGCGCCTTGCCGCGACCGACACCGTGTGGGACGTCGGCGCCGGCACGGGGAGCGTGTCGATCGAGGCGGCGCTCGTCGCGCGAGCGGGGTCGGTATGGGCGGTCGAGCGCAACGCGGCCGGTGTGCGGCTCATCCGAGAGAACGCGGATGCATTCGGGTGCGGCAACGTGCATGCGGTCCCCGGTGTCGCCCCCGAAGCGCTCGCGAAACTGCCCGTCCCCGACGCCGTGTTCGTCGGCGGGAGCGCGGGCGAGCTTCCCTCCATCGTGGAGGCGGCGCTCGAGAAGAACTCGCAGGTTCGCCTGTGCGTGCCATGCGTCACCGTTGAGACGCTCACCGAGGCGTGCGCGCTCCTCTCGGGTTCGCGCTTTAAGGGGTTCGAGGCGTGCCAGGTGTCGGCCGCCCGGGCCGAGGCTGTAGGCTCGCACCATCTTATGAAGGCGCAAAACCCCGTGTTCCTCGTCAGCGCGCGTGGTGCAGGTGGGGAAGGCGGCGTCCGGTGAGCACGACCATCCCGCGCTTCATGGTCGCTGCGCCCTCGAGCGGGAGCGGCAAAACGGTCGTTACGTGCGCGCTCCTGCGCGCGCTCGCGCGCCGCGGCCTTGCATGCGCGGCCTTCAAATGCGGCCCCGACTACATTGATCCGCTCTTTCATCGCCGCGTCGTGGGCGCGCGCTCGGGCAACTTAGACGGCTTCTTTACCGACGCCCCGACGCTGCGCGCCCTGCTCGCACGCGGCGCCGCAGGCGCGGATGTCGCGGTACTCGAGGGGGTCATGGGCTTCTACGACGGCATGGCGCCCGGCGTGTCCGACGCGAGTAGCTACCAGGTTGCGCGCGACACGGAAACGCCGGTCGTTTTAGTGGTGAACGGGCGCGGGGCGTCTTTATCGCTCGCCGCCGTAATCCACGGCATCGCCGAGTTCCTGCCTTGTGCGAACGTGCGCGGCGTCGTGCTGAACAAGACGAGCGCCGCTGCCTGCGCCTACGCGGCGCCTGCGATCGAGAAGCACACGGGCGTCGCGGTTTTGGGGAATATCCCCGCCGACGAGGCGTTCTCGCTCGAAAGCCGGCATCTGGGGCTTGTGACCGCTGACGAGGTCGAGCAGCTCTCCGCGCGCATCGACAAGATGGCCGAGCTGGTGGAAAAGAGCGTCGACGTCGACCGCTTGCTCGAAATAGCTGCGACGGCACCCGATATCCGCGAGGAACCTTACCGGTTGGAGCCGATCGCGGGAGCGCGGCCCATCGTCGGCGTCGCGCGTGACGAGGCGTTCTCGTTCTACTACGAGGAGAACCTGCGCGCGCTCGAGGACCTGGGTTGCGAGCTGGCCTTTTTCAGCCCCCTGTGTGATAGCGAGTTGCCCCGGGGGACTAGCGCCCTCTATCTGGGGGGCGGCTACCCGGAGCTCCATGCGCGGCAGCTCTCCGAGAACGCGGCGATGCGCGAGGCGGTGCGGCGCGCGGTGGTATCCGGCATGCCGACGGTCGCCGAATGCGGTGGGTTTCTGTACCTGCAGCGCGAAATCGCCGATAGCGAAGGGCGGCGCTGGTCTGTTGCGGGCGCCCTTGAGGGCGCAAGCGAGAACGGGGGAAGGCTGTCCCATTTCGGGTACGTGGAGCTCACTTCCCAACGCGACGGGCTCTACGGGCCGCGCGGCACATGCTTCCGCGCGCATGAGTTCCACTACTGGCAGTCCACCTGCCCGGGCGGCGACTTCTGGGCGCAGAAGCCCCGGCGCGACAAGGGCTGGCCGTGCATGACGACCACCCCGTCCCTGGTGGCGGGCTTCCCGCATGTGTACTATCCTGCTAACCCCGACGTTGCGCGCGCGTTCGCGTCTGCCGCAGCGTCGTTCGCAGAGAGGAGACGGCATGGCTGAAGCAACCGAAACCGCGCTTGCCTGCATCCGCGAGGAAGTCGAGCGCGCGTTCTCGTCGGCGCCGGGCGCCGTGCTCGAAGCCGCGCTCTCCCGGATCGCGCCCGCAGACGAGTGCGCCCGCGCCGCCGCGTACGCCGCGTGGGACTCCATCGCTCACCCCTTGGGGGGATTGGGCGACTTTGAAGACGCCGTCGCGTGTATCGCCGCAGCTCAGGGGAGCGCCGAGGTGACCGAGTTCCCCCGTGCGCTCGCGGTATTCTTCTCCGACAACGGGGTCGTTGTCGAAGGCGTGTCGCAATGCGGGCAAGACGTGACGCGAGCCGTCGCGCGCAACATGTGCGAGGGGGCCACGAGCGCCTGCCGCATGGCGGCGTTCGCGGGTGCCGAGGTCGTGCCCGTCGACGTGGGTATGGCCCGGGGCATAGAAGACGCGCGCATGGTGTGCGCGAACGTGCGGCGGGGGAGCGGCAACATCACGCACGGCCCCGCTATGTCTCGCGATGGGGCCGTGCGCGCGATCGAGGTCGGAATCGCCGTCGCGTGCGGGCTTGCCCGCGCCGGCGTGCGCCTTCTCGCCGCGGGCGAGATGGGCATCGGCAACACGACCACCTCGGCGGCGGTGGCCGCAGTGCTCATCCGGGCGGACGCGCGGAGCCTCGTCGGGCGCGGCGCGGGGCTCTCGGACGCCTCGCTCGCGCGCAAGCGCGACGTGGTCGAGCGCGCTATCGACGCGAACTCGCCCGATCCTGCCGACCCGATCGACGTGCTCTCGAAGGTGGGCGGCTTCGACATCGCTGCGATGTGCGGCTTCTACCTGGGGGCCGCGGCCTCGAAGGCGCCGGCGCTCCTCGACGGGGTCATATCCTGCACGGCGGCCCTGTGCGCGGCGCGCCTGTGCCCCAACGCCCTGGGCTACCTCGTGGGCACCCACGCGTCAAGCGAACCCGCAAGCCAGGAGCTCCTTCGCGAGCTCGGCATAAAGGCACCCCTCGACGCAGGCATGCACTTGGGCGAGGGCGCGGGCGCCATGGCGTATCTGCCCCTTTTGGATTCGGCGCTGCGCGTGTACCGGGATGGGAAGACGTTCACGGCGACTGGTATGGATGCTTACGAGCATTTCGAGGCCGGGAAATGACGGTGACGCTCGTCATCGGCGCCGCCGCGAGCGGCAAGAGCGCCTACGCCGAGTCCCTGTGCCTCGGACACGACGGCCCCCGCGTGTACCTGGCAACGATGGAGCCCTTCGGGGAAGAGGGCGCCCGCCGCATCGCGCGCCATCGGGCGCTGCGCGAGGGTAAGGGGTTTTCCACCCTCGAGCGCACGCGTGACGTGGGCGCCGCAGCGCCCGGGCTTCCGCGCGGCTGCACGCTTCTTTTGGAGGACGTGGGCAACCTGGTTGCGAACGAGCTCTTCGCGGAAGGCGGCTTGTCCCCACGTGACCCCGACGCTGCGGCGTGCGAGGTGCTCGGAGGCATCGAACGGCTCGCTCAGGCCGCTGCGCATACGGTGGTGGTCACCGTCGACGTGTTCGCCGATGGGATGCGCTACGATGAGGGGACCGAGGCATGGAGGCGCGCGCTCGCGCGCGTGAACGCGGGCGTGGCGGCGCTGGCCGACCGCGCAGTCGAAGTGGTATTCGGGATTCCCGTGTGGATGAAAGGCGAAGGACCTACAAGGTGAAGATAGCAGAGGCAATCGGCGCGGCGTTCGGAACGTTCTCGCGCATCCCCGTCCCGAAATCGGCCTGGACCGATTTCGGATCAACCCATGCGCTTGCCGCGTTTCCCCTGGTGGGCCTTGCGGAAGGCTTCCTCATGACGGCGTGGGGGTACGTGGCGAACCTGCTCGGCGTACCCGCGACCATCGTCGCGGCCGTGCTCGCGGCGCTGCCTGTGGCGGTGACGGGAGGCATCCACCTAGACGGGCTCTGCGACACCTCCGATGCGCTTGCAAGTTGGGCCCCGCGCGAGCGAAAGCTCGAGATCATGCACGACCCGCGGGCGGGCGCCTTCGGGGTCATCGGTGTTGTCGTGTACCTTATTCTGCAGTTTTCCCTGTTCACCGCGCTGCCGCTTACGGCG
The DNA here is from genome assembly GCA_014871645.1 of Collinsella sp. Classification (GTDB taxonomy): domain Bacteria; phylum Actinomycetota; class Coriobacteriia; order Coriobacteriales; family Coriobacteriaceae; genus Collinsella. The sequence continues at coordinate 20,158 of WGSN01000013.1, forward strand.
GGGGCGTTCCTCGCGCTTCTGTGCTCGCTCGTGTTCTCCCGCGCGCTTTCGGGGCTCGCCGTAGAATGCTGGCCTGCCGCGCGGGCGGACGGCATGGCCGCGGGACTCTCGCCTGCTAAGAAGCGCGCGGCGATCGTCGTGCCGCTTTGCGCTTTCGCTGCGGCTTCGGCTGCAGGGATGGTCGCGTGCGCTCAGGCCGTCGGCGCCCTTATGGCGGTGGCGGGGCTTTTGGCGCTCGCGTGGTACCGTCATGTTGCCCTGTCCCGCTTCGGCGGGGTGACGGGGGATTTGGCCGGATGGTTTCTGCAATGGGCCGAGCTCGCGATGCTTGCCATGCTGGTGGCGGGGGGTATGCTCCTATGATTCTCGTGGTAGGCGGCGCGCATTCGGGGAAGAGGACCTTCGTGCGCGAAAAGCTCGGGTTCGCGGCGGACGATTTCGTCGACGCGGCGCAGCTTGCGGAGGGCGGCGTGCCCGCGGCTTTTGCCGGCCGTGTCGCGTACCGTGCTGAGGAACTCGTACGCGCGCTCGACGCTGACCGGGCGCTCGAGCGGCTGATCGGCTTCGACGCAGTGATTCTGCCCTTGGTCGGCTCGGGGGTCGTCCCCATGCGTGCGGAAGACGCCCAATGGCGCGAGCGCGCGGGGCGCCTGGGATGCGCGCTTGCTGCGCGCGCCGACGTCGTCGTGCGCATGACGTGCGGGATTCCCCAGGTCATCAAAGGAAACCTTGCCGATGCGCCTCGAGGGACGCAGGGCGCGGGCGCGCCTTTGGAAGTCGTCTTCGTGCGCCATGGTGCCACGGCGGGCACGGAAGACCATCGCTACAGCGGGGCGGGCACCGACGAGCCCCTGTCGAGCGCGGGGGAGCGCGCTTTGCGCGAGCTCGCGTGCGATCGTGACGTGTTCCGTGTTATCACGAGCGGCATGGCCCGCACCGACCAGACGGCACGCATCCTCTTCCCGAATGCGGAGCTTATGGCATGCCCCGGTCTGCGCGAGATGGATTTCGGTGACTTCGAGGGGCGAAGCGCCGCCGAGCTTAAAGAGGATGCGCGCTACCGCGCCTGGGTAGACTCCTGGTGCGAGACGCGGTGCCCGCATGGCGAGGGCAAGAGCGATTTCACCCGCCGCGTCGTCGCGGCGTTTCGGGAGGCGTGCGAATCGGAGCGCGCCCAGGGGAGTGGGCGCGCCGTCTTCGTCGTTCACGCGGGTACCGTGAAAGCGCTGCTTTCCGAGCTTGCTGTCCCGAAAATGGAATACTTCGACGTGCATACCGAGCCGGGCGGCGCATGGGCCGCCACCTGGGATGGGCGCTGCCTTCGCGACGTTCGCCCCGCTTCGGGGGGCGATGCCCGGTGATGACGATTCTTGCCGTCGCCGCCGGGTTCGCGGCCGACCTTGCCTTCGGCGACCCGCGCTGGCTTCCCCATCCCGTCGTCGCCATGGGGCGCGCGATCACGTGGGCCGAAGGCCGCCTGCGGGGCGCATTCCCGCAAACGTCCGCGGGCACGCGCGCCGCAGGGCTTGTGCTCGCCGTGGCGCTTCCGCTTGCGTGTGGGCTTTTGACCTGGGGAATCCTGCATCTTTGCGGCATGGTTCACCCCGGCTTGCGCTTCGTGGCCGAGGCATGGGCGAGCTATCAGATTCTCGCGACATGCGAGCTGCGCCGCCAGAGCCTGGCCGTGGCCCGCGCGTTCTCGAAGGGCGGCCTTGTCGCGGCGCGCGAAACCGTCGGGCTCATCGTGGGACGCGACACGTCTGTTCTCGACGAGCAGGGCGTTGTGCGCGCCGCCGTGGAAACGGTGGCGGAGAACGCGAGCGACGGCGTCATCGCGCCGCTTTTCTACCTTATGATCGGGGGTGCGCCCTTGGGCATGGCGTACAAGGCTGTGAACACGCTCGACAGCATGGTGGGCTACAAAAACGCGCGCTACATCGACTTCGGCTGCGCCTCGGCGCGCCTCGACGATGCGGTGAACTGGATTCCCTCGCGCTTATCGGCCCTGCTCATGATCGCCGTGTGCCCGATCGTCGGGCTCGACGCGCGCGGGGCGGCGCGCATCTGGCGCCGCGACAGGCGTCGCCATGCGAGCCCGAACGCGGCGCAGACCGAGTCAGCGTGCGCGGGCGCGCTCGGGCTGCGCCTGGCAGGGCCCGCGGTGTATTTCGGCAAGCTCGTTGAGAAGCCGACGATAGGCGACGCGTCCCGCGAAATCGAGTGGGGCGACATCGCCCGGGCGACAAGGCTCATGCTCGCCGCGTCCGTATGCGCGCTCGTCGTCTTCGGTGCCGTGCGCGCGGCGGTCGTGCTCGACGTGGGGGCGATGTCATGAGGGAAGACCACGCCGCGCCCCGGGCTGCCAGGGGAATCCTGCGCGACCGTGCGCATGGGGGTAGTACGCAATCGCTCGGCATCGCTTGCGAAGGGGGCGCCTCCGACCTCATTGACTTCTCGGTGAACGTGAATCCGGCAGGCCCCTCGCCGCGCGCCGTCGCCGCAGCTTGCAAGGCGCTTTCTCGAATCGACGCCTACCCCGATAGGGAAAGCCTCGCCCTCGTTCGCGCCCTAGCGCGCGCCCAGGGCATTCCCGAAGATACTATCGTCTGCGGCGCGGGCGCGTCCGACATCATCTGGCGGCTCGCCGCGGCGGTGCGCCCGAAACGCATCGTCGTGTGCGCGCCGACGTTCTCTGAATATGCGGAGGCGGCATCGTACTACGGTGCATGCGTGCAGGAGTTCCCGCTCTCCGAAGCGGACGACTTCGACGTGCCCGCCTCCTTCGCCCGCGCGATCGAGGGGCCGGGAGACGTGGCGTACCTCTGCAATCCGAACAACCCGACGGGGCGCCTCGTCGACCCCAGCGTGATCGATGCCGCGGCTTGCCGCTGCGAGCAGGTGGGCGCGCTGCTCGTCGTGGACGAGTGCTTCCTCGGATTTGCGCCCGACGACCGCGAAAGGAGCGTGGCTGCACGCGCCGCGTTTTCGCGCCATGTGGCCGTGCTCTCCGCGTTCACCAAGCTCTACGGAATGGCGGGGTTGCGGTTGGGATATCTGATCAGCGGAAACGCCCAACTCATCGAGGGGATTCGCCAGGCGGGGCAGGCGTGGCCCGTCTCCTCGGTCGCCGAGGCCGCTGGCATTGCCGCCCTGGAAGACGTTGAATACGTCTCGCGCACGCGCGATGTATTGGCGGGCGAGCGAGCGTGGCTTTCCCACGAGCTCTCCTCGCTCGGGCTTTCCGTCGTGCCTTCGGATGCGAACTTCCTTTTAGTCCGCACGCCGGCGAAAGACATCCCCGAGCGCCTGTATAAACAGGGGGTTTTGGTCCGCACGTGCGACTCGTTTTCGGTACTGTCCCGTTTCTGGTGCCGCGTCGCGGTGCGCACGCGCAAGGAGAATGCCCGGCTTGCGATGGCGTTCAGCCGCGCACTTCGAGCGGAAGGTGCATCGGGCGAAGGCGAACCCGACGAACGGGGCGGCGCTTCTTGCAGCGGCGCTATGGCGGGCGCGGATGGCCGAGGCTCGGCGAAGGAGGTCGATGCCCGTGGGTAGGGCGAAGCCCATCATGATCCAGGGCACCATGTCGAACGCGGGGAAGAGCCTGCTTGCGGCGGGGCTGTGCCGCGTGCTTTCGCAGGACGGCCTGCGCGTGGCTCCCTTCAAGAGCCAGAACATGGCGCTCAACAGCGGTGTCACGGCCGACGGGCTCGAGATGGGGCGCGCCCAGATCATGCAGGCCGAGGCGTGCGGCATCGCGCCCGACGTGCGCATGAACCCCATCCTTCTCAAGCCCGAAAGCGACCACCGAAGCCAGCTCATCGTGGCCGGCAAGGCGCAGGGAGCCTTCGCTGCGAGGGACTACTTCGCGCGAAAAAAGGCGCTCATGCCGCAGATTTTGGAGGCGTTCGATTCGCTCGCGGAGGAAAACGACGTCATCGTCATCGAGGGCGCCGGCAGCCCCGCCGAAATCAACCTTTCCGAAAACGACATCGTCAACATGGGGCTCGCGCGCGCCGTGTCCTCCCCCGTGCTGCTCGTGGGCGACATCGACCCAGGCGGGGTGTTTGCCCAGCTCTACGGCACGGTCGCGTTCTTTGCGCCCGAGGATCGCGCGCTTTTGCGGGGTCTTGTGGTGAACAAGTTCCGCGGCGATGTGGAAATCCTGCGCCCGGGTTTGGCCCCGCTCGAGAAGATGTGCGGGGTTCCCGTCGTGGGGGTCGTGCCGTATCTTACGCTCGACCTGGACGACGAGGACTCGCTCGCGCCGCGCCTATCTGCCCGCGAGGCGCGCGGCGTCATCGACGTCGCCGTCGTGCGCCTTCCGCATCTGTCGAACTTCACCGACTTCGACCCTCTTTCGCGCGTGCCCGGCATGGGCGTGCGCTACGTTTCCTCGACGACCGATCTGGGCCGACCCGACCTGGTGGTGCTTCCCGGCTCGAAGACCACGCTCGACGACGCGCGCTGGCTTGCGGCTAGCGGCATCGGAGCCTGTGTACGCGCGCTTTCGGGCGCGGGCACACCGGTGCTCGGCATATGCGGAGGCTACCAGCTTTTGGGAGACGAGCTTTCCGACCCGCACGGCAGAGAAGGCGCTGGCACCGCGCGCGGGCTCGGGCTCATCCCTGCAAGTACGGTGTTCAAGGAGGAAAAGCGCCTCGCCCAGTCGGAGCTGCGCATCACGGGCGCCCAAGGCGCGTTCTCGGTGTGGAACGGCATGACGGCGAGCGGGTATGAGATTCACGACGGCGAAACGACCGTCTCCTGCGCCCCTGCGGGCACGATTGGCGGCAAACCAGAAGGCGCGGCCTGCGGAAACGTGTTCGGAACCTATCTCCATGGCCTGTTCGACGAACCGGGGGTGGCGCTCGCCCTCGCGCGCTCGCTCGCGCGCATGCGCGGCCTGCCCGAGAGCGTCGTGGGTGCTGCGGGCGCGGCGTCCGCGGTCGACCACCGTGCGCGCGAGTTCGACCGCCTGGCCGACGTCGTGCGCGGGGCGCTCGACATGGAGTATGTCTACCGCATTATCGAGGAGGGCGTATGATCCACGTGTATCATGGCGACGGCAAAGGCAAGACCACGGCGGCGATGGGCCTCGCCCTTCGCATGCTCGCCGCAGGCCGCCGTGTCGTCGTCGTGCAGTTCCTGAAAGACGGCGAAAGTGGGGAGGCGCGCCTGCTCGCCGAGCATTTCGGCGTGCCCGTGTTCGCGGGGAAGGTGTCGGACAAGTTTACCTGGTCGATGACGTCGGAAGAACTTGCCGCGACGTGCGAGCTGCACGATGGGAACCTAGCTTCCGCACTCGCCGAGCTCGAGGGCGCGCAGGAGGGGCTGCTCGTGCTCGACGAGGCGCTCGACGCGCTTTCGAAGGGGCTTGTCGACGAGGCGCTCGTGGACCGCGCGCTCGATATGTCCGCGCGCGGCGTCGAAGTAGCGCTCACCGGGCGCGCGCCTTCCCGCAAGATCGTGGAGAAGGCCGACTACATAACCGAGATGCGGTGTGAGAAACACCCCTACGAGCAGGGGATATGTGCAAGGGAAGGAGTGGAGTACTAGATGGATTCCAAGGAGATGGCACCCGGCGACATCGAGCGGCGCAGCTTCGAGATCATCACCGAAGAGCTCGGCGGCCGCACGTTCCCGCCGCTCGAAGAGCCCGTCGTGAAGCGCGTCATCCACACCACTGCCGACTTCTCGTACGCCGATTCCCTTGTGTTCACCCATGATGCCGCGCACTGTGCGCTCGACGCACTGCGCGCAGGGGCCACGGTGCTCACCGACACGAACATGGCGCTTGCAGGCATAAGCAAGCCCGCGCTCGCGAAGCTCGGCTGCAAGGCCGTATGCTACATGGCCGACCCTGATGTCGCCGCAACGGCGCGCGCCGCGGGCACGACTCGCGCCGTTGCGAGCATGGACAAAGCTTGCGGCATCGAGGGTCCGCTCATCGTGGCCGTCGGCAACGCTCCCACAGCACTTCTGCGCCTCGCCGAGCTCATGGACGCGGGAAAGATCGCGCCCGCGCTCGTCGTTGGGGTGCCGGTCGGGTTTGTGAACGTGGTCGAGGCGAAAGAGGAGCTACTCGCGCGACGCGTGCCGGCCATCGTCGCGAGGGGTCGCAAGGGCGGCTCGACCGTGGCGGCCGCCATTATGAACGCGCTGCTCTACCAGATCACGCGCCCAGGCGGCCCGAAGTGACGGCGCCCGCATCCGCGCCGGCGCTGCGCATCTTCGCCGGCACCACCGAGGGCCGCCTTCTGTGCGAATGGGCGAGCGAGGCGGGCATCCCCGCCCGTGCCTACGCGGCAACCGAGTACGGAGGCGAGCTTTTGGGTGAGCTTCCGGGCATCGAGGTGCATGCGGGCAGGCTCGACGAGGCCGACATGGAGCGCGAGCTTTCCGGCGCGCGCATCGTCGTCGACGCCACGCACCCCTTCGCTACGCTCGTAAGCGGCAACATCCGGGCCGCTTCGCTCGCCGTGGGTGCACGATGCCTGCGCCTTGCGCGCCCGGCCGAGCCGCTGCCCAAAGGCGTCGTGCCGGTCGCGTCGATCGCCTGCGCGGCGCGCTTTCTCTCCGAGAACCCGGGTCGCGCGCTTCTCACGACGGGGAGCAAGGAGCTTGCTCCCTACACGCGCGTCGCCGATTTCGCGGAGCGCTTCTTTGTGCGTGTGCTCCCGCTGCCCGGTGCTATAACGAAGTGCATCGACGCGGGGTTTTCGCCGTCGCACGTCATCGGCATGCAGGGGCCCTTCACCCGCGAGCTCAACGAGGCGATGCTTCGGCAGGTGGGCGCCCAGTGGCTTGTGACCAAGGACTCGGGAACCGTAGGCGGCACGGCCGAGAAGCTCGCCGCCGCGCGCGCCGTGGGAGCGCGCTGCATCGTGGTCACCCGTCCCGCCGAGGGAAGCGGGGCCCTTTCGCTTCGGGAAGTGGAAGACGCGCTCTTACGGGAGTTCGCGCGCTAGGCGCTCGCCGCGCCTGCGCGCCCTCCCGCCCGCGAGGAGGAGCGCCTCGAGCAAGCTCGAACCGTACAAGACCGTCATCCGCCAATAGCTCGAGGACGACGCCCGGAACTGGCGCAAATAGCCCTTCAATAAGTTGCGGTGAAATAGTGTCTGTTTTTGCTGCTAGATAGCATATTCAGTCCCTAATTCACCGCAACTTGCTGGTGGTGACTTACTGGTAGCGTAGGCACTCCACCGGGTTGAGCTTTGCCGCGCGGCGAGCGGGGTAGAAGCCAAAGATTACGCCGATGCCGACGGAGACGGCGAAGGCCAGCAGCACCGTGGCGATTGAAAAACTCGGTGTGATTTGCCCGCTGGCACCGAGCTCACCAAGAATCCCTGATCCTGCGGCAAACATCGCAAGAGCCCAGGCCAGCAGATAGCCAATCAGGACACCCAACAGTCCGCCGGTGACGCACAGCGCCGAAGACTCGGCCAAAAACTGCGCGGTGATATCGCGACGACTGGCGCCCAGGGCACGGCGAATACCGATCTCGCGGATGCGCTCAGTCACGTTGGTGAGCATCATATTCATAATGCCGATACCGCCGACAAGCAGCGAGATGCTGGCGACAGCGCCCATGATGAGCGAGAACGCGCCCATAAAGGAGTTGAGTGCATCGATGGCGCTTTTCATGGATGTCGCCGTTACACTGTCGTACTCATCATCCTCCGCGATGCCCTTCATCGCGCGCACCTTGGACTCGATGGTCTTACAGAGCTCATCCATATCGGTGCCCTCGGCGGCGAGTGCGGTCACGCTGGGAAACGAGGGATTCTCGTCACCGAACAGCCCGGCAATGGTCTCTCGCGGCATGTATAGCGTGAGCGACCCCATGGAGTCGCTGCCGCCATCAATCACGCCTACAATCTGCACCTCGCCGTTGGACACCTTGATGGTTTTCCCCAGCGCATCCTGTTCGTTGCCGTAAAGCTGATCGGCGCCGCCGCGGCTGATGAGCGCCACGCGCGAGCCTGATTGAGACTCGGCCTGGGAATAGGTGCGCCCCGCAACGAGCTTGCTGGCCCCCACGGCGTCGAGCATGTCGCTATCGACACCCTGTGCCATGACGGTATAGCTTTTATCGCCGGTCTTGTACTCGGTATACGCGCTGTCGACAATGCCGATCTGCTCTATCTGCGGCACCAGTTTTTGAAGCTTCTCGATGTCCGACTCGGTGAGTTCTTGCGACGAATAAATTTGCACCATGCGTGCCGCATTGAGGCCCAGACTGTTGACTAGGCTGTTTTGGATGCCGCCGATGAGCGAAGTCATGGCGATAACCGAGGCGATGCCGATGACAATGCCCAGGATGGTGAGCAGGCTGCGCCCCTTGTTGGCCTCGAGCGAGTGAAGGGCTTCCTGGATGAGATCGCGGGCGCTCATGCCACCACTCCTTTCGGCGGGTTGGCGGAGGCGGAAATCATGGGCAGGCTATCTACGGCGCTGCGCAGGGTCCGCGGTGCATGTGGAATATACGCGCCGTCGTGAATGCGACCGTCGCGGATGGTCACGGCACGGTCGGCCTCGGCGGCGATGCCGGGGTCGTGTGTGATAAGAACGATGGTTTTGCCTCGCTTCTGAAGCTTATGGAAGGTCTCCATCACAAGCGCTCCGGTAGCGGAGTCCAGGTTTCCCGTCGGCTCGTCGGCCAGGATGATGGGCGGGTCATTGACGAGGGCGCGCGCGATGGCGACGCGCTGCATCTGTCCGCCCGAGAGCTCTGATATGCGGTGGTCCCAGTGGTCGACCGGCAGCGTGACGGCCTGCAGCGCGTGCACGGCGCGCATTTCGCGCTGGCTACGGGGCACATTGGTGTAGGCCAGCGGCAGCATGACGTTTTCGATAACCGACAGGCGTGGCAGCAGGTTGAAGCTCTGAAAGACAAAGCCAATACTCAGGGCGCGAACTTCGGTGAGCTCGTCATCGTCGAGCTCGGCCACGTTGAGCCCTTGCAGGTAATAGTCGCCCGCCGTCGGTTTGTCCAGGCAGCCCAGGATGTTCATGAGCGTTGACTTGCCCGAGCCCGAAGGGCCGGTAATGGCGACGAACTCGCCGGGTTCTACCGCCAGGCTCACGTTGTGCAGGATGTGGGCGCAACCCGCCTCGCTCTCAAAAATGCGGTGCACGTTGCGGATGTCGATAACGGGACGCATTACATGCCCTCGTCGTCAGACATGCTGCCCGAATCCGTGCTGTAGCCGCCGTCAGCCGTTGCGTCCGCTCCGGTGTCCATGACGAGGGTGTCGCCATCGCGCAGCTTGGTAACCGGCACGTTGGGGTTGATCTCGTTGCCCTGGTCGTCGCGCTTTACCTGTGTCTTGCCGACTACGGCTTCGTTGTCGTTTTGCGTCACGACGGTCACCTTCACGCGACGGGTATGCTTGCCCTCGTCATCGGTTGCCACGTTGACGTAATAGTGTTCGCCGTCTTCGGTCATGAGCGCCATCGTCGGCACCATCACCACGTCGTCGAGCTGCTCGGTCACCACCGATACCTCGGCCGTCATGCCCGGCTTCAGGCGCGCGTCGGGCGCCTCTATGAGAATGTCGACGTTAAAGGTTACGCTGCCGCCGCCACCGTTGGCGGCGTCGGAGTTTGCCACCGACGCGATAGCCGTGACCGTTCCCTGGCTTACGATATCGGGAAACGCGGGATACGTGACGTTGGCACTCTGCCCAACGGCGATCTTGGCGATGTCCTTTTCGCCCACCTGCACGGTCACCTTCATCTTAGATAGGTCGGCGATCTGCATGCACTGCTTGCCGCCGCTCGTATCGCTTTCGCCCATGATCATGCCGCCTGTTACCGTGGCGCCCACCTTGGCGTTGAGCTCCACGATACTGCCCGAGCTCGGGGCCGTGACCGTACGACTGGCCGCCTTGGCGTTCGCCTGATCGAGGTTTGCCTGGGCCGATGCGAGGCTGCGCTGCGCGGCCGATACGGCGTTCGTGTCCGCCGATGCGGCGGAGACGCCAGCCGCTGCGGAAGCTCCATCGACGTCCGTCGTTGGGGTGGCCTGAGCGGCAGCTGCGGCTTTCTGCGCGTTGGTGAGGTCTTCCTGGGCGGCTGCAACTGCACGCTGCGCCTCGGCAACGTTGCGATCGAGCTCGTCGTTTTTAATGGTCATAAGCACGTCGCCCTCGTTAACGGATTGGCCTGCCTGCACGTTGATAGAATCGACCGTGCCGTCGACAGAAGGGGAGACCACTGAGGACGAAATGGGTTTGAGCTGGCCTTTCGCCTCGACCGTTGTGGTAAACGTGCCCTCGGTCACCATGTCGGTCACAGGCCCACTAGCGCCCTGTGGCTGAGCATTGATAACCAGGGTTGCGGCAATGGCAATGAGCGCGATGGCACCCACGACGCCGGCGGCAATACCGCGTCGAATCAGCTTTTTGCGTCGACGTTCGGCACGTTTTGCCTTGAGCTTGGCATATGCCTCTTCATCGGAAATCTCGGCCGTATCGTTCGCGCGTCCGCTCTGCTTGTCGGCATATACGTTTGAAATCAGAGGAATCGTTTCGGTGGCACCTTCGGGCGTGCGCTCGGTATCATCTGGGCCTGGGGTGATCGTGGGGACATTCGGCATAGCGTCTCCTTTATAGAAAGAACCTCGATAATTATATGCGCCCACCGGTTGGGGCGGGCGCATAGGACGGTTTCTTTCGGAACTGTTAGATTGGTCGCAGCGGTTCCACGTTGTAGGAATGCGCGCGTTGCACTACGAGTGGACAACCACGCACAGGCCGACTTTGATGCAGTCGTGAAGTGCCTTGGCGTCTGCCAGGCGCAGGTTGATGCAACCATGGCTGCCGCACCACTTGTACGACTCGGCATTATCGAAGCTCTTGTCGTTTTGCCATGTAGCGTCGTGGAAGCCGATCATATTGCCCTCAAACGGCATCCAGTAGCTCACCGGGCTCTCGTATTTGGGCTTACCGGTCTCGGGGTCCTTGGCTCCGATCAGGGTGCTGCCACCGTCGTTGCTGTTGATCTGCCACACGCCCTCGGGGGTGGCGTCTTCGCCCGGTTTGCCGGAAATAAAGTTGGCCTCCCAAACGATATTACCGTTCTCGTCATAGTAGCGCGCGTGCTGCTCGGACAGGTCGACGTCGATGTATGCCTTCCAGTCGGGCTCTCCCTTTGCGGTAAAGGTGTCGGCCTTCTGGGAGTACCTGATCTCGATTTCGCCGGTCTGCTTGTTGCTAATGGCGTCCTCGACCTGCTTGGCGAGCGAGCTGCTGTCGATGGACCAACCAAAGTCGCCGCCTTCGACGGCGCACTGCTTGCCATCGGCGCGCGTCCACCAGCGAGTGGAGCCCACGGTATTAAAGCCGTTGGCGAGCTCGGCTGCCCAGCTACTGATCTGCGAAGTATCGAGCGTGGGGTTGGCCGGATCGGCAAAGCTGATCCACTGCAATACGGAGCTGCCATCAACTTTGCCGGCATCCTCGCCGTTGAGCTTGAGGGTCACGTTGACGCCCAGGAAGTTGTTGGCGGCATCGCATGCGGCCTGAATCTGATCATCGGTCAGCGTTCCATTGAGTGGCTCATAGGCATCGTTGCCGAGCTTGGAAAGATCTATGGTCTCGGCCAGCGAGGCGAGCTCGAGCTCGGCATATTTAATGACATGCTCGCGGTTGAGTTTTTCGTTGGAGCGCGCCTTCTCGACGGTAAACTTGCCCGCTTGCCCGTCATTGGAGCTATTGGCCTCGAACGTGCCCGAACGTCCTTCGTTAAACTCGTCGATGGCGGCGCCCAGATCCTTCTCAAACTTCTTTTGGTCAAAGGTGTCGGAAAGCATGGACAGGTCGACGTCTTGATCAAGATCGACTTCGTTGGAGGTAGCAGTTGTTTTGGTCTTGCCGCTTAAGGATTCCACAAGGCGGACCGGCCAAATAAAGGCTTCGTTGTGGTTGATGATTTCTTTTGCAGCAGCTTCACCGTCGACGATGGGTTCATCGGACTCGGGCTGATAGGTCCAGCTAAAGTCATCGCCTGTCACGGTGAGCTTATAGTGCTTCCAAGCCGAGTTGACCTTGATAGCGGCAGACGAAGCGTTGGAGAACGAGACATCGACGCCGGCGATGGTGGTGTTGGGGTAGGCTACCTGCGAAAATGCTACGACGCCTACGATATAGACAATGACGATTAGACCCAGGACGACAAAGAGCGTCGTCTTTTTGCCCGACTTATTGTTCTCGGCGGGTTTGCGCGCGGGGCCACGATCGCCTCGAGCGTGCGTGGGGGGCTGCTTGGGCGCATTGCCGTTTGCCTGGCGCTGCTGACGTTGTTGACGCTGCTGTCGCTGTTGGTTCGGGCGTTGGGAAGCGTTTGCCGCACCACGCTGCTGACCGTGGCTCGGCGCGATAGGACGCGGTGACAGAACGCCGCCGGTGTGCCTGCTCGGCTGCTGCGGATCGGGAATCAGTTGAGTTCGATCGTTTTGCGACATCGTATGCATATCCTTCGATTTTCGCCTTGCGGTTCATCGTGTTTTTACTGGGCTTGCATTATAGCGATTGCCCTGCTGTTTGTGGTACGGAAACGGTGGCATTCAAAAGAGGTGGGACATTTGTCCCACCTTTGAGTCGTTCTTTGTCGCTATCCGCACACACCGCATTTTGCACAGGCCGAAAGTGCGGCCGGAGCCTGCGCGATGCCGCCCTTTGCCGTCTCGCGCAGCGTGGCCGGCAACGCGTGACCCACCGAGAGCATGACATGTGCCATCTGGTCAAACGGCACCAAGCTCTTAATGCCTGCGAGGGCGAGTTGTGCAGAGCTAAAGGCCGCTGCCACGCCGATGGCGTTGCGGTTTTGGCAGGGGACCTCCACGAGGCCACCGACGGGGTCGCAAACGAGACCCAGCAGATTACTCAGCGCGATGGAACTGGCGTCGAGCGCCTGCTCGGGCGTGCCGCCGAGCATCTGCACCAGCGCGGCGCCTGCCATGGCGGCGGCGCTTCCCACCTCAGCCTGGCAGCCGCCCTCGGCGCCGGCAACGCAGGCGCTTGTGGTGAGGTTGAGGCCGATGGCGGCTGCGCAGTAGAGCGCATCCATGACTTGCTCGTCGTCGAGCTGCAGACGATCGGCGAGCGCCAGCACGCAGCCGGGCACAACACCCGCGGATCCTGCCGTCGGAGCTGCGACGATCACACCCATCGTGGCGGAGCGCTCGAGCACGGCCATGGCGCGGGCAACGGCGTCGGTCTGGACGGCGCCCATCAGGCTTGCACTCAAATCGTTGCAGCGGGTTGCTTCGACGAGCTTGGCCTCGCCGCCGATAAGCCCGCCGAGCGATCGCTGCGGATTAGCGATGGGGGCTGTGGTCTCCTCGCGCATGACGTCGAGCACGCGGCGCATGGCGGCGACGGCGTGCGCCTCACCGGTCAGGCGCGCCTCTCGCACGGCCATAACGGCGCCAATGCTGAGCCCCAGTTCCTCGCACGCATCGAGCAGCTGCTCGCCGTCGTCGAAGATCTCCTTTGCCGAGACGCCGGGGGAGAGCGACGAGGCAGAACCGGGGAGCTCGATAAACGTTGCGTAATCGACATTGTCGAGCTTGCGCAGCATGGGGACGACGGTGTCGTCGGGCGCGCCGTCGGTCTCAAAGACAGAGTAGGCCTGGCCGCCCACTTCGGTGCGGTAGGTGCGGCAGAAGGCGATGTTTACGTGGGCGTAGGCGAGCAGGTTGGTGAGCGCGGCGAGTACACCGGGGACGTCCTGGTGCGCCACGAAGAGCGTGGAGTACATGCCCGAGATGTCGACGCCGACGCCGTTAATGCGGCTGATGCGCATCTTGCCACCGCCCAGGCTCTCGCCGCGGACCTGTGCCGTGGCGCCCGTGTCGTCGACCATGTCGATGTCGACGGTATTGGGGTGGATGGAGGCGTCGTCGCCCTTGATGTCAAAGTGATATTCGAGGCCCTGCTCGCGCGCGAGGTCGAAGGCTTGTTTGATGTTCTCGTCATCGGTGTCGAGGCCCAGGATGCCCGCGACGAGCGCACGATCGGTGCCGTGGCCGCGGTAGGTGTGGGCGAAGGAGTTCCACAGGCCAAAGGTGACTTTGGTGATGCGGCCTTCCAGCAGGCTGGCGGCAACTTGGGCGCAGCGCAGGGCGCCGGCGGTGTGCGATGAGCTGGGGCCGACCATGACGGGCCCCAAGATCTCGAATGCCGAGGTCGTAGCTAGTGTTTGCGGCTTGCCTGCCATGGTTGCTCCTGTTCTATCCCGTCGTCCCGAGGGGCGGGGCATACTCAGTCCCGCCGTTCCGAGGGCTTTGGTATTTGGTCGCCTGCTCGGGCAGTCCTGCTCGCACGGAGAGCACATTAAGTGCTCTCCGGCTCGTGCGGAACTCGCGACCGACCAAATACCAAAGCCCTCGGAACTTAGGATACATGGTAGAGGCGCGTGTGCTTCAAAATTCATTAGCTGGTGACGCAGCGTAGGCTCATATCGAAGCATCTTCACCACCGGATTAATAAAAAAGAAGCACCGCTTGGGGGCGGTACTTCTTTTGAAAGCGCATGCGTGTTGTGACCTTGGTGGTTCCCAATTACAGGCCGCAGGCTGCTTTGAGTTCTTTGACTCGGTCGGTCTTCTCCCAGGTGAAGTCGGCGTCTTCTCGGCCAAAGTGACCGTAGGCTGCCGTTTTTTCGTAGATGGGGCGGCGCAGGTCTAGGTCGCGGATGATGGCGCCCGGGCGCAGGTCGAAGGTCTTCTCTACGGCCTCGACGATCTTGTCCTCGGCAACATGCGCGGTACCGAAGGTGTCGACCATGATTGAGAGGGGCTTGGAAACGCCGATGGCGTAGGCAAGTTCGACTTCGCAGCGGTCGGCCAGACCGGCGGCGACCACGTTCTTGGCGACCCAGCGCGCGGCATACGCGGCGGAACGGTCAACCTTGGTGCAGTCCTTTCCGCTAAAGGCGCCGCCGCCGTGACGGCCGTAGCCGCCGTAGGTGTCGACGATGATCTTGCGGCCGGTCAGGCCCGTGTCGCCCATGGGGCCGCCCACGACAAAGCGACCGGTGGGGTTCACGTAGATGTCCGCGTTGTCCCACGGCATGTTCTCAGCGGCCATGACCGGGGTGATGACGTGCTCGATGAGGTCGGCCTTGATCTTGCCCATGTCCTCGATCTCGGCGGCGTGCTGCGTGGAGATGACGATGGTCGTGACCTCGACGGGCTTGCCTTCCTCGTAGCGCACGGTGACCTGAGTCTTGCCGTCGGGACGCAGGTAGGCGAGGGTACCGTCGTGACGCACGGCGGCCAGGCGCTCGGCCAGGCGGCTGGCCAGGTAGTGGGGCATGGGCATGAGGGTCTTGGTCTCGTTGGAGGCATAACCGAACATCATGCCCTGGTCGCCGGCACCGATCAGGTCGATCGGGTCGGTGGTAGCGCCGGTCTGGGTCTCGAAGGACTCGTCAACGCCCTGGGCGATATCAGGCGACTGCTCGTGGATGAGGCTCATGACGCCGCAGGTGTCGCAGTCAAAACCGAACTTGGCACGGTTGTAGCCAATGCGGCGGATGACGCCGCGGGCGATTTCCTGCACGTCGACGTAGGCCTGGGTGCGAATCTCGCCGGCGACGATGACGGTGCCGGTGGTCACGAGGGTCTCGCAGGCGCAGCGGACGTTCTCCACGTTGGCAGGCACGCCGTTGGGGGCGATGTAGCCCTGCTCCTGTAGCTCTATTTCTTTGGCGAGGATCGCGTCGAGGACGGCGTCGCTGATCTGGTCGGCGATCTTATCGGGATGACCTTCGGTCACCGACTCCGACGTAAATACGAAGGACCCGTGTTGGGGCGGGATGGAACGAAGTTCGTCTGACATGATTGTCCTTTCAAAAACGTGTCCCGGCGACCGTTACCATTCCGCCAGGCTCTCTATGCAAGGGCACATCATAGCGCGTAAATCAAACATTCACACCCTTTCCGCACCTACTCATTGGGGACAGACATTAAATGAGCAGCCTTAAACTAAGAACGTCTCCAACGACTGGTCATTTAAGTCTGTCCCCAATGAGTAGGTCGGTGCCCTTTGTGCGGAGGTTGCCTTGATGCTTTATACTGGTGCGGTTAGACATCCATCCTGCAATCGAGGAGATATCCATGGCATCAGACGTTCGCGTCCGCTTTGCACCCTCACCGACGGGCAAGCTGCACATCGGCGGCGCCCGCACCGCTATCTATAACTGGGCTTTCGCCCGTGCAAACGGCGGCACGTTCATCCTGCGCATCGACGACACCGATCCCACCCGCTCCACCGACGAGAACACGCAGATCATCCTGCGCGCCATGCGTTGGCTGGGCCTGGACTGGGACGAGGGTCCCGAGGTGGGCGGCGACTTTGGCCCCTACGCCCAGACCGAGCGCCTGGACCTGTACAAGCAGGCTGCCCAGAAGCTTTGGGACGAGGGTAAGGCCTATCCCTGCTTCTGCACCAAGGAGCAGCTCGACGCCGACCGCAAGGCCGCGCAGGAGCGCAAGGACCCCTTCCAGGGCTATCAGCGCCGTTGCCGCGATCTTGATCCCGAGGAGGCCCGCCGCCGCATCGAGGCCGGCGAGTCCTACGTCCTGCGTATTAAGGTGCCCGAGGACCGCGGCGACGTCGTCATCCACGACGCCGTCCACGGCGAGGTAACCTTCGACGCCAAGGAGCTCGACGACTTTGTCATCTTCCGCTCCGATGGCACGCCCACGTACAACTTCGCGACCGTCGTCGACGACGCCATGATGAAGATCACCCATGTCATCCGTGGCGACGACCACCTGTCCAACACCCCGCGTCAAGTCATGGTCTACGAGGCCCTCGGCGCGCCCGTGCCCACGTTCGCCCACATCTCCATGATCCTGGGCGCCGACGGCAAGAAGCTTTCCAAGCGCCACGGCGCCACCTCGGTGGAGGAATACCGCGACGCCGGCTACCTGTCCGACGCCTTCGTCAACTACCTGGCGCTGCTCGGCTGGTCGCTCGACGGCGAGACCACAATCATCCCGCGCGATGTCCTGGCCAGCAAGTTCTCGCTCGACCGCATCTCCAAGAACCCGGCGACCTTCGATCCCAAGAAGCTCGACTGGGTCAACGCCGAGTACATCAATGGCATGTCCGATGCTCAGTTTGCCGACGAGATCATGGTCCCCGAGCTGCACGAGGCGGGCCTCATCGAGGGTAATGTCGAGTACGGCGAGGATTGGATCGACGCGCTTGCCGCCATCGTCAAACCGCGCACCAAGATGCCGGCCGACGCCGTGGCCGTCGCCGCCCCCATCTTTGCCACGGCCGAGACGCTCGAGTATGACGAGAAGTCCGTTAACAAGGGCCTGGCCAAGGAAGGCATGGGCGCCATTCTGGATGCCGCCAAGGCCGCGCTCGAGGGTGTGGACGAGTGGACGGCTGCTAACATCGACGCCGCGCTTGAGCCGCTGCCCGAGCAGATGGACCTCAAGAAGCGCGTGGTGTTCCAGGCCGTGCGCGTCGCCGTCTGCGGCAACATGGTGAGCCCTCCGCTGGGCGAGACCATGGCGCTCGTCGGCCGCGACGACTGCCTGGCGCGCATCGACCGCGCCCGCACGATGGCGCTGTAATCGCTGCGCAAACGTTTGTATCCGAGCCCCGTTCACCCTGAGCGGGGTTCTTGTTTCTGTAGACGAATGGGATGGGAGGTGCTGGGGCCATGGCCGAGCAACTTTCGCTGTTTGGTTCGCCGGATCCGGAGGAGACTCCGGCGGCGCCGGCATCCGGTGCTGCCCTGGCCAAGCCCGAGCCTTCACCTGAGCCCATTGCCGCCTACACGAGCGTGGTTCTCGACATCCCCACCCGTGCGCTGTCCGAACCGTTTGCTTACGGCATTCCTGAGTCCCTTGCGAGCGAGGCCCAGGTCGGATCGACGGTTCTGGTCCACTTTGGCAACCGTGCCGCCGCAGGCTATATCGTCGATATTGCGCCCGAACTGGGCGACTTGCAAGGCAACATTACCCTCGACACCGCGCGCATCAAGCCCATCGAGACCATCCTCAGCAAACCGCTCTTTACTGCCGAGGCTGCCCGTATCGCGCGCTGGATGAGCCACGAGTATGTTGCGACGCTTTCCGAGTGCCTGCGCCTGTTTTTGCCCCCGGGTGGAAGCCCGCGCGTGGTCAAGGGCGACGACGGCGTGTGGACGGTTGAACGTCCCGCCGTCAAGCCTATCCAAAACCGCTGGGTCATGCTCACGCCCGAGGGCTTTGACTATACGCCGCCCAAGACCGCGGTCCGCCAGCGCCAGCTCATCGAGGCACTGCGGTGCGGCCCGGTCACGACGCGTGACCTCAACCTGCTCTATAACAGCATGTCGGCTACCATCAAGGCGCTCGAAAAACGCGGCGTCGTGGTGGTGGAGGAGCGCCGTGCGTGGCGTGGCTGCAATGAACAGACCACGCTCTCCTCGGCAAGCGGCAAGGCACCGGTCGCACTCACCAACGGTCAGCAGCAGGCGCTCGCGCAGATTGAGCGCGCCCGTCTGGACGCTCATGGCGACGTGGTGCTGGTCGACGGCGTCACCGGCTCCGGCAAAACCGAGGTT
Organism: Collinsella sp.; assembly: GCA_014871645.1. GTDB lineage: Bacteria > Actinomycetota > Coriobacteriia > Coriobacteriales > Coriobacteriaceae > Collinsella. The sequence continues at coordinate 38,739 of WGSN01000013.1, forward strand.
TATCTCTCCGCCATCGAGCGCGTGCTGGCGGCCGGCCGTTCGGCCTGCGTGCTGGTGCCCGAGATCTCGCTGACGGCCCAGACCGTCGGCCGCTTTCGCTCGCGCTTTGGCGAGACGGTCGCCGTGTTCCATTCCCGCCTTTCGGCTGGCGAGCGCCTGGACCAGTGGGATATGGTCGCCAGCGGTGCCGCTCGCGTGGTCGTGGGCGCCCGCTCGGCGCTCTTTTGCCCGCTCAGCGACTTGGGCCTCATCATCATCGATGAGGAGCATGAGACCAGTTACAAGCAGGGTTCCAGTCCGCGCTACCACGCGCGCGAGGTGGCGGCAGAGATGGTGCGGCGTTACCGCTGCCCGCTTGTGTTGGGCTCCGCCACGCCCTCGGCCGAGGCTCTCGACCGCTGCCGCCGTGGCATGTATAACGGTGCCACCTGGACGCGCGTCGAGATGCCCGAGCGCCCGGGACACGCCGTGCTGCCAACGGTCCGCATTGCCGACCTGCGCCTCGAATTCTCGCATGGCAGCCGCTGCATGTTCTCAAAACCCTTGATGGAGGGCTTGGAGCGTGTGGTCGAGCGCCGCGAGAAGGCCGTGCTGTTGCACAACCGCCGTGGCTTTGCGCCGTTCTTGATGTGCCGTGAGTGCGGATGCGTCCCCACCTGCAATCACTGCTCCACCGCGCTTACATATCACGAGCGCACGCATACGCTGCAATGTCACACCTGCGGTTCGTCTTGGCGCGTGCAGCCTTATCCCGCGCCCACGAGCCGATGCCCCAAATGTGGCAGTCGCTACCTGGCAAAAATGGGTCTGGGAACGCAGCAGATCGAGGACGCACTGCATCAGATACTTCCCGAGGATGTCGCCATTATTCGCATGGATGCCGATTCCACGCGCGGCAAGGATGCGCACAAAAAGCTGCTCGAGCAGTTCGATGCGGCGGATTGTGCCGTGTTGCTGGGCACCCAAATGATCGCAAAGGGTCTCGATTTTCCCGAGGTCACGCTCGTAGGCGTGGTCAATGCCGACTTCGCCCTCAAGCTGCCCGACTTTCGCGCAGGGGAGCGCGCCTACGATCTGCTGGAGCAGGTTGCGGGCCGCGCCGGCCGCGGCGATCGCCCTGGCGAGGTGATCATCCAGACCTACCTGCCCGAGGACCCGGTCATCCGCGCCGTCGCCGAGCACGACCGCTCGATTTTTACCGACTACGACCTGGACCAGCGCCGCGACGCGCTGTACCCGCCGTTTGTTCGCCTGGTCAACATCTTGGTATGGTCGGCGAACCGAGACGACGCGCAGGACTACATCGGCCGCATCGCGAAGCTCCTCAAGCGCCGCTGGCATGCCGCCGCGCCCGACTTTTTGCGGGCGGGGAGCGCCGTGCCGCAGGTGCTGGGCCCGGCTTCGTGTGTAATCGAGAGAGCCAAGGACCGTTACCGCTTCCATCTGCTTGTAAAGTCGCCGGTAGGGTACCATGTCTCTGATGATATCGACGCCTGCCTCAAAGAGGTGGGCTCTGTGCGCGGCGTGAGCGTGAGCGTTGACGTCGACGCCTATGATTTGATGTAACAACCCGAAAGGATGGCCATGGAAGCCAACGGAATCGTACTGTCGCCCGACCCTCGTCTGCGCCAGGAGTGCGCCGTCATCGAGGAGATCACCCCGGCGATCGAGGCGCTTGCCGAGAAGATGAAGAAGATGATGTTCGAGAACGGCGGTTGCGGCCTGGCTGCCCCGCAGATCGGCGAGCTCATTCAGCTGGTCACCATCGACTGCGACTACAGCGACAAGAGCGACTACGATCCGTACGTGCTCATCAATCCCGTGATCGTGGAGCAGAGCGACCAGCTGGTGCCGTTTAGCGAGGGCTGCCTTTCCATTCCTGGTATTAGCTGCGAGATCGAGCGTCCCGACCATGTCGTCGTCGAGGCGTACGACCTGGATGCCAACCTGATTCGCTATGAGGCCACGGGCGACCTGTTCTGCGTGTGCCTGCAGCACGAGATCGATCACCTGCACGGCAACACCATGTTCGAGCGACTGAAGCCGATGCAGAGGCTCAAGGCCGTCAAGGAGTACCAGGACGCTCTGGCCCGCGGCGCTCGACCGGGCGAGACGGAGTAGGTTTGTCCGTCCCCGGGGCGCCCGCCTATATCATCCCGTGCTCAAACATTCTCGCTGCGCTGCGAAACTGCGCGCGGGACGATATAGGCGGGCGCCCCGGGGACTACGTTGACGCTGCCTGTCTCGCCCGGGTGCCGTCGGGCCAGGGATGGGCGTCTTCGCTGATAGGTGCTTTGCTGAAAGAGCTGCTTTTATTGCGGCTCTTTCTTTGGTTTTGGGTATATTTGTTCTTGTTGAATTGTTATTGCGGATGGGCTGGTGACTTGGCTTTCCGCTGTTATTTGTAGCCGTCTCGGCTCGTTATTGAGAGGAGACTAACTTTTATGCGTATTGTGTTTATGGGTACGCCTTATTTTGCTGTGCCTTCGCTTACTTCGCTTGTTGAGGCTGGCAATGAGATTGCGCTTGTTGTTACTCGTCCTGATGCTGTTCGCGGGCGTGGTAAGAAGCTGGAGCCGTCTCCTGTTAAGGCTAAAGCGCTTGAGCTGGGGTTGCCGGTTGTTGAGGCTAATCGTATGACGCCTGAGGTCGTTGAGGCGCTTAAGGCTGCCCAGACTGACATTTTCTGCGTGGCTGCCTATGGTTGCATTTTGCCGGATGACGTGCTGCATATGGCGCCGCTTGGTATTGTGAATGTTCATGCGTCCTTGCTGCCTCGTTGGCGTGGGGCTGCTCCCATTCAGCGTGCGATTCTTGCTGGTGATGAAGTTGCTGGCGTTTCCATTATGCGTATTGGGCATGGCGTGGATACCGGTGCTTATTGTGCCCAGGCTTCCACGTCGGTTTCCGGTAAGCATGCTGAGGCGCTGACCATGGAGCTTGCTGAGCTTGGCGGTAAACTGCTTGCCGATACGCTTCCCTCGCTTGCCGATGGCACCGCCGTGTGGACTGATCAGGATGAGTCGCTTGTGACCCATGCTGCCAAGATTTCTAAGCAGGAGATGCGTCTGGATCCGCAGATGGCGGCGCTCGATTGCGTTCGTCATGTGCTCGCTTCGTCCGATACCGCGCCTGCTCGTTGCGTGATTGCCGGCAAGACTGTGCGTGTGCTCGATGCTGCGACGGCCGATGTTTCGCTTGGCGAGGGTACTGTTGCCGTCAAGAGCAAGCGTGTTTACCTGGGCCTTTCCGATGGCGCGGTTGAACTGCTCGAGGTTAAGCCCGATGGCAAGCGTGCTATGGCCGCTTCTGCTTGGGCTGCTGGGCTGCAAGGCGCCGATCTTTCGTGGGGTGTTCTGTCATGAGCAAGCTGTCTCCCGCGCGCAAGCTTGCGCTCGATGTGCTCATGGAGGCCGATCGCCGCGGCATGTATGCACGTGACGTGCTGTCCTCTCGCGCATCGGCCAAGGCTATTGACCAGCGCGATTCCGCTTTTGCCGCCCGCTTGGCGCTGGGTGTTGCCGCCACGCAGGGTATTTTGGACGAGTTGCTCGATCAGTTTCTCGATAAGCCAAAAAAGGTTGCGCCGCGTGTTCGCATGGCGCTTCGTATCTCGGCCTTCGAGATGCTCTATTTACATACGCCTGGCCGCGTCGCCGTAAGTCAAGGTGTTGAGCTGGTTCGCTGCGGTGCTAAGTCCGCCGCTGGCTTGGCCAATGCTGTACTGCATAAGGTTGCGGACAATGTTGAGGACTTTGCCACTGCGTCCGATGTGAATGAGTCTGACCGACGCTTGGTTCGTCTGTCGCGCCTGATGGGTCTGCCGCGTTGGCTGTGCGCTCGTATCATGGCGTCGTTTGACACGCCAGAGGGTGCGCTCAACTTTGCCGGCAACTTGGCACCTGCGCCGCTGGCCCTGCACGAGAACGCCTTTGCAACTAAGCCCGATCCGTATATCTCGCAGCTCGTCGCGCCTGTCTTCCCGGGTTGCCATGCTCCGGTTGATGCCCAGGTTACCGTTGCTTCGGGTGTGTTTGAGCGTGCTGCCGCGGTGGCGTCTGATCTCAACGCTCAGCTCATCGCCACAGCTGCCACGCGCCCTGGAAGCTGCCTTGAGATTGGTGCCGGTCGTGGCACCAAGACCTATGTGATGATGTGCCAGGCCAAGCGCGCGGGCTATGAGCGTCAGCATACGGCGCTCGATCTGCATGATCGCAAGTGCGATCTGAATCTCGCTCGTCTGCATAAGGCCGGTATTCAGGGCGTTCGTACGGTTTCGGGCGATGCATGCGAGCTTGATGAGGTGCTCACATCGTTTGATGCCATGCTTGGCGAGCCGGTTAAATTCGACACGGTCTTTATCGATGCGCCGTGCTCGGGCACCGGCACCATGCGACGTCACCCCGAGATTCCCTGGCGTCTGACCGAGAAGGACGTTACGACTGAGCTGCCCAAGCTGCAGCTCACGATGCTCAAAGAGGCCGCCGCGCGCGTGGCTGCCGGCGGTGAGCTTATCTATGCCACCTGCTCGGTCTTTGATGAAGAGAATACGAAGGTCGTGGATGCGTTTTTGGCTTCTCCCGAGGGCGCCGGCTTTACCGTAGCACCGCTCTCCGAAGCGCAGATCCTGCAGCTGCCGGAGTTCGAACAAGCTAAGAAGCTCGTTTCCGTACGCCAAAACGACCGCGGGCTTTTCCAAAGCGTCCCCGTAAACGCTGACTCCTACGATGGCCACTTCTGCGCCCGCCTGGTCCACTAGTAACTACTAAGTTGCGGTGAAATAGGGATTGAATATCGGTTTCTGCCCGCCAAACAGTCCTTATTTCACCGCAACTCATAAGGAAACATGGGTAGCTAAAGAATCAGCCCCGCGATTGGTTTCGGTCGCGGAGCTGATTGGTTTCTAGTGGTTATGCGGGCAGTTGGCGCAACAACCGCTGGTGGCGCTGGTGCTGGAGCCGCCACTGCGCTGGTCGGTGTTGTAGAAACCGCTGCCGTCGAACTTAATGCCGCTGGCCGAGAACGTCTTAGCCGCCGGGGCACCGCAGCTGGGACATACGACCTCGGGCGTCTCGGACATGGGGTGCTCAACCTCAAACACGTTGCCGCAGCTCGTGCACTTGTAATCGTAGCGCGCCATAATACTTCCTTTTCAGCACAAAGCGGGCAGATCGCTCTGCCCGCAAAAATTCAAACAGCTGTAACTGTACCCTATATCGAGGGTTTTATCACGCTTCGCCCCAGAATCTATGGGTGCTGCGCAGGAGCTTCGCAGTTTTCTCTTCGGCCGCAGCGATGTCGGCCTCCTGCGCCTGCCAGGTCCAGTTGCCCGTGGCCACGCCCGGCACATTCATACGCGCATCGTCGCCCAACCCCAGTATGTCCTGCAGCGGCATCATCACGAGCGGAGCATCGCTTGCCAGGGCATTGCCCATGAGTTCGCTTGCCAATGCAATGCCGCTCGGCTCGTCGCCGCCCGCAAAGGAATGCGTGCACCAGCCGACAAGCGTCGAGGTGTCGTGCGTCGAGGTATACAGGATCTTGCCCGGTGTGGGGTGAATTCCGCAACGAACGTCGTAGTCGCTAAACTCCAGTACGTCCATGCCGGGGAAGCCGCAGGTCGAAGCCATCGCGCGAACACCGGGCGTCAGATAGCCCAGATCCTCGGCAATAAAGTTGAGCGGACCCAGCTCGTCGTAGGCGGTCTGGAACAGGTCCTTGCCCGGTCCTGCAAGCCAGCGGCCGTCGGCACAGGCCTTGCCGGCAGGGATGCTAAAGTAGCTGTGGAAGCCCAGGAAGTGGTCCAGGCGCACGCGGTCGTAGAGCGAAAATGCACGACGCAGGCGATCCATCCACCAGCGATAGCCGTTCTCCTTCATGTGATCCCAGCGGAAGGTGGGGTTTCCCCACACCTGGCCCTCGGGCGCAAAGTTGTCGGGCGGCGCACCGGAGATCTCGATTGCCTTGCCAGTGTCGGACAGCCAGAAGTTATCGGGCTCGCTCCACGCATCGGCCGAATCGTCCGAGACATACATGGGGATATCGCCGATGACCTCGATGCCCTTCTTGTGCGCATAGTTCATAAGCTCGCACCAGGCAAGGTCAAAGCGATACTGCATGTACGCCTGCAGCTCGGCCTCGTCGTGGAAGCGCTTGTCATCGATTAGGTGCTCGTTGTAGCGCGCGACATCCGTCGGCCAATCGTGGCGCGACAGTCCCTCAAAGTACTTCTTAACGGCCATGTAGACGCAGTACTTCTCGAGCCAATCGGCATTGCAATGTTTAAACGCAGTGTAGAGCGGGTCGGCATCCTCGCCGCCGCGGGCCTTCCAAGTGACGAAGTCGGCAGCCAGCTCCTCATGGCTCTCGGGCAGCAGGTCGATATTGCCTGCAAAGGCCGAAGGGCCGGCATAAGGGGAGCGGAAATAGTCCGTAGGATTGACGGGCAGGACCTGCCAGTAGCGCATGCCCATGGCGGCTAGGTGATCGATAAAGCGACGCGTGGGCGCACCGATTGTGCCAGGCTTGCCGTCATCGGTCGGCACCGAGGTGATGTGGCACACGACGCCCGCGCCGTGATCGAGCGGCTCCTGCAGGCGCTTCTCGGCATGGTGATAGATGAGCGAAGAGCCCAACGGGTACAGGTCGAGCGTAACCGTGCCGTTATGGATTTCGCACTCGTGGCCGCTGATCACGTCACTTGCACATTCGCCGAGCGCCGGGATCGTCACGCAGTGCGAATTGCGCAGACTGCGGTTGATGATGACCGTCGCGGCTTCGCCGTCTTTGCCCGTGCGGGTGTATGCCAAGACGTCGTCGTTGAGCGCAAAGGCCTTGATTTCGCCATCGACCATAAAAGGTAGCGCGCGACGCACGGCAGACGCGTTCTTAACGATAGCCAGCGTATCGAAGTCGTGCAGGTCTTCCTTCAAAGGCAGGGTGCGGCGGTTGCCCGGATCGGTGAGGCCCTCCAGGCCGTACTCATCGCCATAATAGATCGAGGGCACGCCCGGGAAGGTCATCTGCATGAGCGTTGCCAACCAAAAGCGGCTCTTGGCCAAGCCCATCGAATTCTCGTCCAGGCGCCACTTGCTGCGCTCGCTCTCGGGCAGTTGCGATTCGTCGGGGCCGCCGCCGAGCACCGAGATGATGCGCGGGCGGTCGTGGCTCGAGAGCAGATTGAGCGCGCAAGACAGGGCCTCACGCGGGTAGTTCTCGCGCAGTGTCTCGATGTTCTCGGCAGCCTGATAGGCGTTCTTGTAGCCCATCAAAAAGCCGATGACCATGTCGCGGAAGGGGTAATCCATGGCGGAGTCGAGCTCAGAGCCTTGCAGATAGCGACGCAGATGACCGTAGCTGATCTTGTTGGAGGCATCTTCCCAGACCTCGCCGAGCAGCAGCGCGTCGGGCTTCTCGGCGAGCACGGCCTTTTTGATCTCAGCTAGGAAATCGTCGGAAAGCTCGTCGGCCACATCCAGGCGCCAACCGTGAGCGCCGGCGCGCAGCCATTTGCGGATCACGCCGTCCTTGCCCAGGAGCCTCTCGCGTACCAGTTCGGAGCTCTCATTGATGGCGGGCATATTGCCCACGCCCCACCAGCAGTCGTACGAGCCGTCCTCGTGGAAATAAAACGCATCACGCCACGGCGAATCCTCGCTCTGCCACGCGCCCACGCCGGGGTAGTTGCCGTAGCGGTTGAAGTAGATCGAATCGTCGCCCGTGTGGTTGAACACACCGTCCAGAATGATGGAAATGCCCAGCTTCTCGGCCGCCTCGCACAGCTCGGTAAAGTCCTGCTCGGTGCCCAGAATCGGATCGATCTTGGTGTAATCGGCGGTGTCGTAGCGGTGGTTGCTCGCGGCTTCAAAGATGGGGTTGAGGTAGATGGCCGTAAAGCCCAGCTCGGCGATGCGGGGCAGGTCTTCCTGAATGCCCTTGAGCGATCCGCCGTAAAAGTCCCAGGTCTTGATGGAGCCGTCCTCGGCGCGCTCGTACACAGGCGGCTCGTTCCAGTCCTCGACCATGCGGCGCTGAATGCCCTTACGCGGTTTTTCGACCTCGGCCAGCGTGCGCTCGCGCCAGTGCTCGTCGCGGGCATAGCGATCGGGGAAGATCTGGTAGACCATACCGCGCTCGTACCAGGTGGGACGGTTCTCACGGTGTTTGTAGACGGTGACCTGGAATGACGGCACCTCAGCGTAGTCGTAGGTTACGCCTTCGCCGCCGGTGCGGCCCTGTGGTGCGCCCAGGCGAACCTCAGGCTGGCCTTCGATATTGCAGATAAAGCTGTACCAGATAAGACATGGTTCAGTGCACTTGAGTTCTACGCTAAATATGCCGTCGCCCTCGTGCGTCATGGGATACAGAGACTCACCGATATCATCGACCCAGGTACGCAGGGTAAGCGTTGCCTGGTTGGGGTCGGCATCCTCCAAAATCACCGAGAGCGAAACGGAAGTTCCAGTGGTCACAGCGCCAAACGGAGTACGAAACTGCGGCAGACGGCTGTTGTGAATCAATCTCATAATTCGGTCCAGTTCAATAGAATCACGGCCTGCGGGCCATGGCTTTACGCACAAGATATAAGTATATCTGTTGTACACAGGCTGTATAAACAACATCCGTTTACCATCGGCGAACGGTTGTCCTAGAAAATCGTTTTACCATCCAAATTATCGCGATATCCGAAATAGCCTAGACTGATACTATTTTTTGCCAAACAAAAGTACGTCGGTTTACTACGACGAATTGAATGATCTTAACCACGGTCATTTTGGTGATATTAAAACCGCAGGTAGAAGCGTTGCCAATTTTTTAGATTACTCGCTGTGGTCGGCCGGAGCCATTTTGTCGTAGTAAACCGGCCCTCTTTTTAATACATAAGTTCAACCAATAAGAGGGCGCCTGGTTGGGACGCCCTCTTTTGCTTTAAGGATTAAGTTTAATCGTCCGGATTAGCGGCGCTTGCGGGTGGCAGTTGCCTTGCGGACGGAGGTCTTCTTGGTCGGGGCCTTTTCCTCGACCGGAGTGGCGGGGGAGACCGGGGCCTCCTTGGCGGGCTTGGGCTTGGCCTTTACCTCGGCCTTGGGCTCGTCTTTGGCGGCAGCAGGCTTGACCTCGGCGGCCTTCGGCGCCGGCTTGGCCTTTACTGCGGGCTTGGCCTCGGCCTTAGCCTCCGCCTTTGGAGCAGCAGCCTTGGTCGTGGTCTTTTTGGCCGTCGTCGCAGTGCGCTTGCGCGTGGTGGTCTTGGCGGCCGGCTTGGCTTCGACGGTTGCCTCGGCCTTGGTCTCGGCGGGCGTCTCCTCGACTTTGGCGGCCGGCTTTGCGGCTGGCTTGGTCGTGGCGGCCTTCGTGATCGCCGACTTCTTTGCCGTGGTCTTCTTGGTGGTCGCGGTCGTCTTCTTGGCTGCGGTCTTAGCCGGTGTCTTGACGGCGGGTTTGGCTTCGACGACGGTCTCAGCCTTTACCTCGGGAGCAGCCTCGGCTTCGGCGGCCTTCTTGGCAGCTGCTGTGGTGCGCTTGCGCGTGGTCGTTGTCTTGGCAGCGGTGGTCTTTGTTGCCGCCGCCTTGGTCGCAGTAGCCTTCTTAGCGGTCGTCTTGCGGGTCGTGGCCTTCTTAGCTGCGGGCTTTGCAGCGGGCTTGACCTCGGCCTCTGTCTCAGGAGCAACCTCAGCCTTCACCTCAGGCTCAGCCTCAACCGGCTTCTCCTTGACCTTGGGCTCCTCAGCGACCACCGGCTCAGTAACAGCCTCAGGCTCGTCGACAACAGTCGCCGGACGCTCAATCTCCGGGTGCATAAAGAAGTACAGGTCCAGATACTTATCGGCCGAACGCGTCCAGCTAAAGTCCTGGCTCATAGCCTGCGTGACCAGCTGGTTCCAGGCCTCGCGGTTATCCCAGAACAGACGCGCCGCGCGGAATACCGCATCGCCCATCTCGTCGCCGTTAAAGTTGCTAAACGAGAAGCCCGTGCCCTCGCCGGTAAACTCGTTGTACGGCTGCACGGTGTCCTTCAGGCCACCGGTCTCGCGCACGATGGGCAGGGTGCCGTAGCGCATGGCAATGATCTGCGACAGGCCGCAGGGCTCAAACTTGGAAGGCATCAGGAACATGTCGGCGGCGGCGTACATGCGCTGCGACAGCGCCGGATCGAACTCGATGCGGGCGGCCATGGTGCCGGGGTACTTGTCCTGGAAGTAGCGCAGGCCGTCCTCGTAGTCGCGGTCGCCGGTGCCCAGCACCGCCACCTGTACGCCGCCGGCCAGGATGCGGTCGAGCGCGTACATGACCAGGTCCATGCCCTTCTGGCGCGTAAGGCGCGTGACCATCACCATGAGCGGACGGTCGTCGCGAACCTCGAGCCCCAGCTCTTCCTGCAGCTTGGCCTTGCACACGGCCTTGCCAGAACGGTCCTCCACGGTGTAGTTGGCGGCAATGCGCTTGTCGGTCGCCGGGTCAAAGCCTGCGACGTCGATGCCATTCAAAATGCCCTGCAGCGCGTACGAACGCTCGCGCAGCACGCCGTCCAGGCCCTCGCCAAATTCTGGCGTCTGGATCTCGTTGGCATAGGTAGGGCTCACCGTAGTAATGGCGTCGGCATAGCGCAGGGCGCCCAGCATGTAGTTAATGCTGCAAGCGTCGCAACGCAGCTGCGAGGCGGCTGCCGGAATATGCGCCACGCCCAGGATGTCCTCCATCACGGTGTCGCTAAACTGGCCCTGGAAAGCCACGTTGTGGATCGAGAAGACGGTCTTGACGCGATCGTACAGCGGCAGGCCCTGGTAGAACTCACGCAAAAACACGGGCGCCATCGCCGTCTGCCAGTCGTTGCAGTGCAGGATGTCGCACTCAAAGCCGGCCGGCAGGTGCTGCAGGCTCTCGGTGATGGCCTTGGAGAAGAACGCAAAACGCTCTCCGTCGTCAAAGAAGCCATACGGATAGTCGCGCGCAAAGTAGCGCTCGTTGTCGATGAACATATAGGTGACGCCGTCGTGCTCGAGCTTCTCGAGCCCGCAGTACTCGTTGCGCCAGCCCAGGCTCACGTAAAAGTCGGAGAAGTGCTCCATCTGCGCCTTGTACTCGTCCTTGATGGTGGCGTACTTGGGCACCATCACGATGACTTCGGCGCCGGCGCGCACAAGCGCCGCAGGCAGCGAACCCGCCACGTCGCCTAGGCCACCGGTCTTCACAAACGGCGCGCACTCGGCCGAGGCAAACACGATCTGCATCTTTTTGCTGGAATCAGCCATATTGTCTCCCATGTTGCAATTCGAGAATAGCCGCCTGGCGCTAACCGGGCGGCTATTCTACATGTTACGAGCGATGTTGCGGTGCCAACGTTAACGTACGATGGTGGTGTCGGAAGTTAACGGAGCCTTTCCCAGCACCAAGATGTTCTCGGGCGTGCCGCGAAGCTCGGTGTTGGTGGGAACCACGTTGTTCTTGTCTAGAATGGCATTCTCGACGCGTGCGCCGCTCTTGATGATGCAGCTCTGGTTGATGATCGAGTTGGTCACCGAGGCGCCCTCCTCGACCACGACGCCGCGCGACAGAATCGAGTTGCGCACGGTGCCCTTGATGATGCAACCGGCCGAGATGATCGAGTTGCACGCGTGGCTGCCGGTCGCATAGCGCGAAGGCGGCACGTCGTGAGCCTTGGTCAGGATCGGGCGCTCGGGATCGAAGAGCTGGTCGGCCACGGTCTGGTCGAGCAGGTCCATGCTGCGGCGATACAGCGACTTCTCGCTAAACACGCCCACGACCTCGCCCTTGTACTCGTAGCTGCACACGTCGATGTTGCCAAAGTCGCCCTGGAGTGCCTCGAGCAAGTCCAGATAGTCGGCGGCCTGGTAGTGGTCGATGATCTCGAGTAGCGTCTCACGGTTGACGATGCAGCAGTCCATAGAGGCGTTGTCGCCGTACACGACACCGGCGCTCACGCCCGTCAGGCGGCCGTTCTCGTTGATCTGCAGCTTGGTCTCGTCATCGACGTTGCGCGTGGCCTTGCAGTACACCACGGTCATCTGGGCACCGGAGTTCTCGTGCGCGTCGATGATGGTGTTGAGGTCCATGTTAAAGATGATGTTGGTGCCCATCATCACAACATAGGGCTTGTCCGAGCGCTGGAACAGCGTCTTGTTGGAGATGATGTCGCGCAGCAGGAAGCGCATACCGCCCTTGGTGGTGCCATACGCGTTGCCGGGCACCATGAACAGGCCGCCTTTCTTGCGGTCCAGGCCCCAGTCCTTGCCCGAGCCCACGTGGTCGATCAGCGAGCGGTAGTTGCCCGGCATGACGACGCCGACGGTCTTGATGCCGGCATTCATCATGTTGGACAGCGGAAAGTCGATCAGGCGGTAGCGGCCCAAAAACGGAACGGACGCGATGGGGCGGTCCTTGAGCAGAACGCTGCCGTAGGTCGAAGAGTAGTTAGCGGTGATATAACCGATGGCCTTGCGATTGATCATCGGATCATTCCCCCTTCCCGATAACGACGTCATTTCCAACGACGGCCGTATCCTTGGTGGTATCGACAGAGCCGAGCTTCACGCCCTCTTCGACCGTGGAGTTCTCGCCCAAAATAGCGCGGCAGATGTGCGCGCCGCTCTTAACGTGCGCACCCGGCAGCAGCACGGAGTCCTCGACCACGGCGCGCTCCTCGATGATGACATCGGTCGAAAGGATCGAGTGGCGAGCGGTGCCGTAGATCTTGCAGCCGTTGGAGACCAGGCAGTCGTCCAAGCGGCCGTCCGGGCCAATGTAGTGCGGCGGACGCGTGGTGATGTTGGACATGATGGGGAAGTGCTTGTCGAACAGATCGAACTCGGGGTTGTTGCCCAGCAGGTCCATCGAGGTCTCGTGGAAGCTGGCGATGGTGCCGACGTCCTTCCAAAAGCCGTGGAACTCGTAGCTGTACAGGCGCTTGCCCTCGCCGAGCAGCTTGGGGATGATGTCCTTGCCAAAGTCGTGGCTCGAGCGCTGGTCCAGAGCGTCCTCCTCGAGCGCCTCGATCAACACGTCGGCCGAGAAGATGTAGATGCCCATGGACGCGAGGTTCGAATCGGGCTTATCGGGCTTCTCGGTGAACTTGGTGATGCGGCCGTCCTCGGGGTCAGTGGTCAGGATGCCAAAGCGGCTAGCCTCCTCCCAAGGCACGGGCATAACGCTCACCGTGAGGTCGGCGTTGTTCTCAATGTGCGTCTTGAGCATCTTGCGGTAGTCCATGCGATACAGGTGATCGCCCGAAAGAATCAGGACGTACTTGGGGTCGTTGGCCTTGATGTAGTCCAGGTTCTGCGTAATGGCGTCGGCCGTGCCCGCATACCAGGCGCCGCCGGTCTGCGTCTCGTACGGCGGCAGGATCGACACGCCGCCGTCGCGGCTGTCCAGATCCCACGCCTCGCCGGAGCCCACATAGGCATGCAGCAGGTAGGGGCGATACTGCGTCAGAACGCCCACCGTGTCGATGCCTGAGTTGGAGCAGTTGGAGAGCGAAAAGTCGATAATGCGGAACTTGCCACCAAAGCTAACCGCCGGCTTGGCGATCTTTTGGGTGAGTGCCCCCAATCGGCTGCCCTGTCCTCCTGCGAGGAGCATCGCGATGCATTCTTTCTTACTCATCGATTTCTCCTTCTGTCATCGATGTTCCTAAACCCATTAGCGACGGGCGCGGCACTCGGTCGCGCCTGTCGAGTAATGCCGTGCTGGCATAAGGGAACTCGCGCGCCTTTAAGCGTGCCAGATCTCGTCGCGGTACTCGCGAATGGTGCGGTCGCTCGAGAACCAGCCCGAGGAGGCGGTGTTGAGCAGCGCCTTGCGGTTCCAGGTCTCCTGGTCGCCGTAGCTGTTCGTGAGCTTCTCCCAGGCGTCGACGTAGCTGCGGAAGTCGGCCATAACCAGGTCGGGGTCGTTGTTGTTCATGAGCTCGTTGTAGATGCTCTCGAAGTTGCCCGAAAGGCCGGCAAACGTGTTGTCCTTGAGCTCATCCATCACGCGGCCCAGACGCTCGCGGTCGCCGTTGAGGGTATCCCACGCAAAGTAGCTGTTGGATGCCCAAAGCTGCTCGACCTCGGGAGCGGTCAGGCCAAAGATGGCCTCGTTCTCGCGGCCGGCCAGGTCGGCGATCTCGATGTTGGCGCCGTCGAGGGTGCCCAGCGTAATGGCGCCGTTCATCATGAGCTTCATGTTGGACGTGCCCGAGGCCTCCTTGCCGGCCGTGGAGATCTGCTCCGAGATCTCGGCGGCGGGGTAGATGAGCTGGGCGTTGCTCACGCGGAAGTTGGGGATAAAGCAGACCTTCATGACCTCGTTCACGCGGGGGTCGTTGTTGATGACGCCAGCAACGGAGTTAATGAGGCGGATGGTCTCCTTGGCAAAGGTGTAGCTCGAGGCGGCCTTGCCGCTAAAGATGAAGGTCGTCGGCGTCACGTGGAAGTTGGGATCGGCGATGCGACGGTTATAGATGTCCATCACCTTCATGATGTTCATGAGCTGGCGCTTGTAGGCATGGAAGCGCTTGACCTGGACATCGAAGACGGTGTTGGGGTCGATGGCCAGACCGGTCTCGGCCTTGACGTAGGCGGCCAGGCGCTCCTTGTTGGCGCGCTTGGAGGCACCCACGGCCTTGAGGAACTCGGTGTCGTTTTGGAACTCTTTGAGCTTTTCCAGCTCAAAGGCGTCCTTCAGCCAGCCATCGCCAATGGCCTCGGTCACGAGCTTGGCATAGGTGGGGTTGGCCTCGGCAAAGAAGCGACGGTGCGAGATGCCATTGGTCTTGTTGTTGAACTTCTCGGGCGTCAGGGCATAGAAGTCCTTGAGCACGATGTTCTTGATGATGTCGGAGTGGATCTTTGCCACGCCGTTGACGCTGTGGCTGCAGATCACGGACAGGTTGGCCATGCGAATCTCGCCGTCCCACAGAATGGCGGTCTGGCGCAGACGCTCCTGCCAGCCCTCCTGCGTGGTGTCGAACGACTCATGCCAACGACGGCTGATCTCGTCGATGATCTGGTACACGCGGGGGAGGAGCTTAGAGAACGTGCCGATGGGCCACTTCTCCAGAGCCTCGGGCAGAATGGTGTGGTTGGTGTAGCTCACGACCTGCGTCACGATGTTCCAGGCGTCATCCCACTCGAGCTTCTTCTCGTCGATGAGGATACGCATGAGCTCGGGGCCGCACATGGCGGGGTGGGTGTCGTTGGTGTGGATGGCCACAAACTGCGGCAGCAGCTCCCAGTTCTCGCCGTGCTCCTTCTCAAAGGTGTCGAGCAGGCTGTAGATGCCTGCCGACACAAACAGGTACTCCTGCTTTAGGCGCAGCAGACGGCCGTGCTCGCCGGCGTCGTTGGGGTAGAGGATGGCGCTGATGGCCTCGGCCTCGGCGCGCTCAGCGTCGGCCAGGGCATAGTCGCCGCGGTTGAAGGCCTCTAGATCGAAGTGCTCCTCGACCGGCTCGGCAGCCCAGACGCGCAGCTTGTTGACGGTCTCGCCGGCATAGCCCACCACGGGGATGTCATAGGGAACGGCCAATATATCCTGCGTGTCCACCGTGCGGTAGAACGTGCGGCCGTCCTCCTCAAAGCCCTCAACGTGGCCACCGAACTTGATGGTCACGGCCTTGTCCTGACGACGGACCTCCCAGGGATAGCCGTGGGTGAGCCACTCATCGGTGGCCTCGACCTGGCTGCCGTTAACGATCTCCTGCTTAAACAGACCGTAGCGGTAGCGCATACCGTTGCCGTAGCCGGCAATGCCCTCGGCTGCCATGGAATCCAGGAAGCACGCGGCCAGACGGCCCAGGCCACCATTGCCCAGAGCCGGATCGGGCTCCTGGTTCTCGATGACGGACAGGTCGAAGCCCATGTCGTCGAGTGCCTCGGCGACCATGTCGCGCACGCCAAAGTTGAGCAGGTAGTTGTCGAGCAGGCGGCCGATCAAAAACTCGATCGAGAAGTAGTACACGCGCTTCTTGCCCTCGGCGGTGGCGCGGGCGTCACTCTTGGTGGCAACGGTGCGCGCCTTCTCGGCCACGAGCTTGGCCAGGGCGTTAAAGCGGTCGAGGTCACTGGCGGCCTCGACGCTCTTGCCGCTGATGCTCATGACGGCATCGCGATAGAGCTCGGTAAACTCCTGCTTGTTGTCGAAGATCTTATTCATACGTTCCTTTCCCCCGGGGATATCTCCCGGAACGGTTATGACTTACATCCTACGCCCCAGAGGGGCGGGTAATTACAGTGGTAACGGCTTTGTTACGCGTCCTTAGCGGTCGACTTAACAGAAGCTGACTTGTCCTTGGTAGTTGCCTTCTTGGCAGCCGGCTTCTTGGCGGCGGGCTTCGCAGCAGCCTTGGCCTTGGTCGCCGTCGTAGCCTTCGCCTTGACCGGAGCCTTCTTGGCGGCCGCAGGCTTAGGCTTCACCGAAGACATGCGCTTACGCGTGGCCTTCTTAGGCTTCTCAACCACCGGCGGCTTGTAGCTGCTGGGACCGCGGCGCTTAAGCACCACGCCTGCCAGGCCGGGCACTTTAATCTCAATGGAGTCCATCTGCCCATTCCAGGGATAGGGCTCGCTCGAGCAGGTGTAGGGCTCCTCGCCGGCGTATCCGCTGCCACCAAACTCAGGACGGTCGGAGTCGAAGATGACCTCCCAGTCACCCTCGCGCGGCACGCCCACGCGGAAGCTCTCGTAGCTCGCAGGGTCAAAGTTGATCAGGATCACCAGGTCGTCGTCGACGTTCTCGCCCTGGCGCACAAAGCTCACGATGGACTGCTTGGAGTTGTCCGCGTCGATCCAGGTAAAGCCGTCGTCGGTATAGCCGCGCTCATACAGGGCGGGCTCTGCGGTGTACAGGTGGTTGAGCGCCTTAATGAACGCCTGATGATGCTTGTGAGTCTCGTACTCCTCGGTCAGGAACCACTGGATGGACTCGTAGTAGCGCCACTCGATAAACTGGCCGATCTCGTTGCCCATAAAGTTGAGCTTGGCACCGGGGTGGGTCATCTGGTAGAAGGCCAGCGTGCGCAGGCCGGCAAACTGGCGCCACCAGTCGCCCGGCATGCGGCCGATGAGCGAGCGCTTGCCGTGCACGACCTCGTCGTGGCTTAAGGGGCAGATAAAGTTCTCGGTAAAAGCGTACATGATGGAGAACGTGAGCAGCCCGTGGTTGCCGGGGCGCCACGGAAAATCGGTCTGCATGTAGTGCAGGGTGTCGTTCATCCAGCCCATGTCCCACTTGTAGTGGAAGCCCAGGCCGCCGTCCTGCGGCGGATAGGTCACGAGCGGCCACGCGGTGGACTCCTCGGCCATCATCATCACGTCGGGGTAGTGCGCCTCTACAGCGCAGTTGACCTGGCGGATAAACGCGCTGGCGTCCAAGTCCTCCTCGGTACCGTACTTGTTGAACTTCTTTTGGCCCGGATCGTCGATGCCAAAGTTGAGGTACAGCATGCTGGACACGCCGTCCATGCGGATGCCGTCCACGTGGAAGTTCTCGAGCCAGTACAGCACGTTGGAGACCAGGAAGGAGCGGACCTCGCCGCGGGCGAAGTCAAATTTGTGCGTGCCCCAGTTGGGGTGAATCTCATGCTCAAACAACATGTGGCCGTTAAAGGTGGCAAGTCCGTGCGAGTCGGCACAAAAACCGCCGGGCACCCAGTCCATGATCACGCCGATGCCAGCCTCGTGGCACGCATCGATAAAGTGCATGAGCTGCTGCGGGTTGCCGTAGCGCGACGTGGCGGCATAGTAGCCGGTCGTCTGGTAACCCCAGGAGCCATCGAAGGGATGCTCCATGAGCGGCATGACCTCGATATGCGTATAGCCCATGTCGCGCACGTAGTCCACGAGTTCGACCGACAGGTCGTCGTAGGTGTAGAACTCGCCGCGCTGGGCGGGGAAGGGATCCATGGGACCGGGGTAGTTGCCGTACTCGTCCGGATCGCCCTGGGGCGCGTCGCCGTGGCGCTTCCACGAGCCAATATGCACCTCGTAGATGTTGAGCGGCTGCGACATGTGGTTGTGGCCGGCACGGCGCTTGAGCCACGCGGCGTCGTTCCACTTGTAGCCATCGAGGGTCCACAGCACGCTCGCGGTACCCGGGGGGCACTCGGCCTTAAAGGCATACGGATCGGCCTTGTAGAGTTTTTCGCCCTCGTTGGTCTCGATGAGGTATTTATAGAGCTGGCCCTGCTCGGCACCGGGAATAAAGCCTTCCCAAATAGCGCTCGTATGCACGGGCACCAGCGGGTTGGCTTCCTCATCCCAGTCGTTAAATTCGCCAATGACATGGACACTCTTTACGTCGGGCGCCCAAACGCAAAAGCGCCAGCCGCGCGTGCGCTGCTGCGTGTCGGGATGAGCTCCCATCTTTTCCCAGCTGCGCTCCCACATTCCAATGCCAAACAGGTAGACATCGTCCTTGGAGAGCTCCGGTGCGTGCGGAGCCGGTTTGCGGGTTGCGGGCTTTTTAGCCGTTGGCTTTAGCTTTGTATCGCTCACGTTTGATCCCATCATGACGCGGCAGCGTGTTGCCTTGGTGACTAGATGCGAAAGGTCCAAGGCTGCACGAATCGAAGGGACGGCGAAGTTTCTGTGATTCGTTCCACCTCGCGTGCTCGGTGGAACTTTCGGCAGAAACTACGATAACACCTGTGCGTTAGTTTTATGGACGAAAGCGGATTTGCGGGGGCGTTTAATCGGTAAGCGACATGTTTATACCACTGGCAGAATTGCCGTGGTAAAACCCTTGACAGTTTTACCAACTTGGGTTTCAAAATTGTTTGGCTGACGTTTGGTAAAACGTTTTTAGCAGGATGTTTACCATTTGATATCGAAAGGTTCGTTTATGTCCCATACCGCCGCTCCCAAGGTTGCTTTTATTTTCGATTGCGACGGCACGTTAGTTAACAGCACACCCGTTTGGGCCTATGCCCAGCCCGAGTTATTGCACCGCCACGGAGTTGACGTGACCGTGGATGACTTTGCCCAATTTGAGCACCTGTCGCTGGAGGACGAGTGCCAGGCCTACCACGACACGTGGGGCATTGGCGCGAATGGCGAGGAGCTCTACCGTGAGCTGAGTGACATCCTGATCGATGGCTACTCCAAGGTGCCGCCGCGCGAGGGGCTCCTGGCATTTTTGGAGCAGGCGAAGGCGGCGGGCATTGCCATGTGCGTTGCCACTTCCACGCCTGCCGAGCTGGTGCAGTCCGCGCTCGCTGGTGCCGGGCTCGACGCATACATGGAGTTTGTGACCACGACGGGCGAGGCAGGACGCTCCAAACAGTTCCCCGATGTGTACGAACTGGCGTTGCGGCGCCTGGAAGAGCGCCACGGGCGCAAGTTCGATCGCCCCTGGGTGTTCGAGGACGCCGTCTTTGGACTTAAGAGCTCTGGCACCGCAGGCTTTAAGCGCGTGGGCATCTATGACCCACACGGCCGTATGGAGCGCGACGAGGTCCGCGATAACTGCGATATCTTTATCGACAGCTATGAGGACCTTGACCTGGCCCGAGTGCTTTCATTTGAGGGATAGGCGAGTGCCGTGGCTTGCAAAGTATTAGTGGTTTGTGGCTCGCCGGTGGTGGCGAGTCCCGAGCTGTTGCGCCAACTGGCAGGGGAGTGCGACCACATCGTTGCCGTAGATCGCGGCCTGGACGCCCTACTGGGTGCCGGTCTGAGCTGCGAAGTCTACGTGGGCGACGCCGACACCGTTAGCGATGAGGGGCGCGCTCTGGTCGATGTCGCTGCCGA
The DNA here is from genome assembly GCA_014871645.1 of Collinsella sp. Taxonomy (GTDB): domain Bacteria; phylum Actinomycetota; class Coriobacteriia; order Coriobacteriales; family Coriobacteriaceae; genus Collinsella. The sequence goes on from WGSN01000013.1 coordinate 58,487, forward strand.
TTTTGAAGTCGAGCGCCACAACCCCTACAAGGACTACACTGATCTAGCCCTAGCCCTAGACACCATCCGCCGCCGCTGGCCCAACGCGGAGGTGGTCGCAACCTGTGCCACCGGAGGCCGTCCCGACATGGCCCTGTCCGTCCTAGGCCTACTCGCAGGCTACGTCGATGCACCCGTCTGGATCTGCGAAGACGAGACCACAGCCCGCATCATCCACGCAGGCGAGTCCTGGACCATCGAGGGCGCCGAAGGCAAAATCTTCTCCATCATCGCGATCGCCCCAGAAACAGAGATAAGCGAACACGGCCTAGAATGGGAGCTGGACCACAGCCCGCTTGGTTTACTAGCCGACACCGGCATCTCTAACGTCGTCAGGGGAACGGCCAAGATCCAAGTCCACACCGGCACAGTCATCGCCTACCTATACAAGTAAGGGCCATCGCATCAGGGTTTTATCCACCGTCCCAGGAAAACCCGTAAGGCAGGGCAACAACCAAAAAAACCTCTTGCATCCCCGAAGATCTTCCCCTATAGTATCTCCTCGTCACGGGGGCGTAGCTCAGCTGGGAGAGCGCTTGACTGGCAGTCAAGAGGTCAGGGGTTCGATTCCCCTCGTCTCCACCATCGTGAATGCAAAGGCCTTCGGAATTCCGAAGGCCTTTTTATGCCAAAATTTCTCGCGCTATTACCCCACATCCACACCAACAAAAAGTTGCACAATAACCGAGTTTGTCGACGCGGTCGAAATACGCAACAAGCGGCGAGAGCTCGACATCAAGAGGCTCATCGAAACCTATCCCAAAGATACCGTTCCGTTTGTTGTCGGGAGCGATTGCCATGATTGGGCGACCTATCCAGGGAGAGAAGGCGGTGAGATTTCGTTCTCCAGCCTAAAATGCCTGCCGACCTTCGAAGGCTTGCTCATGGCGGTCACTGATCCTTCAAGAATAAAGGTCGGCGACTGCTCGTTCTTCAGCGCCAGCTCCTCGAAGCTCGACTCGCTTGAACTCTCAATTGACGGCAAGCGCTTTGACATACCGCTTTCGCCCGGAATCAACGCGATTATCGGCGACAACTCCATTGGCAAGTCAATGATGATTCACCGCATAACGGGTTGCCGGCATGTGGGCGATTCCAAGTTGGTCGACGGATACGAAGCCTATTGCGCGAAGGAGGGCATAAACGTCGATACTCTTCTCCCAGATGCGGCTGAGTTCAAGTTTGACGACCAAGACAGTGTTCGTAAAACCCTCGAAGAGCTGCATTCGGGGCAGGGGCAAGACGATTATTTCGGTAAGTATTTTCAATCCCACGTTGATGTCAGCTCAATCAAAGAGTCGCTCAAGCGCTTCTTTGACGAGTGCGTTGTCGCCCTCGAGTCAAAAGCGCGCTTCAACGATGCACGCCGTCGACTTGATAAGCAAGAGATGGTTTTGCGCGACCTGCCAAAGTCCGAGAAGCTTACCATCTCCCGATTTACGAAGACGATCTCTTTTAAGGACATCGATGACCTCTGCTCTAAGTTGCTCTCCTGCAGGAGCGACCTTGTCACCGCCAGAGCAGATTACTCGAAACTTTTCACAGAGATGGGGCTTGAGGCTGCCGAGGCCCATTCCGATGCAATGGAGGCGATGGATAGGCTTCTCAAGCTTGTCGAGAAACATAGGCTAGTCTACGAACGCGACGACGTGAAGACCCGAGCAGTCAAGGGCACTGCGAGCGAGGAGCGCAGAGTTCTTTCGAAGAGGAAGACTGACGAGCAGAAAACTATCGATGATTATTCGGCGACTCTTGACGATGTCTCTGGAAAAATTGCCGACGCAGTGTTGCTTGCCGCAAAGCGACGCGACAGGAAGCTCGAGTATGCCGTTCCTGTTGACATTAGGGTTCCCAATCCTATGGGGAAATTCATATTTGTCTCCGAGCTCACTTCCGGTAAGACCGACGTAGACTACTGCAAAGCGGTGTTCGAAGAGGTGTTCAACAAGCCTAAGCTTTCACTGTTGTTGAATGGCATTGAGTCCGAGACTGAGCTGACTACCGAAGAAATAGCTGCAGCGGTAACAGGTGAAAAACCTTCCGTGGCTATGTGCTACGAGCAGATTAGCAACAAGCTTCATTCGGTGGTTGACCGTGTAACCGAAAGAAGGAAAATCACCAACAAGTCCATAGGCATCGACGCCGAACCGTCGCCTGGCCTGTACGGGACCCTTTACTTCGATCTTTTGGCGGAGGAGGACACTAAATCAGGGGTCTACATTATCGACCAGCCGGAGGATCAAATCTCGCAAGTAGCGATTAAGGAACACGTTCTCGACGCCTTTAAGAGGATGAGCGCCAACCGGCAGGTACTGATGATCACGCACAACCCGCTCTTTGTCGTAAACCTGGACGTCGATAACGTTATCGTTCTCGCGCGCAACGAAAATGGAACAATTGACGTGATGAGTGGGGCTTTGGAATACGAATGCGACGACTACAAGGTGCTCGACCTTGTGGCAAAGACCGTTGAAGGAGGCGCTGACGTTGTCAGGAAACGACTCAAACGCTATGGCTCAGAAGGCATATAAGGTCGGGCTGAAGGATGGAAAGATCGCGATCGAGGGTGTTGACGGCTTTTCCATTGATGTCGAAGACCCGAAGCTGAACGTAGGGAAGTTGTACTCGGCCCTTTTCGCTGGAATCGACGAACCTACGACGATTTTTCTCGAGCCCACGACTGAACTTAAACAGGATCGCAAAGCCTTCTCTTTTTTTGAAAGCTTGAAGAAGATTGTGGACGGCGCTTGCGAAAAGATGAATCCGGGTCTGGCTGATATCGCCAAGAAGGCTGAAGGGCTCGACGCCGACGACGAGGCAAAGCGGAGTTGATGACCTGCTGCTTGTTCGCGAAAGCCAAGGGCAATGGAGACTTTCATGGTAACTATTGTTTGCGATATACGCGGTAGCGCGATTGGGCATGATGACATGCTAGCTGACTAGGGTACTTTGGAATTGTGGATATGCGCGGCCATCAATAAGTGGTTGATTTTCAATCTCAACGCAACAGCCTGAACGGACCCCGCGTTTCCGCAG